>NZ_JBEZND010000002.1:0-351266 GCF_040706415.1 Streptomyces sp. NPDC048106 | reverse complement strand
CCGGACGACCTGCCCAGGTCGTCCGGTCACCACGGGAGCCCTGCGGTGCCGCCCACGGACAGGGCCCTGAGGGAGATCAGGAGTGCGCCCTGTCCGGCGACACGTCGCGGACGGCGCCTACCGCGGGATTCGATAAGTGGCCAACTGCTCCGCGAAGGGGACGACGGCCTCGTCCCGCGCCGTGCCGCCCGGCTCCTTGAGCACGAGTTCGGCCAGTTCCTCACCCGCGCGGGTGATGCGCACGCCCAGGCCGTCGGACTGGGCGTCCCCCGCGCCCCAGTCCTCGGAGGCCGCGAAGACCGCGGTGCGCACCACGTGCGCGCACAGGTAGGCGAAGAGCGGGCGCAGCGCGTGCTCCAGGGCCAGCGAGTGCCGGGCCGTGCCACCGGTGGCCCCGATCAGCACCGGCTTGCCGATCAGCTCGGTGTTGTCGATGACGTCGACGAAGGACTTGAACAGCCCGCTGTACGAGGCGCTGAAGATCGGTGTCACGGCGATGACGCCGTCCGCGCCGGTCACCGCGTCGACCGCCGCGCGCAGCGCCGGGCCGGGGAAGCCGGTCACCAGGTTGTGCGCGATGTCGACGGCCAGTTCGCGCAGCTCGACCACCTGGACGTCCACGGGGCGGGGCGAGTGGTCCTGGAGCGAGTGCCGGGTCGCCTCGGCGAGCCGGTCGGCCAGCAGGCGGGTCGACGAGGGCTGGCTGAGGCCGGCCGAAACGGCCACGATCTTGAAGGGGTCCACGGTGGTCTTCCTCGTCTCTCGGGCGGGTGCGGCGGCCCGTACCGGCCCGTTGGTCTGCCGTTGCGCGGCCGCACCCCGAAGCCAACCCGCTGCGGCAGGCGTCGCCTGCCTGCTCGCGCACGGGGGCTGTGCCCTGGGCGCACCTTCGGGCGGCTGCCCCCGAGGGGTCAGCCGCCGTGCCGGTGCAGGGCGACGTGGACGGTGTCGAGGGTCTGGATCAGGGCCGCCCGGGCGGCGTCCGTGCCGCGCAGGGGGTCGAACACCATGAACCCGTGGATCGTGCCGTGGTAGCGCATCGAGACCACCGCCACGCCGGCCGCACGGAGCTTCGCCGCGTAGGCCTCGCCCTCGTCGCGCACCACGTCGGCCTCGCTGGTGACCACCAGCGCCGGGGGGAGCCCGGTGAGCTGCTCAAGAGAGGCCTGGAGCGGTGACGCGGTGGCCTCGCTGCGCCGGCGCACGTCGGGCAGGTACTGGTCCCAGAACCAGCGCATGGTCTCGCGGCCGAGGAAGTACCCCTTGGCGAACTCGTGGTACGAGGGGGTGTCGAAGTCGGCGTCGGTGACCGGGCAGAGCAGCACCTGCTGCACCAGCCGCACCCCGCCGCGCTCCTTGGCGAGCAAGGTCAGCGCCGCCACCAGGTTGCCGCCCGCCGAGTCGCCCACGGCGGCCATCCGGCTCCCGTCCAGGCCGATCTCGCCACCTCGCTCGTAGATCCACTTCGCGACCGCGTAGCACTGCTCGACGGCGACCGGGTACCGCGCCTCGGGCGCGCGCTCGTACTCGACGAAGACCACGGCCGCGTCCGTGCCGAGGGCGAACTCGCGCACCATGCGCTCATGGGTGCCGGCGTCTCCCAGGACCCAGCCCAGCCCGTGCAGGAACAGCACGACGGGGATCTCGCCGACGCTGTCGGCCGGTCTGACCACCTGCACCCGTACGTGGCCGGTCGGCCCGCCCGGCAGCGCGAACCACTCCGTGGAGATGGCTTCCTCGTCGAAGGGATCGTTTTCCTCGTGCTGCAGACGGACCAGCTCCGACCGGGCCTGTCCCAGGTCCCGTTCGTGCACCGGCAGCGGACAGGTGTACCTGTCCACGAACTCCCGGGTGGAACGATCCAGAACCGGGTGCCGAGCGGGCGAGGGGGCGAAGTCGGTCACACGGTCTCCTGCGGAGGGGCCAAAGGTCCTGAAGTGCATGGGTTGTTCGGAAGGCCAGATGCCTGGCCGAGAGGTGGAAGGCGATACCGCCACCTGGGCCACCGCCACCCGTGGGCAGCGGTGGCCCAGGTGGCTTCGAGCGGCACCTTATCCCCTGAAGGACGGGAGGACAGCCAAGGGCCGGTCGGCGCCGCGGGCATCGGCGGCGGTCGCCCGGACGCTCCCGGGCGTGGAGGTGACCACGACGGGGCGCGCGCCCTCGTCCTGGGCGGTGCGCAGGTTGCGCCATTCGCGGGGGGAGACCCCGTAGGCGGCGCGGAACGCCCGGCTGAAGTGGGCGGGGTTGACGAATCCCCAGCGCTGGGCCACGGCGGACACGGTGGGAGTCGTCCTGCCGCGGCGGGCCAGCTCCCGGCCGCACTCCTCCAGGCGCCGTTGCTGGATGAGCCGGCCGACGGTGGTGCCCTCCCCTTGGAAGAGCCGGTGCAGGTACCGCACGGAGATCCGGTGGGTCCGGGCGATGTTCTCCGGTGACAGGTCCGGGTCGCCCAGGTTCCGGTTGATGTGCTCGCGGACGCGCGTCAGCAGGTGGCTGCGGGACGTGTCGGCGTCCGTGCCCCCGGGGTGCGACCGCTCGGCGATCAGGGTGGCGAGCAGGTCGACGACATTGCCGGCCAGCCGGTCCGCGACGGCCGGCGAGTAACTGTTCGCCGAGGACGCCAGGTTGGCCAGGAACGGGAGCAGCATCGCGCCGAAGCCGTCCCCGGTGCCGATGGCGTTGCCCGTGACCTGCCGGATGTCGCTGTCCGCCACGCCCAGCACGCGGCGGGGCAGCTGGAAGACGTGCGAGGTGAACCGCCGCGGGTAGTCGAAGGAGTACGGCCGGGACGTGTCGTACACCACCAGGTCCCCCTCGCCCACCTCGGCGCGCCGGCCGTCCTGGATGAAGGTGGCCGTGCCCGACATCTGGACACCGATGGCCACCAGTGGCTCCGACGACCGGGCGATCAGCGCCGGGGTGCGGCTGACCCGCTCCGCGTCGGCCTCCATGGTGGAGACCTGGAGGTATCCCAGGCGGTGGGTGGCGATCCGGCCGTCGAACGGGCCGTCGTCCCGCGGTGCGACCGTCATCGGTACGAGGGTCCTGCTCACCGCGTTGTTCCAGTACGTGACCTTGTCGTGGTCCGGCACGGAGGCGGTCGTCAACACGAGACTCAAGTTGCTCTCCCCTCAGGGGACATGACTGCGGGGCGGCAGCGGACGGGAAGGGGACGGACGGCTGCCTCTGCCCCAGAAGGCGCAGCCGGTGCCCGGACAGGGCCGGACGACTCGTCGTACGGGCAGCGACCTCGCCGGAGCGTGACCGGACCGCTTCGGCGAGGCCCGGGTTCCCGCCCGCACCGAACAGCCAAGCAGTGGTCCACTTCTTCCTCCAGGCAGAAACGCAGGCAGAAGTTCCGGCAGCGGATCTGCGCCCTTCGTGCTGTGCAGTGCCGGAACAGCACAGGGCGCCGTGGGGAAAGAAGCGGCCGGCGTACCCGGCTAACTTCGTTGTCGTGGCGTCAGGCCGCCGAAACCGTGCCCCGACCGGTGCGCGGTGCGGCCTGCCCGTCCCCGACCCGCGGCGCCCCGAGGCGCCGCCGTCCCATTCGCCCCGCGCTTCCCGCGGGAGCGGTTATGCCTTTTTCGGAGAGGAACCACTCATGGTCGACTTCGCCCAGGTGAAGGCTGCCCCCAGCCCCGACCTGCTCACCCCGGACAACGCCGTCATGCTCTTCGTCGACCACCAGCCGCAGATGTTCTTCGGCACCGGCAGCGGCGACCGCACCTCCATCATCAACAGCACCGTCGGCCTGGCGAAGGCCGCGCGGGCCTTCGACGTCCCGGTCGTGCTCAGCACCGTGGCCGCGGAGTCCTTCTCCGGCCCCATCCTGCCGCAGCTCGCCGCGGTCTTCCCGGGGCAGGAGGTCATCGACCGCAGCACCATGAACGCCTGGGAGGACGCCGCGTTCGTGGAGGCCGTCAAGGCCACCGGCCGCAAGAAGATCATCCTGTCCGGTCTGTGGACCGAGGTGTGCCTGGTGCTCCCGGCCCTGTCGGCGCTGGGCCAGGGCTACGAGGTGTACGTCGTCGCCGACGCCTCCGGCGGCGTCAGCCCGGCGGCGCACGAGCACGCCCTGCAGCGCATGGTCGCCGCGGGCGCCGTCCCGGTGACCTGGGTCCAGGTCCTGCTGGAGCTCCAGCGCGACTGGGCCCGCCAGGAGACGTACGGGGCGGTCATGGAGATCGTCAAGGAGCACGGCGGCGCCTACGGGATGGGCGTCGTGTACGCGCAGTCCGTCATGGGCGAGCACGCGGCGGGCTGACCGCGTCCCGGCACCCGGCTCACGCCGACGCGACACCTCGTACCCGGCGTACCGGCTCGGCCGGTACGCCCGGGGACGGCCCCCGACGCGGGCGGGCATCCGCCCTCCCTCTCCGGCCGGCCGAGCCACGATCCGGCTCGGCCGGCCGGTGCACTTTCCGCCCCTACCAGGAGAACCCCCATGGAACAGACGACCGCCACCGCGGCGTCCAGCCAGCCGATGGTCCAGCAGAACGGCCCGGAGGTACAGACGTTCGGGAGCGTCAAGCTCTTCCCGATCGGCCTGACCCACGACACCCGGGCCTACTCGTGCCAGCGCCTCAACCGGGTGCTCGCGGACACCCAGATCCTGTACTCCCTCTACAAGAAGAGTCACTGGACGGTGCGCGGTGCCACCTTCTTCCAGCTGCACCAGCTCTTCGACAAGCACGCGGCCGAGCAGCTCGCGCTGGTGGACGCGCTCGCCGAACGCGTGCAGAGCCTGGGCGGCGTGGCCGTGGGGGACCCCCGGCACGCGGCCGAACTCACCTCGATCCCGCGTCCCCCCGACGGGACCGAGCAGGTGCCGGCGATGCTCTCGCGCCTGCTGCGCGCCCATGAGGCGATCCTGATCGAGAGCCGTGAGGCCGCGGCGCGTGCCGCCGAGATGGGCGATGACGGCACCAACGACCTCCTCGTCTCCCAGGTGGTCCGCGCCGGTGAGACCCATGTGTGGTTCCTCGCCGAACACCTCGTGGAGACTCCGCTCGCGCGCCTCTGAGCCGCCTGGACCCTGTGCCGCCCCGCCTGCGACGGTGGGGCGGCACAGGCGTGTTCGGGTGTGTCCAGGTGTGTCCGGCCTCGTGCAAGGGGGGTACGGGAACAGCACGGTGCCCTGCCCGCGGTCAGCGAGCAGGGCACCGTGCGGCCGGGGTCAGGGACGGTCGCGGTAGCCGAGCGCCACCGCGGCGACGAGGACCGTGCTGACCAGCATCGGCCAGCCCAGTCCCACGTGGTTGACCAGGGCGGCGCCGGCCGCGGCGCCGACGAGCATGGACGCGACCGCCAGCAGCCGGCGCCCGGCCCTCGGGTTGGTGCCGCCGGCCAGCGACGACTCGGACGCCAGACCCGTCAGGGTCAGGGTCAGGACGGTGGTGGTGAGGTCGGGCACGGCCAGTTTGCGTACGGTGCCGTTGCGCAGCCCCATGGCGAGCGCGACCAGGGCGATCAGCAGGTCGGTGGGGGCGGAGGCGAAGGCGGCCACGGTGGCGACCGCGAGCAGCAGGGCCTCCGCCGTGAGCACCGTCCGTACCCAGGTCTGCTGCGGACGCTCACGGTGGAACCGCTCGACCCGTCCGGCACAGACCGAACCGGCCAGGAACGCCGCGAGCGAGACGAGCGACCCGACGACCGAGAACCCCGGCGTGCCCACGGCGGCGAAGCCGATGATCACGACGTTGCCGGTCATGTTGGCGGTGAAGACGTGTCCCAGGCCGAGATAGCTGACGGCGTCGAGGAAACCGCTGACGACGGTCAGCACGGTCAG
This sequence comes from Streptomyces sp. NPDC048106, assembly GCF_040706415.1. Classification (NCBI taxonomy): domain Bacteria; kingdom Bacillati; phylum Actinomycetota; class Actinomycetes; order Kitasatosporales; family Streptomycetaceae; genus Streptomyces; species Streptomyces sp. NPDC048106. The sequence continues at coordinate 345,472 of NZ_JBEZND010000002.1, read as the reverse complement.
GGCTCGGGGCAGGGCCGGATGCGCCGGCTTTTCGGCAGGGGTGACTGCGGCTTGTGCCACGGTGTGCTCCCTTGGCAGTCGAAGTGGAAGTGGTGGGCGGGGGAAACGCTGAGTGGGGCGGCGTTGGGCGTTCGGCGTTCGCGTCGTTCCGGAACAGGCCCTGGGGCGCCCCGCAGAGGAAGCTGCCTCGGCCGAACCGGCGGCGGACCCGGGCCGGTGGCCGGCTCGGGTCCGCGTGGGGCGGCGGCGGGCCGCCGGAGGTCATCGGGCGGCGGGAGTCCGCTCGCGGGCGGCCGACAGGGACGCGTGGGTCGGGGCGTCGGGGACCTCGGCGGGCCGTCCCTTGGCGAACTCCTCGCGCAGCACGGGCACGACCTCCTCGCCCAGCAGGTCGAGCTGCTCCAGGACGGTCTTCAGCGGCAGCCCGGCGTGGTCCATCAGGAAAAGCTGGCGCTGGTAGTCGCCGACGTGCTCGCGGAAGGTGAGCGTCCGTTCGATGACCTGCTGGGGGCTGCCCACGGTGAGCGGGGTCTGCTCGGTGAAGTCCTCCAGGGAGGGGCCGTGCCCGTAGACCGGCGCGTTGTCGAAGTAGGGCCGGAACTCCCGTACCGCGTCCTGGGAGTTGCGGCGCATGAAGACCTGGCCGCCGAGGCCGACGATCGCCTGCTCGGCCGTGCCGTGGCCGTAGTGGGCGTACCGCGCCCGGTACAGCTCGACCATCCGCTTGGTGTGGTCGGCGGGCCAGAAGATGTTGTTGTGGAAGAAGCCGTCGCCGTAGTAGGCGGCCTGCTCGGCGATCTCCGGCGAGCGGATGGAGCCGTGCCAGACGAACGGGGGCACGCCGTCAAGCGGGCGCGGGGTGGACGTGAAGCCCTGGAGCGGCGTGCGGAACTTGCCCTCCCAGTCGACGACGTCCTCGCGCCACAGGCGGTGCAGCAGCGCGTAGTTCTCGACGGCCAGCGGGATGCCCTGGCGGATGTCCTGGCCGAACCAGGGGTAGACCGGCCCGGTGTTGCCGCGGCCCAGCATCAGGTCGACGCGGCCGTCGGCCAGGTGCTGGAGCATCGCGAAGTCCTCGGCGATCTTCACGGGGTCACTGGTGGTGATCAGCGTGGTCGAGGTCGACAGGGTGATCCGCTCGGTGCGGGCGGCGATCCAGCCGAGCATGGTCGTCGGCGAGGAGGGCACGAACGGCGGGTTGTGGTGCTCGCCGGTCGCGAAGACGTCCAGGCCGACCTCTTCCGCCTTCAGCGCGATCGCGACCATGGCCTTGAGCCGCTCGTGCTCGGTCGGTGTCCGGCCGGTGGTGGGGTCCGGTGTGACGTCGCCCACCGTGAAGATCCCGAACTGCATTGTTCCCTCCCGGGTCCTGCTTTCGCATCGGGCCCGCGACCGGCCTCGGCCGGGGCATGCGCAGTGACGCTACGGGGACGGGGCCGCGTATTCGTGACCGGGCGTGCACCACTGTCATTCCGAGAACGCAGCGGCGGAGGGCCCCGGGCATCACCTTTCGATGCCGCTGTACAGTCGGCTCCGCGTACGAGCGTCGCCATGTCACTCGTGGTCAGCGCTTGGTGCCGGGGTTCGTGCGGTGGTGGTGGGCGTTCGCGGTGGCCCCCGGCCGGTTGGCATGTTCCTGACATATCGCCTACCGACCGTTACTTGACGTTTCAGTAATTGATCTGCGAATAGTGTGCAGCGAACACAGGTCGCCGTCGACCGCGGTGCCGCCGCGAGAGGTCGGCCTCAGCGCTCGTCCCCACAGGAGTGACACGTTGCGAATACCGAGGTTGTCCAGACCCGACTATGGGCGAACGCCCATACGTCTGGCCGTTGTTGTCTCCGTTGTGACGGCGGTGCTGGGCGCGGGCCTGCCCCTCGCCACGGTCGCGACGGCGAAGCCGGCCGACACGCCGTCACAGGGGAAGAAGCCTTCCGCTCAGCAGGTGTGCGGTACACCCCGGCCCGGCAAGGTCTCGTGTTTCGCCATGCGACGCACGGACGTCGTCGGAAGGAAGGGAGTCCTCGCGGACACCGCGGCGCCCAGTGGCTGGGGCGCGGCGGACCTGCGCAGCGCGTACAACCTGCCGAGCGACGGGGGCGGGGGCCGGACGGTGGCCGTCGTGGTCGCCTACGACGACCCCACGGCCGAGTCCGACCTGGCCGTCTACCGTGCCCAGTACGGCCTGCCGGCGTGCACCACCGGCAACGGCTGCCTGCGCAAGATCGACCAGCGGGGCGGCACCGACTACCCCGAGGCCGATCCCGGATGGGCGGCTGAGACGTCGCTCGACCTGGACATGGTCTCCGCGGCCGCGCCCGATGCCCATATCCTGCTGGTCGAGGCGGACACCGACGAATTCGAGAACATCTTCGCCGCCGTCGACCAGGCCGTCGCCCAGGGAGCCCAGTACGTCTCCAACTCCTACGGGAGCTCGTACGACAGCACGCCCGGAAGCGGTGAGGACCCCGCCCAGACGGCCGAGTTCGACGCCCACTACGACCATCCGGGCGTCGCGATGGTCGCCTCCTCCGGAGACTACGGATACGGCGTCACGTATCCGGCGGCCTCGCAGCACGTGACCGCCGTCGGCGGCACAGCGCTAGAGAAGGACCCCGCCAGTGCCCGCGGCTGGTCCGAATCGGTCTGGTACAACGCCTACGGCGCCCCGGGATCGGGCTGCTCGGAGTTCGAGCCCAAGCCCGCCTTCCAGACCGACACCGGATGCGACACGCGGTCGGTGTCGGACGTGTCGGCCGTCGCCGACCCGCTCACCGGGGTGGCGGTCTACCAGACCTACGGCAGCGACGGCTGGGGGGTGATGGGCGGCACCAGCGCCGCCGCCCCGATCATCGCGGGCGTCTACGCCGCCGCCGGCGCTCCCGCCGCGAACACCTACCCCAACTCCTACCCGTACTTCAACTCCGCCAGCCTCAACGACGTGACCAGCGGCGCCAACGGGAGCTGCGCCGCCGGCCGTGCGTGCACCGCCGGGGCCGGCTACGACGGTCCGACCGGCCTCGGCACCCCCAACGGCCTGACCGCCTTCCGCAGCTACCCGCACGGTGAGATCAGCGGTACCGTCACCGACTCCGCGGGGACACCGCTGACCGGGGTGTCCGTCACCGCCGGCGACTACCGGACCACCACGGACGGCAAGGGCCACTACGGCTTCGTCCTGCCGCCCGGCAGCTACGACCTCACCGCCGCCGCCTACGGCTACCACAGCGGGACGGCCACGGTGGCCGTCACCGAAGGCGGCTCGGTCACGGAGAAGTTCGTGCTGACCGCGGTGCCCCACCAGACCGTCACCGGCAAGGTCACCGACGGATCCGGCCACGGCTGGCCGCTGTACGCCACGGTCACCGCCGACGGCGTGCCCGGCGCACCGGTCTTCACCGACCCCTACACCGGCACCTACAAGCTCCAGCTCCCCGAGGGCCATGACTACACCCTGAAGTTCGCCGCGCAGTACCCGGGTTACCAGGCGGTGACCAAGGACGTCACCGTCGCGGACTCCTCCCGGACCGTCGACGTCGCCGTCCCGGTGGACGCCAAGGCGGCCACCGCCGCGGGCTATGCGACGAAGAGGAGCGGTCCCATCGAGTCGTTCGACTCCACGACCGCCGCGCCGGCCGGCTGGAGCGTCGTCGACGCGGACGGCACGGACGGCGGCTGGGAGTTCTCCGACGCGGGCAACCGGGGCAACCACACCGGGGGCAGCGGAGCCTTCGCCATGGCCGACAGCGACCACATCGGTGGCGGCAAGCACCAGGACAGCACGCTGCTCAGCCCCGTCTACGACTTCAGCGGCTACACCTCGCCCCGGGTCTCGTTCGACACGGACTACGAGGGTTACAACGGCCAGAGCGGCAGTGTCGACATCACCACCGACGGCGGTGCCACCTGGACCACGGTGTGGTCGCGGGCCACCAACGTGACCGACCACATCGATCTCCCGCTCACCGCCTACGCCGGTGCCAAGGCCGTCCAGCTGCGGTTCCACTTCACCGCCACCTGGGGTTGGTGGTGGGAGCTGGACAACGTCTTCGTCGGCGAGCAGCACTACGGCCCGGTGGACGGCGGCCTCGTGGCGGGCACCGTCACCGACGCCAACACCGGTCACGGCATCGTCGGAGCCACCGTCACCAACGGCGACACCGCCGCGCAGTCGGGCGTGACCGCCGCCACTCCGGACGACCCCGCGCTCGGCGACGGCTTCTACTGGCTGTTCTCCGACACCCTCGGCCGGCACTCCTTCACGGCGGCGAAGGGCGCGTACGCCTCCGCCGACAGCACCGTGCGGGTGGCAGCGGACAGCACCACCGAGGCCGACTACTCACTGGAGGCCGGACAGCTCACTTTCACCCCCGCGGCCGTCGACAAGACGCTGGCCTGGGGCGCCACCGGCACCCAGAAGCTGACCGTGACCAACACCGGCCGCGTGCCCGCCACCTTCACCCTCGGCGAATGGCCGGGCGGCTTCCGGCAGCAGACCGCTCAGGGCGCACCGCTCCAGGTGGTGCCGGGCGATCCTTCGCCGCTGCGGGAGCGGGCCGGCAAGTCCACCGCCGGGCCGACGGCCGAATCCGCGGCCGCCGGTGACGCCTGGAAGCCGGTGGCGGATCTGCCGGTGGGCTCCTCGGACAACGCGGTCGCCGCGGACGGTGGCAAGCTCTACTCCGCCTTCGGCTACAACGGGACCACCTACACCCCGGACCTGTACGGCTACGACCCCGGCTCGGGCGCCTGGTCGAAGCTGGCCTCGGCGGCCGACGGCCGCGGGGCACCGGCCAAGGGCTTCATCGACGGCAAGTTCTACGCCGTCGGCGGCTGGGGTACCGACGGATCGCCCGACGCGAAACTGGAGATCTACGACCCGTCGTCCGACACCTGGACCACCGGTGCCCCCTCGCCCAAGCCCGCCGCGGCCTCCGGCAGCGCGGTCCTGGACGGCAAGCTGTACGTCGTCGGCGGCTGCCTCGCGTCCTCCTGCGGCACCACCGACGTCTACGCCTACGACCCGTCCACCGACAACTGGTCGCGGATGGCCGCGTATCCCGAGCCCGTCTCCTGGACGGCCTGCGGTGCGATCGACGGCGTGCTCTACTGCGCCGGCGGTACGGCCGAGAGCGGTGACACGAAGCACGCCTACGCCTACGACCCCGTGTCCGACAGCTGGTCGCGGATCGCCGATCTGCCGACCACGCTCTGGGGTTCCGCCTACACCGCCGCGAACGGGCTGCTGCTCACCGTCGGCGGCAGGATGCCCGGCGGCGTCACCAACCAGAGCTTCGCCTTCGATCCCAGGGCCGGTACCTGGAGCGCCCTGCCCAATGCCGACGCCCCGGTCTACCGCGGCGGCGGCGCACCTGGCTTCTACAGCGTCGGCGGCAAGAACAACAACCTCGTCGGCGCCAAGCCGACCGCCGCCGTCAAGGTGCTGCCCGGTTACGAACAGGCCGGTGCGGGCAAGGGCGTGACCTGGCTCGGCGTCGACACCCGGCGGGCGACCCTCGCCCCGGGAGCCAGCACCACCGTGGTGGTCTCCCTGGACGCCGCGGTCGCCGAGGTCACCCAGCCGGGCGCGTACACCGCGCGGCTCAGCGTGGGCACCGACACGCCCTACCACGCCTCCGAGATCCCGGTGACCATGCACGTCGAGCCGCCGAAGAACTGGGGCAAGTACGCCGGTACGGTCCTCGGCTCCGACGGCGCGGGCGGGACGGCACCGCTCGCCGGGGCCACCGTCCGGATCGACGGCAAGGCATCCGACTACACCCTGAAGACCGCCAAGGACGGCACCTTCGCCCTGTGGCTGGACGCCCGTGGCGCTCCGCTCACCGTGACCGTGGCCAAGGACGGCTACCAGCCGGCCGTGGCCAAGGTGAAGCTCACGAAGGGAGAGACGACCACCGGCGACTTCACCCTGAGGAAGGCACCGTGAGCACAGCCCACGGCGGCTGAGCAGCCCGATGCCCCGATGCGCTTGGCGCATCGGGGCATCGGGGCGTCAGGGCCGCTCGGCGCGGCGTTCAGCGGCCGGTACGGCGGCGGGACCACGCGGCATGACTGCCGACCGCGAGGACGGCCAGCACCACGGTGGCGACGCAGGTGGCCGTGAAGACCGGTCCATAGCCGTGCCGGGTCATCCCCGCGGTAAGACCCGTCGCGGCGGCGCTGCCGAGGAAGGCGGAGCAGACGAACACGGAGACGGTGGTGGCCCGCGCGGCCGGTGCGACCTCGGTGGCCCAGCCCTGGAGTGACGAGTGCAGGAAGGCGTTGGACGTGCCGATGAGAACCGAGGTGACCGTCAGCGCCGCGACGCCTTGGGAAAGGCTCGCCAGGAGGAAGGCGCCGAACAGTACGGCACAGCCGATGCCGATCATCACGGTTCGCCCGGCGCGCGCCACCGCTCGCCTGACCAGGTAGGCGCCGCCGATGATCCCGATGCCGTACGTGGCCCCCAGCACCCCCGCCAGTTGGGTGGACACGCCGTCCCGCTCCAGGGCGGGGACGACGTAGGTCAGGATGCCGAGCAGGATCGCGCCTTCGAGGAACCCGAGCGCGTAGGTCCACAGCGGCCAGGCGGTGAAGGCACTGCGCACACTGCGGCGCCGCCCGCCACCGACCGGAAGCCGGACCAGGCGCAGCCGCACCAGGAGGGCCGCGGCCCCCACGGCGGTCAGGGCGAAGACGACGCGCCAGTCCGCCCAGACGGCCAGGGCGCCGGCCGCCAGCGTCGCGACCGTCGTGCCCAGCGCGGTGGAGGTCTGGAGACCGGAAATCTCGCGGGCCCTGGCCGCGCCGGTGTAGGAGTCGCCGACGACGGTCAGCATGCTCGGGAACAGGGACCCGACGAAGAAGCCGGTCGCCGCGCGGGCCACCAGCAGTGCGGACAAGCCAGGGGCGGCCACGCTCGCCACGCTCGCGAGCAGAGTGCCCACCAGGGCCAGCCGCAGGATCCGCAGCCGGCCGAGACGATCACTGAGCAGGCCCCACATCGGCTGCCCCAGCGCGTACAGCAGCACGTAGACCGTCACCAGCTGCACGGCGCTGGAAAGCGGCATCCCCTCCTCCTCGGTGATCACCACCAGCATGGGCGCGGTCGCGAACCGGTCGAAGAAGGAGAGAAAACCCGTGGCGTGCATGAGGGAGTCCGGGAGGCCGGCCGCCGTGGCCGACGGCGGCGCCGCGGACTGGATGTCCGGCATGTCTACTGACGACGCAGCAGGTACTTGTGCTGACCGGACAGCACCAGCTCGCCACGCTGGTTGTGGATGGTGGCCTCCGTGACGACGATGCCGGTGTCGCCGTCCGGCTCCAGACCGGTGATGGTCAGAGCCGGGTACAGCGTGTCCCCGGAGTGCACTTCAACGAGGAAGCGGGCGGACAGTTCGAGGAAGCTGACGAAGACCTCCCCGATGAAGTGCGGGAACAGGGTGGCCCCCGGAGCGGTGAACGCGAGCACCTGGAGGCCGTGCACCACCGGTGCCGAGTGTCCGTGTCCGCGCGCCCACTCGGCGTCGTAGTGCACGGGGTGGTTGTCCGCGGAGACCGTCTGGAAAGCCGCGGCGTGGGCGTCGGTCAGGGTGCGGCTGGGGGCGCGGAAGACCTCCCCGATCCGCAGGTCCTCGAAGGTCCGGGCCGGAACGACCAGGAAGGCGTCGGGGTCGAACTCCCCCGGTGCCGTGGTCGCCGGCGGCTGCTGCTTCTCCACCACACTGTCCTCTCGATGGGTGCCACGTGGTTCAGCCATCCGTCATGGACGGCGCCGACCAGGCTAGACACCCCGAACAGTGCGGAATTGCCCACCAGCGCACTTGAGTTGACCGGGCAGCGCACTCGGCAGCGCCGGGACGGACGGGCCGCGGCGGCACGGTCCGGCCGGGGGCGCTCGCGGCCCGGCCCGGCCCGCCGTCAGCGGGCGGTCCAGCCGCCGTCGAGGGGGATCGAGACGCCGGTGATGTAGCCGCTGCGTTCGGTGCACAGCCACAGGGCCGCCTCGGCGACCTCGGCCGGCTCGATCAGGCGCTTGATCGCGGTGCGGTCCAGGAACACCTGGTCCATCACGTCCGCCGCCGGGATGCCGTGGGCGAGCGCCTGGGCGGCGATCTGCTCCTCGACCAGCGGCGTACGGACGTAGCCGGGGTTGATGCAGTTGCTGGTCACGCCGTGCGGGGCGCCCTCCAGGGCGACGACCTTGCTCAGGCCCTCCAGCGCGTGCTTCGCCGCGACGTACGCCGACTTGTAGGCGCTGGCCCGAAGACCGTGCACCGAGGAGATGTTGACGACCCTGCCCCACGCCTGCCCGTACATGTGGGGCAGGGTGCGGCGCAGGATGCGGAACGGCGCCTCCACCATGACCCGTTGGATCAGCGTGAAGCGCTCGGGGGGGAACTCGTGCACGGGGGCGACATGTTGCAGCCCCGCGTTGTTGACCACGATGTCGGCGTCGTCCGGCAGCGCGTCCACGGCGTCGGCCTCGGAGAGGTCGGCCACGACCGCGATGCCGCCGATCGCCCCGGCCACCTCCTTGGCGGCCTCGGCGGCCCGGTCCACCACGTAGACCTCGGCACCGGCCGCGGCGAAGCCCTCGGCGCAGGCCCGGCCGATCCCGCTGGCCGCACCGGTGACCAGAACCTTGCGGCCGGTGAGGAACCCGGTCGAGGCCGGACCGGACGCGGTGGTGTCACCGGGCCCGGGATGCTGGGGCGAGCCCTCGTCGGAGCTCTTGGTGCTGTCCATGGCCGACCACGCTAGGGAGGAACCACGAGGTGAGACACGTGGGTCGGCGACACATTTTCCCAGCGGGAGATGGCTTCCGTCACCATGTGCCGGCGGTCCGGCGGGCGGACTTGAGGCCCCTGCCCGCCGGGAACGCCCGGCGGCCGCGGACGCGCCGGTCCGTGCGGCGCGTCGCATGTCACGGCGCCACCGCCGACACCATGGGTGGACGCGCCACGCCGGGCACCGCGGTCCTGGCTGTCCCCCACATGTCGCGGTGGCCCCGACCGGTCGTACGGTCCGCTACCAACAACCGGAACGACAGCAAGCCGGAACGACAGCAAGCCGGAACGACAGCGGACCGGCCGCGGCGGGACGCCGTGGTGGCCGGCCGCGGAGGCGGGCACGGGCGGGAGCCGGGCGGGGCGGGACCGCCGGGCGGCGTGCCGCGCCCGCGCTCCCTCCTCTCACCCCACCACTCATCGGAGTCGCACCATGCCTCACTCCCTCTGGCGTCGGTTCATCCGGCGCACCGCACTGTCCGCCGCCCTGGGCGTCTGCGCCGCGGGCCTGACCGTGGCCGCCCCCCTCGCGACGAGCGCGGCGGCCGCCGGCACCCTCACCCAGGTCACCAGCTTCGGCTCGAACCCCGGCAACCTGGCGATGTACGAGTACGCCCCGGCCAACCTGCCCGCCGACGCGCCGCTGGTGGTGGCTCTGCACGGGTGCACCCAGTCGGCGAGCGACTACCACGCGCACTCCGGCTGGCAGAAGTTCGCCGACCAGTGGGGCTTCGCCGTGGTCTACCCGCAGACCAGCTCGGCCAACAACAGTCTGTCCTGCTTCAGTTGGTTCGACTCGACCAAGGACACCCGGGGCAAGGGCGAGGCGGCCTCGGTGATGCAGATGGTCGACACCGCCGCGGCGCAGTACGGTTCGGACCGCAGCCGCATCTTCGTCACCGGCCTGTCCGCCGGCGGCGGCATGACCGCGGACCTGCTCGCCGACTACCCGGACGTCTTCGCCGGCGGTTCCGTCGACTCCGGCCTGCCCGCGCAGTGCGCCACCACGCAGACCGCCGCCTCCGGCTGCCAGTACAGCGGCCAGAACCTCACCCCGAAGCAGTGGGGCGACAAGGTCCGCAACTCCTATCCTGGTTACACGGGTTCGTGGCCGCGGGTCGCCATCTGGCAGGGCACCTCCGACACCACCGTCACCCCGGCCAACGGCACCGAGCTGCGCGACCAGTGGACCGACGTCTGGGGCATCGGCCAGACCGCCTCCAGCACCCAGAGCCTGACCGGCGGGACCACCGAGAGCGTCTACGACGACAGCACCGGCAAGCCCGCCGTCGCCCTGTTCTCGATCTCCGGCATGGCACACGGCCTCGCCGTGAACCCCGGCTCGGGCGCCGACCAGTGCGGCACCACGGGGTCCTACTACCTCGGCTACATCTGCTCCAGCTACTACACCGCGAAGTTCTGGGGTCTCGACGGCAGTGGCGGCCAGGGCGGCGGCACCGGGTCCCTGCCCGCGCCGTCCGGTCTCACGGTGACCGGCACCACCGACACCGGCGCCTCGCTGTCGTGGAACTCCGTCAGCGGCGCCGCCTCGTACGACGTCTACCGGGGCGGGACGAAGGTCGGCTCCGCGACGGGCACCACGTACACCGACTCCGGCCTGTCCGCCGGCACCTCCTACAGCTACACCGTCGCCGCGGTCGACTCCTCCGGCGCCGTCGGCGCGTCGTCCGCGTCGGTCACGGCCACGACGACGGGCTCCGTGCCCAAGTGCTACACCGACAACAACTACAACCAGGTCCAGGCCGGTCGCGCGCACCAGAGCGGTGGCTACACCTACGCCAACGGCTCGAACCAGAACATGGGCCTGTACAACGTCGCCGTCAGCCACACCCTGAAGGAGACCTCCGCCGGCTACTTCGTCATCGCCGACTCCGGCTGCTGACCGCGGCGGTCGCGGCACGAGCGGGCGGGTCGGGCACCATGCTCTGCATGAAGAAGAGCGATATCTGGCGGCTGGTCGCGGGCATCCTGGCACTGACCCTGATGCCCGAGGAACCGTGGGACGGTGAGCAGGACCGGCTGTCGCTGCTGATGGACGAACTGGCCCGCCTCGACGAGGAGTTGCCCGCCGGAGTGTCGGCGCGGGAGGCCGCGGCGATCACCATAGGCAGGGCACAGGACCGGATCGCCCTGCTGACCGGCGGGTTCGCGGCGGCCTTCCTCCAACTCGCCGCCGCCTACGACGAGACCGACGCCGACACCTCGGCACTCGACGTCGTCCGCGCGATGGCCTTGGAGTGGGTCGACCGCGACGACTGAGCGGGGCCGGCGACCGCCTCGCCGGCACGTGGTGTGGTGCGGGAAGGAGAGGGCTCGGGGGATGGCCCTGTCCTTCCCGCACCGCTCTGGCGCCGCGCCGCCGGGGCGGCCTGAACGCGGCGACCGACCGACTCGTACGGCACGGGGGAACCGCCGAGTCGGCGCTGGGGACGGATGACCGCTTCGGCGAATGCCGCGCCGCGGAAATCCAGTGGAACTCGGCCATCGTACCTTTTCGCGGGGCCGGGCGAAAGCGTCCCGATTCAGTGAAGGAAATCCGTACGGGGCCAGCACCGCACTGTGGCTTCTTAGGGGTTGTAGCGATCAGCCGCGCCGCTAGCGTGGAGGCGAACGTGAAGAACCCCTGCCTCGACGGAATGGAGGTGGCGATTCCGATGACCAACCCGGAGTTGCTGCGTGTGGACCGTGAGCCGGTCACGGAGCCCGCCTGGATATTCAGCTACACGGCCACCGGGCCGCAGCTGGACTGGGAGTGGGCGCACAAACGGCTGCGGGAGTCGAAGAACTTCTGGCTGACCACCAAGGCGCTGGACGGTCGTCCGCACACCCGGCCCGTCTGGGGGTTCTGGCTCCAGGACAGCCTGTGGTTCTCGACGACGAACCGCTCCGTGGCGTACATGGAGGCGGACAACAATGTCACCGTCCACACCGAAAGCGGTGACGAAGTGGTCATCGTGGAAGGCCGGTGCGAAAGGCTGTACGGAAAGGACAAGCTCCAGGTGATCTCGGACAACTACCGGGAGCACTTCAGCCATGAAACGGTCGCCACCGACGAGGGTGTTTTCACCCCGCAAGGGTACGGCGGCCCCGGTTTCCGGATCATCCCCACCAAGGTGCTGGGATGGAACGCGCCGTTTTTCAACACGGCGACGCGCTGGGTCTTCCCGGAATCCGACTGAGTCCACCGGGCGATTCCGGCGGGAAGAGGGAGTCGGGAAGCGGATCCACCTCCGCTTCCCGACTCCCTCCTTTTCGTGGTCGCCGGGTTCCCGTGCCGTCAGGCGGCGCGGACGGCCTGCCGCTGCTCGGCCGGCTGCGGCTTGGGCGTGCGGATGACGGCCAGCACCAGGAACAGCCCCACGACCGCGAACGCCAGCCCGCCCACGCACGTGGTCGCGATGCTGTCGGCCAGGGCGGCCTTGCCGGTCCCGCCGCCGTGTCCGCGCAGGGCGTTGCCGAAGATCGTGACCAGCACCGCGGTACCGATCGAACCACCGATCATGCCGACGGTCTGCAACGCGCCCGACGCGCCGCCCGCCTCCTTCGGCGGGACGTCCGCGAGGATGGTCGCGGCGAGCGGCGCGTTGAGCAGGCCCACCCCGGCTCCCGCCAGGAGCATCGGGAGCATGATGCCGCTGAAGTACCCGGTCGACGCCGAGATCTGGGTCAGCCACACCATCGCGACGGCGACCATCAGCAGTCCGGTCGTCATGGAGGTCTTCGCGCTGTAACGCTTGACGAGCTTCGGGGTCAGCGTCCTCGGCACCACGACCATGCCGAGGGACATCGGCAAGAAGGCGAATCCCGCCTCGATCGGATTCATGTCGAGCACGTTCTGCACGAACTGCGTCAGGAAGAAGAACATCCCGAACATCGCGCCGCCGGAGCAGACGAAGACCAGGAAGCCGCCGGCTCGGTTGCGGTGGGTGAACAGGCCCAGGTTCAGGACTGGTTGGGAGTGCCGGGACTCGACCAGCACGAGCAGGGCGAGCAGGACGACGCCCGCGACGAAGGAGCCCACCGTGAGCGTGTTGGACCAGCCTTCGTCGGCGGCGTGGACGAAGCCGTACACCAGCGCGCTCATGCCCGCGGTGCCGAGCAGCGCGCCGGCTCCGTCGAACCGGCCGCCCTGGGGCTCGGCCGAGGGGATCAGCCGCGGGGTCAGGGCGAGCACCGCGACACCGATGGGCACGTTGATGAACAGCACCCATCGCCACGAGGCGAGGTCCGTCAGCAGGCCGCCGAGGAGCAGGCCGCCGGTGGAGCCGATACCGGAGGCCATCACGGAGATGCCGAGGGCCTTGGTGCGCTCCTCCTGGCCGGTGAACGTCCGCACGATCAGCGCCAGGGTGGACGGCAGCGCCAGCGCCGCGCCGAGGCCCTGCACGGCCCGGGCGGTCAGCAGCCACCAGGTCTCCTGGGCGCAGCCGCCGGCGAAGGAGGCCAGCGTGAAGAGCGCGACGCCGGTCATCAGCGCCCTGCGGTTGCCGAGGATGTCGCCCATGCGCCCGCCGAGCAGCAGGAATCCGCCGTACACCAGGGTGTAGGCGTTGAGCACCCAGGACAGCCCGGTGGGGGAGACGTCCAGCGCGTGCTGGACCTTGGGCAGGGCCATGTTCATGACGGTGATGTCGATGGCGCTGAGCAGTTGGACGCAGAGGATGACGGTCAGGATGGCGCCGCGGTGCGCGGGGGTCCTCGCGTCCTGGCCGGGGGGTGCGGTGCTGGACAAGGTGGGGAGCCTCCTTCGGCGAGCCGATGCTCGCGAACGGATGACGGCCTGTTCGAGTCGGAGTGCCCGGCCAAAAGCGGGGAGTTCTCTCCGGGTGTATGGGCGTACCATACGGGGAACACTCTCCGCATTGCAACATGGAGGCTTGATGCAGCACTCGAGACCGGCTCCGCCGAGCCTGCCCTCCCGTCCCACCAGGACGGATGCCCGGCGGAACTACGACCGTCTGGTCGCCGTCGCGGACGAGCTGTTCGACGAACGGGGCACGGAGGTGCCGCTGGACGACATCGTCCGGCGGGCCGGGCTCGGCTCCGGCACCCTCTACCGCCACTTCGCCAGCCGCGACGCCCTGCTGGCCGCGGTGTTCTGGGGACGGATCGACGCGCTGTGCACGGAGGCCGAGAACCTCCGCGCGGCGCGGTCGCCGGTCGAGGGCATCGTCGTCTGGCTGCGCAGCCTCGTCCGGCTGACGATGCGGCGCGGACTCGCCGCGGCGCTCGCCGCGGACAACAAGGACGGCGGCTCCGAGCTGTTCCGCTACTGCCGGGAAGCGCTTGAGGCGGCGGCCGAGCCCCTGCTGGAACGGGCCCTGGAGGACGGCTCGTTCCAGCCGGACCTGGCGGTCTCGGACCTGATCACCTTCACCCACGCCATCGCGGTGGCCGCCGAGCGGGCGCCGGACAGCGAGGAACACGCCGACCGGCTGCTGCGCCTGCTGCTGGACGGACTGCGAACCCGCGAGGATCCGTTGCGGGACCTGTGAGCCGCTGACGGCGAGCGGACATCACTAGTGGAGCGGTAGCCGCGGAGCCGCCCACACGGGAAACGGGGGATAGACGGAAATGGAGTACGCGAGCATGCGCGGCGGCGTCCAGGCCGCACGCCGCCGGGACGCCGAACCGGCCGTCGGCGACCCGTCGGCCTGGGCCCTGGCCGGCCAACCGGCGACATCGCCGCTCGACCGGCACTACCAGCACCTCACCCCGGACGACCGCGCGGTCTTCCGCAGACTGTCGGTGCTGGGCACCGAATTCGACGCCGAGGCGGCCGTCGTGGTCTGCCACGACAGCCGCCTCGGCGCGATGGACGTGGTGGGCTCGCTGAACATGCTGGAGTTCAGGGGACTGATCCAACGGGTGTGCGGCGACTCCGAGAAGAGCCGCTTCCGGTGGCCCGAGAGCACGGTCGAGTACGGCGCCGTACGCCTGGCGGAACACGGAGAGGCGGCCGCCGCCAACGCCCGCCTGGCCGACTGGATATGGGAGCACGCCCGCCGGCTCACCCACGCCTACATGCTCTCCCGCGAGCAGAACCAGTGGTTCGCCGACCGCGTGGACTATCTCGTCCGGACCGTCGAGTGGACCTGGTCCAGGCGGGACGACGACCGGCATGACCTGATGGCGGTTCTGCTGGCCAACATCTGGCTGCACAACGGCCGGCAGGAGGACGGCAGGCGCCTCATCGACAGGGCGCTGCGCCGCAGCCCGCCCTCGCCCTACCGCAGCGACCTGCTCCTGTGGGGGCTGTGGTTCACCTACCAGGACGACCAGTCGGACGAGTACCTGGCCGTCGTCCTCGACGCGGTGGCCGCGGCCCGTGCCGCGGGCACGGACTCCGTGCTGGTCCGCGCGCTCACGTCGCTCGCCTGCGTCTACGTCCGGCTGGAGGACGACGCCTCGGCGCGCCGGTGCTTCGAGGAGTCCATCGCTCTGGCGAGGCAGCTGAACGACGACTTCAGCCTCTCCGCGTGCTCGCACATCTACGCCTGGTTCCTGCTCGGCGTCGGCGAGGCCGCCGAGGCGTGCGCCGCGGTCTCCGTCACCCTTCCGTCCTTCGAGGAGCAGGCCGGGCCGTTCCAGTACGCCAGTTACCGCTTCGTGGCGGGAGCCAGCGATCTCGCCGTGGGCGCCCTGGACGCCGCCGAGGAGCACATGCGGACCGCGGTCGGCATCTTCAACTCCTCCGGCCCGAGCTGCTTCTACCCCATCGGCGGCCTCGCCCTCATCGCGCTGCTCCACGGCCGGCCCAGCCGCTGCCTGATGCTGCTGACCGCCCACGAGAGGTTCCGCAACGGACCGGGCGAGTCGACACGCGTCCCCCAGTGGTGGGAACGCAAACTCGCGGACGCGCGCCTCGTCGCCACCGCGCGCCTGACGGCCGAGGAGGCCGAGGAGATCCGGCGGGCCGCCGAGGCGTGCACCGACCAGCAGCTCATCAGCTACGCGCTGGGCGGTGCGGACGGGCTGCCGGCGCGCGAGCCGTCGGAGCTGACCCGGCGCGAGCACGAGATCGCGATGCTGATCGCGCAGGGGCTGAGCAACCGGCGGATCGCCGGTCACCTCCAGATAGCCGAGAGCACCGTGGCCTCCCATACCAAGAGGATCTACGCCAAACTCGGCATCCACTCGCGTACCCAGCTCGCCGCCTGGATGGCCGCCCAGAGCCCCTGCGGCATACCGCGCCACGCGATCGCCACGCCGGCCCGCGAGACGGTCGTGGCGGCGGGAGCCCGCCTCTTCTCCGCGGGCGCCGTGCTGGGGATGTAGTCGTCGTCCGCGCCGTGGGAGCACCGTTCCCGGACGATCGCCGTACCGCGAAGGGACCAGACGAAGAGGAGCGCGACCGTTGGGAGTATCGGCCATCTACTGCGTCATCTGTGAATCGCGTATCGCCGCACCGTCCACCCGGCGCACCAGAACGCACAAGCAGTACTGCTCCAACGCCTGCCGTCAGCGGGCCTACCGGCGCAGACTGGCCGCCACGGAGCGGTCGACCGCTCACCCGCGGCCTCTCGGCGCCGCCACCTTTCCCGTCCGGCTGGACAAGTTCACCGGCCGGGCCAGGGAGCTGGAGCGCCTCAGGGCCCTGTCCGGCAAGCGGCTCCTGACGGTGACCGGGGCGCCGGGCGTGGGCAAGAGCCGGCTCGCCATGCAGCACGTCCAGGCGATATCCGCCGACGGCGCGACGGTGGTCTGGCTCGACCTGGACGGACGAGGCGGCACCGAGCGGTTCGTGGACCTCCTGGCCACGGCACTCGCCCCGGGGACGGACCACGCCGACGAGCAGTCGCTGTGCGCGGCACTCGGCGCCCAGCAGGTGCTGCTGGTGCTCGACAACTGCGAGGACGTGGTGGAACGCCACGCCCACGCCCTGGAAACGCTGTTGTCCCGCTGCCCCGGACTGCGGATCCTCGCGACCAGCCGGGAGGCGTTCCGCATCCCCTGCGAGACCGTGCTCGGGCTCGACCCGCTGTCCCTGCCCGCCCCGACCGCGAGCACCCCCAAGGCGCTGCTGCGCTCCGAGGCGGGCCAGCTCTTCGTGGAGCGCGCCTCGTCGGGGAACCCGAACTTCGCGCTGAGCCGTGACAACGCCGCCGCCGTCGCCGAACTCTGCGTGGAGCTGGACGGACTGCCCCTGCTGATCGAGTTCGCCGCCCACTGGGTCGGCCTGCTGACGGTCACCGAACTGCTGACCCGCATCCGGCAGTCGGCGAAGGCACTGACCGTCGGCAGCCGCACCGCGAGCGACCGGCACCGGAGCCTCCTGTCGGCGTTCGCTTCCAGTTACGACCGGCTCAGCGCCGCCGAGCAGGCCGTGTTCCGCCGGCTGTCGGTGCTGTCCGGGCCGTTCGGCCTGGACCTGGCCACCGCGGTCTGCGGCGAGGACGCGCCGTCCACCCAGCACAGCGCCCAACTCCTCACCCAGCTCCGGGCCAAGTCCCTGCTGGTGGCGGCGGTGGACTCGCCGAACGGCACGGAACTGCGCCAGTACGGATCGGTGCGCAGATACGCGGGCGAGCTGCTGGAGGAGGCCGGGGAGGCGGAGACCACCCGCGACCGGCTGACCGACTGGCTGGTGGACCTCTGCCGGCCCGTGGTGGAGCGCATCACCGTGCCGCGGGAACCGCTGTCCGGGGTCTGCCGGGTGCACCACCACCTGCGCAGCGCCGTCGAGTGGACGGCACGCGCCGACGACGAGCGGCACGTGGTGCTGGTCGCCGCGCTCGCCAGGGCGCTGCGGGCCCGGGGCGAACACGCCCTGCTCGGACGCCTGGGGGAGCGCGCCCTGCACATGGCGGCCGACAGCGCCGACCGTGCTGTCCTGCTGACGGAACTCGCCGAGGCCAAACTGGCCGGTGACTTCCTGATCGACGCGGTCGCCTACGCCTCGCGCGCGACGGAGCTGATCGGGGAGGGCCACACCGGCCACACCGCCGACGGCCCCCGCGGCCGGCGCGCGTGCGCGAACCCGGCCGTACGGGCCCGCGCCTTTCTCACCCTGGCCTCCTGCCTGCGCCGGATCGGGCAGCACACGGCCGCGGAGGCCACCGCGCGGCAGGCCCTGGCCATCGCGCAGGGGTACGGCGGCGTCCTCGACGAAGCCGCCTGTCTCCAGCACCTGGCCGTCACGAGCATGGCCGCGGGCGACCTGGATCAGGCATCCCGGATCATCACCGGCGTGCTGGGGTCGTTGCCCGAGTACGACGAGGCGGGCGCCGTACAGGCCCTCGACACCGCGACCGACATCGCTCTGGCCGCGGGGGAGCCCGCCCTGGCCGCGGCCCACGCCGAAGAGCTGCTGCGCAGGCTGCCGGACGACGCCGGGCTGCTGCACCGGCCGCTCGGCCGGCTGGCCGCGGCCCTCGTGGAGGACGGGGACCCGCTGCGGGCCCTGCGGCTCGCGGAGCTGGCCCGTGCCCTGCGCGACCAGGGCGGGGCGGTGGAGCAGATGTGGCTGGACGAGGAAGTGGAGCGGCGGTTACGGGAGTTCGTGGGCCGGCAGCACCCGGCTGAGGTGCAGCGGGTCCGCAGGGCGGCGGTCACCCTCTCCCCGCGGCTCGCGCGGGCCTTCGCGCTGGGCGCGACGTGGCCGCACGAGACCGCGGAGGAGCGGCGCACCGGTGTGCCGTCCGCGAGGAAACTGGACATCGCGCGGTTCGTGGCCGAAGGGCTCACGAACAGTCAGATCGCCAGTCGGCTGGGCGTCTCCCCGCGGACGGTGGCCACCCACCTGGCTCGTCTGCGCAGCGAACTCGACATCGAGTCACGGGCCCAGGTCGCCGCCTGGGCCAGGACCGCGCTGCGTGGATAGCGCCGCCGCGGGGCGGGCGCGGCGGTTATGCCGTCCGGGGGACGAGGGTCACGCGCACCGACGCGGGGCCCATCGTCATCTCCGTCTGCGGCTTGAGCGGGGTGCTCTCCGGCGCGAGGCGCAGGTGCCAGCGCCGCCCGATCGTGGCCAGCGCGATGGTGGACTCGGTGAGGGCGAACGCGTCGCCGATGCACTTGTGCACGCCCGCCCCGAACGGGATGAACGAGTTGCGCGGGATGTCGGGCTGCCGCTTGCGCCGCTCGGGGTCGAACAGCTCGGGCTCCTCGAACACGCGGGGGTCGCGCTGGAGGGCGTACGGGCTGACCGCGAACTGGGTACCCTCCGGGAAGCGGTGCGGGCCCAGCGTGGTGTCGCGCAGCGCCCGGCGGGTCAGCATCCACAACGGCGGGTAGAGGCGCAGCGTCTCGTCCAGGATCGCGTTGACGTACGTCAGCGCGCGGATGTTGTCGTACGACACGTCCTCGCCGCCGAGCAGGGAGTCGATCTCGGCCTGGAACTTCTGCTGCACGTCCGGGTGTTGCGCGATCAGCCCCAGGGCCCAGGAGAGGGTGTTGGCGGTGGTGTCGATGCCGGCGGCGAGGAAGGTGATGACCTGGTCGTGGAGTTCCTCGTCGCTGAACGTGGACCCGGTGTCCTCGTCCTGGGCCGACATCAGCAGGCCGAGCAGGTCGTCGCGGGTCGTGCTGCGGCGCTGGTCGGCGATGATCCTGTCGACCGTCTCGTCGAACTGGCGCACCGCCTCCTGGTACCGCCGGTTCGCGGCGGTGGGCAGCTTGCCGAGGATGGCGAGGGGCGCCGTCATCTGCTTGTACATGCCGGCCGTCAGCCGGTCCAGCGAGTCCGCCGCCTGGTTGACGGTCCCGGCCGACTCGGACCCGCTGGTCGACATGGAGAAGAAGCAGCGCAGCGTGACCCGGGTGGTGAGGTCGTGCATCTCCTTGACGATGTCGACCTCCTGACCGGACCGCCAGCCGCCGGCCATGGCGTCCGCTTCCTCCTGCATGACCCGCATGTACGACTTGATGTGCTGGGAGTGGAAGGCGGGCTGTGACATCCGGCGCTGCCGCATGTGCTCCGGCCCGGTCGACGTGGCCAGGCCGTTGCCCATGATCGTGCGGGACCTCTCGAGGAAGGGACCGCCCCGGCCGAAGTCCTTGGAGCGCTCGACCAGCAGATGGTGCGCGAGGTCGTGGCGGCACAGCACGTTGAGCGGCGTGGGCCCCATGCGGATCGAGACGATGTCGCCGTACTCGTGCAGGGAGCTGAGGAAGCCCAGCGGGTCTTGGCGCATCTGGCGCGAATGACCGAGCACCGGCAGCGCTCCGGGAGCCGCTCCCACCGTCCACGCTCCGTCCTTGACGGAAGTCAGCATGCCGTCCTTCTCCTTCGTGTGGCAGGGGGATCCCGCCCGTCCGGCCACGCGGTGGCGGGCGGCGGAACCCTGGTCGTCGTGCGGCGGGCGCGGGGTCCGGCCCGTCGGATCGGGGGGTGCTCGTACGGGGAGGCGCGGTTCAGCCGATCATGGCGCGCAGTTGCTGCCGTCCCGCGACACCGAGCTTCTTGTAGGTGTGCGTGAGGTGCTGTTCGACCGTGCTGATGCTCAGCGACAGGGAGCGGGCGATGACCCGGTTGCTGCTGCCGGTCGCCGCGAGCATGGCCACCTTCCGCTCGGAGAAGGTGAGCTTGTTGAGGTAGCGGGAGAACCGGTCCTCTATCTGGTAGCGGGCGGGTCTCTCGCTGGGCGGAGCCGTCTCGTCCAGGGTCAGGGTCCTGATCGACTCGACGAGTTCGCCGCGCTCCACGGCCCCGGCGAGCGCGTCGTACAGGTGCTCACGCGCCGAGCGGTAGCCCTCGTCGGCGCTCATCGGCCGGCCGGGGGCCTCCAGCCGGGCGTTCCGCTCGTCGACGAGGTCCACCGCGGCCTCGTGGTCGCCCCGCAGCAACTGGGCACCGGCCGCCGCGAGCCGCCACGGCAGGATGTGCTCGTGGTCGACGCCCCAGGCAATCAGCAGCCGTCCGCAGGTGAGGAAGTCCGCGAGCGCCGCTTCGGCCCGGCCCCGCGCCAGATCGAGGTGACCGCGGGCGTACAGGAACCTCAGTCCGTGCCGGGTGTCCAGCGAGCCGGTGGGCAGGGGCTGCGCCGACCGCTCCGCGGCGTCCGTCAGTTCGCCGGTCATGACCCGGGCGAGCAGGAGCGAGGCCAGCGGGCCGCCGAACCGGGCGCCCCAGGACGGCGTGGGCAGCATGGCCATGGCCTCCTCGGCGGCCGCGGCCGCGTCGGAGTACCGCCCCTCACCCAGCGACGCCTCGGCCCGTATCGCGAGGAACCGGGCCTGCCACACGGGGGCGCGTCGCACCGCGGCCTCGTCCACCAGCTTGTCCGTGAGGGAATGGACGAGTTTCCACTCCTTCGCGTACAGCAGCGCGGAGAGGGCGGCCAGCACGGCGG
Source organism: Streptomyces sp. NPDC048106 (assembly GCF_040706415.1). Classification (NCBI taxonomy): domain Bacteria; kingdom Bacillati; phylum Actinomycetota; class Actinomycetes; order Kitasatosporales; family Streptomycetaceae; genus Streptomyces; species Streptomyces sp. NPDC048106. The sequence continues at coordinate 324,368 of NZ_JBEZND010000002.1, read as the reverse complement.
GCGCGGAGTTCTCGGTGCAGGAGGAGGCGTACACCGCCTTGGACGCGGCTTCGGCGGCGGCGGGATCCGGCTGTTCGCTCGTCAGCATCCGCACCAGGGGCCAGGCCGCCGCGAACCGGTTGGAGGCGGCGCTGAGTTCGGCGGTCCTCGCGTGGTCGTCCAGACGTGCCGACGACGTACGGGTGAGCGCCGGGTAGTCGCCGCAGAGGAGGAGGCGGTCGGCCTCCAGCTCGGCCTGCGCCGGCAGTCGCCGCGCATCGAGCCGGCCGGCCACCGCCTCCAGTTCGGCGACCGCCTCCGCGGCCATGCCGCGCCGCGCCATCTGCTCGCTGAGCAGAGAGGACTGCTTCTGCCACAACGCGTCGGCGCCGATCAGCGCACGCGCTTCGTGCAGGCACTGGGCGCAGAGCTCGGGGTCGGCGGCCGACTGGATCTCGGCGATCCGGCTCAGGGTCTCCGCGCGCCGTGCGCCGTCGGGCATGCCGCGCACCGCCAGCCACAGGGTCCTGACCGCCAGTTGGCGGTCGTTGAGCGCCAGCGCCTGGGCGGCGGCCTCCTGGGCCAGGAAGTCGGTCCAGGAGGCGTCGGTGTGGTCCGCAGCGATCAGCACCTGTGCCACCTTGACCGCCTGCACCCCCATGGTCCGCAGCACGGTGGCCGCCCGGCGGCGTAATGCGGAGCCCTGCTGTAACGGGATGGAGGCCAGGATCGCCTGGGCGGCCAGCGGGTGCCGGAAACGGCTGTGGGCCACCAGACCGGCCGAGGCGAGGGCGGTCAGCGTCCGGGCGGTGTTCTCCGGGGTCGTGCCGACCACCTCGGCCAGGCTTCGCGCCGTGCTGTGCTCGTCGAGGACGGCGATGGCCTGGGCCACCTCCCGGGCCTCCGCGCCGCTGCGGTGGTAGCAGCTCAGCACCGCCTCGCGGTAGCACGCGCCCGGTACCTCGGCGACCGAGGGGGCGACGGCGCCCCCCTCCCACAGCCGCTGGTAGTCGGAGAGCAGCGCCTTGAGCAGGGACAGGTTGTCGCCCGCCAGCTGCATCAGCTCGGCCGTGGTGCCGCTGTCCAGCGTCAGTCCGAACTGCCGCGCGGCCATGCGGGCGACCGCCGTGGGGGAAAGCTGTCCCATGTGCAGGGTGCGGCAGTGCGGCCGGCCGGCGAGTTCGGCGAGTTCCCGCCGGTGCGTCCGGTGCAGGGTGGACCTCTCCCCGAGGACGAGGAGCACCGGGCGCGACTGTACGTCCCGGGCGAGCCCGGTCATCGCCCGCAGCGAGGCGACGTCGGCGTCCTGCACGTCGTCGACGCAGAGCAGCCGGGGCATCGTGCCGGGCCGGGCCGGGGATTCCAGCGGCAGGGGCTTCGAGAGGTGCGGGAAGGCGATCGTCTCCACCTCGAACCCACGGGAGGTCGCCGTTCTCGCGACAGCCGAAATGAGTGTCGTCCTGCCCGACCCCTGCGGGCCGAGCACAATCACGATGCCTCCGTCGCCTTGCGCGGCATTATCCAGGAGGGAGTTGAGAACGTTGAATTCGGTGACCCTTTCCAAGTGTTTCACGGATTCTCTCCCGCTTGGTGATCGTCTCTTGCCTTAGCGGTGCGCGGCGTCATCGGTGCGGAAAGTTTTGGGCGGGTTCATCTCCCTGCCCGCTCCTGGTGCCGGCCCCGTCCCCGCGGTGTCGGTCGGGTTCGGGGCCTCCGTGATCAAGCAGTTGATCACTGCGGATCCGTGACTGATCGTTGCCCACTCCCTACAACTACCACCACCCCCCATTAGGGAAGTCTCATGCCGTAACGCGGGCCGCGTTACGGCATGCCCTGCACTGTCCGGTCGCGTGGTCGGCGAATTTTTGCACCGGCGAGACGGAGTATTTGCCTCCGTTTTCCCTGGGGATTTTTAGGGGCCGCGCCGATCCGGGCCTAAAGTAATGTGTTTTCCAGCACAGATCGGTCAAGGCTGCCATACAACTCGGAGGCCATCCGGCATGCTCGAAAACAATCAGAGGCCACCCGGCGCGCGTCTCCCGTCGCTGACCGGAATGCGTTTTATCGCTGCCTTACTGGTCTTTTTTACGCACGCGTCGATCGAATCGGTCTTCAGCGATCAGGGGGTCGCCTCCTGGACCCATCGCGTGCTGGAACCCGGCGGCAGGTACGGCGTCTCGTTCTTCTTCGTCCTCAGCGGCTTCGTGCTGACCTGGTCGGCCAGACCCCATGACACCGTGCGGGGCTTCTGGCGCCGGCGGCTGGCCAAGATCTATCCGCTGCACGTCGTCACCTGGGCGATGGCGCTCGTCCTGCTGGCCACGGTCAAGTCCCCCGGACTCGTGCTGAACTGGCACGTGGGGACGCTCAACCTCTTCCTGCTGCACTCCTGGTTCCCCTGGTCGGACACGATGGTCAGCCTGAACGCGCCGTCCTGGTCGCTGTGTTGCGAGGCGCTCTTCTACCTCGCCTTCCCGCTGATCATCTGGCTCGTCCGCAAGATACGGCCGGCCCTGCTGTGGCCCGCGGCGGTCGTCGCCGTCGCCATCGTGATGTGCACCCCGCTCCTCACCTCGCTGCTGCCCCAGCAGCCCGTGATCCCCGGCTACGACGTGACCTTCTACGGCTCGTGGTTCATGAAGGTCTTCCCGCTGGCCCACCTCTTCGAGTTCGTGGTGGGCATCGTGATGGCGCGCATCGTGCTGACCGGCCGCTGGATCAAGCTGGGCTTCGCCCCCGCGGTGATCCTGGCGGTCTGCGACTACTACGTCGTCGTGAAGGTCCCGATGTACTACTCCTTCGCCGCGGCCAGCATCATCCCGCTGGCCCTTCTCGTCCCCGCCGCGGCGGAGGCCGACCGCCTCGGCACCTCCACCTGGGGCCTGCGCAGCAAGGTGATGGTGCGGCTCGGCGAGATCTCCTTCGCGTTCTACATGGTGCACTGGCTGGTGCTGCACTACGGGCACCGTGTCATCGGGCCCGTCGAGACGTGGAGCACCCCTGCCGCGCTCGGGCTGTGGGCCGCCGGGTTCGTCGTGGCGCTGCTCGCCGCGTGGCTGCTGCACGAAGGGATCGAGATGCCGGCCATGAGGCGCTGGAGCAGGTCGCGGGCCGCACGGCCGGGCGCCCCGGGCGAACCGGTCGGGAGGGTGCCGGCCCCGGCCCCCCGGGAGCAGCCGGAACTCAATCTGGACTGACGGTGATGACCGCTGCGGCTCCGCTCGGGGCCCGGCCCGGGTACCGGCTGGTGTTCGACGCCCCCGCCAGGACCCGTCGGCCGGCCGGTCAAACAGGCGGAGTCACAGCGCACGCGACCGGCCGGGCTCCCGTGATGTCACGGGAGCCCGGCCGGTCGGGGAGCGGGGTGTGTCACTGCGGGGGATTGCCGTGTTTACGGGAGGGCAGGTCGGCGTGTTTCGAGCGGAGCATGGCCAGGGACGCGATGAGGACCTCGCGGGTCTCCGCCGGGTCGATGACGTCGTCGACCAGGCCGCGCTCGGCGGCGTAGTACGGGTGCATCAGCTCGGACTTGTACTCCTTGACCATCCGCGCCCGCATGGCCTCCGGGTCCTCCGCCTCGGCGATCTGACGCCGGAAGATGACGTTGGCGGCGCCTTCGGCGCCCATCACCGCGATCTCGTTGGTCGGCCAGGCATAGGTGAGGTCGGCGCCGATGGACTGGCTGTCCATGACGATGTAGGCGCCGCCGTACGCCTTGCGCAGGATCAGGGAGACGCGCGGCACGGTGGCGTTGCAGTAGGCGTAGAGGAGCTTCGCGCCGTGGCGGATGATGCCGCCGTGCTCCTGGCCGACGCCGGGGAGGAAACCCGGCACGTCCAGCAGGGTGATCAGGGGGATGCTGAACGCGTCGCACATCTGCACGAAGCGCGCGGCTTTTTCACTCGCCTCGATGTCCAGTACGCCCGCGAGGACCTGCGGCTGGTTGGCGATGATGCCGACCACCTGGCCGTCGAGGCGGGCCAGGGCGCAGATGACGTTGCGGGCCCAGCGCTCGTGGACCTCCAGGTACTCGCCGTCGTCGACGATCTCCTCGATGACCTTGGCCATGTCGTACGGCCGGGTGCCGTCCGCCGGGACCAGGTCGAGCAGGACCTCCGAGCGACGGTCGGCCGGGTCGGTGCACTCCACGCGCGGCGGGAGCTCGCGGTTGTTCTGCGGCAGCAGCGACAGGAGGTAGCGCACCTCCGCGATGCAGGTCTCCTCGTCGTCGTACGCGAAGTGGCAGACGCCGGAGGTCTCGGCGTGCACGTCCGCACCGCCCAGGCCGTTCTGCGTGATCTCCTCGCCGGTCACCGCCTTGACCACGTCCGGTCCGGTGATGAACATCTGCGAGGTCTCGCGGACCATGAAGACGAAGTCCGTGAGGGCGGGGGAGTAGGCCGCGCCGCCCGCGCACGGGCCCAGCATCACCGAGATCTGCGGGATGACACCCGACGCCTTCGTGTTGCGCTGGAAGATGCCGCCGTACCCGGCGAGGGCGCTGACGCCCTCCTGGATGCGGGCGCCCGCGCCGTCGTTCAACGACACCAGCGGGGCCCCGGCCGCGATGGCCATGTCCATGATCTTGTGGATCTTGGTGGCGTGGGCCTCGCCGAGCGCGCCGCCGAAGATGCGGAAGTCGTGGGCGTAGACGAAGACCGTACGGCCCTCCACCGTGCCCCAACCGGTGATCACACCGTCGGTGTACGGCTTCTTGGCCTCCAGGCCGAAACCGGTCGCCCGGTGCCGGCGCAGCTGCTCGACCTCTCGGAAGGAACCCGGATCGAGGAGGAGCCCGATGCGCTCCCGGGCGGTCAGCTTGCCCTTGGCGTGCTGTGCCTCGGTCGCCGTCTCACTGGGGCCGGCCAGGGCCCGCGCACGGATCTCGCGCAACTCGGCCAGACTGCTGGCGGTCACCCGGCGCTCACTCCGCGATGGCGGTGCGCGCCGTCCAGTGGAACACCGCCAGCCGCTCGTCGTCGAGCGTAGTGAAGTCCCCCTCGTGGACGAAGTGTTCGTAGCCCGCCCCGAACCGGTGCTTGATCTTCTCCGCGAGCGAGGTCGTGAACTGGACGCGCTCCTCGTCGGGGAAGTAGGACGGGCCGCCTACCAGGAGAACCTTGATCTGGGACATCGTGGGCACCTCCGCGTGAGAGAGAGAACGAGTCGCCGGTTACGCGGCGGTCTCGGGGGAGCGCAGCCGTGTACGCACCACGTCGAGCACCGCCGGGACCTGGGAGTTCAGGTAGAAGTGGCCGCCCGGGAAGACCTTCAGGTCGAACGGGCCGGTCGTGTGCTCGGACCAGGCCCGGGCCTCCTCGACGGTGGTCCGGGGGTCCGCGTCGCCCACGAGGGCGACGACCGGGCAGTCGAGTACGGTGCCGGGGCGCGGGCGGTAGGTCTCCACGGCGTGGTAGTCGGCGCGCAGCGCGGGCAGAACCATCTGCCGCAGCTCCTCGTCCTCCATCAACGCGGCGTCCGTGCCGCCGAGTCGGCGGAGTTCCGCCATGATTCCCGCGTCGTCGCGAAGCCGTACGTTCTCCTCCCGCACCCGGGACGGGGCCCGGCGACCGGAGAGGAAGACCACGGACGGGGCGATGCCGTCACGGGCGAGTGACGCGGCGACCTCGAACGCCACCATCGCCCCCATACTGTGCCCGAACAGGGCCAGCGGGCCGTCCGCCCAGGGGGCGATCGCCGCAGCGGCGCCCCGGGCGAGCTCTTCGATGCTGCGCAACGGCGGCTCGCTCCTGCGGTCCTGCCGGCCCGGGTACTGGACCGCGAGGCCCTCGACCTCCGGTGCCAGCGCGGCCGAGATGCCACGGAAGTAGCTGGCGGAACCACCCGCGTGCGGAAAGCAGACCAGACGGATCGCGGCCTTCGCGGACGGGTGGTACCGGCGGATCCAATCGCTGTCCGTCCTGACATTGCTCATCGTGGGGACGCCTGTGCCCTTCCTCTCGGCGTATCGCTGTTCTCCCGAATGTCGCAGCGGCCGTCCGCTCCGACAACCCCTAAATATCCGGAATGAGCGGTAGTGGATTTCTAGGGGGTGGCCGTGCCGAGTTCTCCGGCGGTGGCCGTACCGGTTTTCTAGGGGTTGTGGATCACGAACCGGCGACGGAGTCTCGGAGAACGTAATTGCCTGGCAGGGGAGAGAGTGGATGGTTACGACTCGGGCCGCTGTTCTTCGCGACAGGGCGGGGGATTTCCGGATCGAAGAGATATCGGTCGCCGACGAACTGCGGCCCGACGAGGTCCGGGTACGGATCGTCGCCAGCGGCGTCTGCCACACCGACCTGCTGGTCCGCGACCAGGTGCTGCCCCCCGCGCTGCCGGCCGTCCTGGGCCACGAGGGCAGCGGCATCGTCGAGGCGGTCGGTGTCGGCGTCGACACCTGCGCGGTCGGCGAACGGGTCGTCCTGGCCCCGCTGAGCTGCGGGCGCTGCCGCAACTGCCGGTCCGCGCACCCCATGCACTGCGCGTACTGGGGCCCGCTGAACCTGCGCGGCCGCCGAACGGACGGCAGCACCGCCTACCACGACAGGGACGGCGCCGAACTCAACGGCCACTTCTTCGGGCAGTCCTCCTTCGCCGGACACGTCGTCGTCCCCCAGCGGTCGGTCATCAAGGTCCGGGACGATCTCGACCTGCGGCTCGCCGGCCCGCTCGGCTGCGGGCTCCAGGCCGGCGCGGGGACCGTCCTCAACGTGCTCGCGCCCCAACCCGGCGCGTCCATCGCCGTGTTCGGCGCCGGCGCGGTCGGCCTCGCCGGCATCATGGCGGCCAGGATCGCGGGCTGCGACCCCATCTACGCCGTCGATCTGCACCGCGGGCGGCTCGACCTCGCCGCCGAACTGGGGGCCACCCACCTCCTGCACGCCGACGCCCCCGACATCGCGGGCGACCTCGTCCGGGCCACCGGCGGCGGAGTGGACTTCGCCCTCGACGCCGTCGGCCTGCCGCAGACGGCCCGCAGCGCGGTCGACTCGCTGACGATGTCGGGCGTCGCGGCGATCGCCGGCTCGGCCGGCAGCGGCAAGGACGTGTCCCTGAACCTCACCCAGCTGATGGGGCGCACCGTGCACGGCGTCATCGAGGGCGATATCGTCCCGGCCCTTTTCATTCCACAGCTCATGGATCTCCACGCCGCCGGACGATTTCCCTTCGAGAAACTCGTGCGGACCTACGCCTTCGACGAGATTTCGGCCGCCGTCAAGGACTCCGAAAACGGAGTGACGGTCAAGCCGATTCTCGTGCACTGAAAATCCACCAGCCGGACTGCCACCCAATTCCGAACGGGGAGCGACGATGCGCGAAGCAGGTCACGTCACAGCCGGGAAACTCCGGACGGCCGACGTCCCCGACGACGCCGTCGCGATCATCGGCATCTCCTGCCGCCTGCCGAAGGCCGACGGACCCGATCAACTGTGGGACCTGCTCAGCGAGGGCCGGCACGCGGTCACCGACGCGCCCCGGGACCGCTGGGGCGCCGACGACCGGGCGGACCGCCCCGGCCTCGGGAACACCGCGGGACTCCGGCGCGGAGCCTTCCTCGACCGGATCGCCGACTTCGACGCCGGCTTCTTCGGCATCACCCCCCGCGAAGCGGAATTCATGGATCCCCAGCAACGCCTCATGCTGGAACTCGGGTGGGAGGCCCTGGAGGACGCCCGTATCCGCCCCTCCACCCTGCGGGGCCTCGATGTCGGGGTCTTCGTCGGAGTCAACGCGGACGACTACGCCAGACTCCTGCACCAGGACGCCGCCTTCGAAGCGGGCGCCCACCACGCCATGCCCGGCGCCCAGCGCGCCCTCGTCGCCAACCGGCTCTCCTACTTCCTCAAGCTCCGCGGCCCCAGCCTGACCCTCGACTCCGCCCAGTCCTCCTCCCTGGTCGCGGTCCATCTCGCCTGCGAGAGCCTGCGCCGGGGCGAGTCCCGGCTCGCCCTCGCGGGCGGCGTCAACCTGCACCTGCTCGGCGACAGCGCCCTCCTCGCCGCCCGCTGGGGCGGACTCTCCCCCGACGGCCGCTGCTACACCTTCGACGCCCGCGCCAACGGCTACGTCCCGGGCGAGGGCGGCGCGGCGGTCGTACTGAAGAACCTCCGGCAGGCCGTCGCGGACGGAGACCGCGTCCACTGCGTCATCCGGGGCAGCGCCACCAACAACGACGGCGGCGGGCGCAGCCTGACCACTCCCGATCCGCAGGCCCAGAGCGCCGTCCTGCGGCAGGCCTACCGACAGGCGGCCGTGCCGCTCGACGCGGTGCAGTACGTGGAACTGCACGGCACCGGCACCAGGGCCGGGGACCCAGTGGAGGCAGCCGCGCTCGGCGCGGTCCTCGGCGCGGCCCGCCCCTCGGGCGACGCGCTGACCGTCGGGTCCGTGAAGACCAACCTCGGCCACCTCAGCGGCGCCGCGGGCATCACCGGACTCCTCAAGACGGTCCTCTGCCTCAAGCACCGGATGATCCCGGCCAGCCTCAACTACGAGACGCCGAACCCGGACATCCCCCTCGACCGTCTCAACCTCCGCGTCCAGCAGGGTCTTTCGCCCTGGCCGCACCCCGACCGACCGCTTATCGCGGGCGTCAGCTCCTTCGGGATGGGTGGAACCAACGCCCACGTCGTCCTCCAGGAAGCCCCCCGAACCGGCGCGGCGTCAGGGGCGGCCACCGGCACGGCCTCCGGGGCGGCCTCCGGGGCGGCCGGCGCCTCCGGGCCCCTGCTGTTCTGGCCGCTGTCCGCCGCCTCCGCGCCGGCCCTGCGCGCCCAGGCACAGAACCTGCTCGACCTCGCGGACCGCGACGACTGCCCGGCACCCGCCGGCATCGCCCGCTCCCTGCTGCTCACCCGGGAGAGCTTCCCGCACCGGGCGGTCGCCGTCGGCGGCGACCTGCCCTCCCTCACCCGCGCCCTCACCGCGCTCGCCGCCGGCACCACCACACCCGGAGCGGTACGCGGCGAGGCCACGGCCGCCGGCCTCGCCCTGCTCTTCACCGGACAGGGCGCCCAGCGCGTCGGCACGGGGCGCCGGCTCCTCGCGGACCATCCCGAGTTCGCCCGCGCCTTCGACGAGGTCTGCGAGGCGTTCGACCCGCTCCTCGACGGCAGCCTGCGCGACGTGCTGCTGGAGGGCCCGGACCAACTGCTCGACCGCACCGCCTGGGCACAGCCGGCCCTGTTCGCCGTCGAGACCGCCCTCTACCGCCTGGTCCGATCCTGGGGGGTGCGGCCCGACATCCTCGCCGGACACTCCATCGGCGAACTCGCCGCCGCCCACGCCGCCGGACTGTGGTCACTGGAGGACGCCGCCCGCATCGTGGCCGCCCGGGGCCGGTTGATGCAGGAGCTGCCCGCGGGCGGCGCCATGGCCGCCGTCCAGGCCACCGAGGCCGAGATCGCCGAGGCGGTACAGGGCGTCGGCCCGGAGCGGGTCGCCCTCGCCGCGGTCAACGGTCCCGACGCCATGGTGATCTCCGGCGACGAGGACGCCGTCACCGCCGTCGCCGAAAGCTTCGCCCGGCAGGGCCGCAAGACCAAGCGGCTGGCCGTCAGCCACGCCTTCCACTCCCCGCGCATGGAACCGATGCTGGACGCCTTCCGCACGGTCGTGGAGACGGCCGTCTGCCACGACACCACGATCCCGGTCGTCTCCGACCTCACCGGCCGGATCGCCACGGACGACGAACTGCGCGACCCCGCCTACTGGGTACGCCACGTCCGCGAGCCCGTCCGCTTCCACGACACCCTGCGGACCATCGCCGCCCGGGAGATCGGCACCCTGCTGGAGATCGGCCCCGACGCCGTCCTGTCGGCCCTGGTGCCGGCCGCGATCCCCGGTGCCACCGCGGTGCCCACCATGCGGCGCGAGCGCGACGAGAACCTCACCGTCGCCACGGCCCTCGCCCAACTGCACACCCGCGGAGTGCCGGTGGACCTCGCGGCGCGGCTGCCCGCGCCGAGCGGTCCGCTGGTCGATCTGCCCACCTACGCCTTCCAGCGGGAGCGGTTCTGGCTCGATGCGGCGCGCCCCGCGGCAAGTCGACGTGGTGAGCGGCGTGCCGAGACCGTCGCGCCCGACCCGGTCGCAGCCGGCCATCCGCTCGCCCAACTGCCGGACGAAGACCGTACGGTGGCGGTGCGCACCCTCGTACGCGACCGGATCGCCGGCGTCCTCGGCCGCCCCGAGGCCGGCTCGGTCGACCTGAGCCGGACCTTCAGGGAACTCGGCTTCGACTCGATGACGTCCGTCGAACTCGCCGAGGCCCTGCACGAAGCGACCGGGCTGGCCTTCTCCGGCGGAGTCGTCTTCGACCACCCGACGCCCGAGCGGCTGATCCAGCACGTCCTCGGCGAACTGGCGGGCGCCCCCGACTCCCGGACCGGCGTCGGCGCCGACGTCCCGGTCGCCGTGGACGAGCCCGTCGCGATCGTCGGCATGGCCTGCCGCTACCCGGGCGGGATCGACTCGCCGGAAGCGTTGTGGCGGACGGTCGCCGAGGGCACGGACGTCATCTCCGCGTTCCCCGACGACCGCGGCTGGGACGTCGAGCGGCTCTACGACCCCGACCCCGAGCACTGGGGCACCAGCTACGCCCACGAGGGCGGCTTCCTGCGCGACGCGACCGAGTTCGACGCCGCGTTCTTCGGGATCTCCCCGCGCGAGGCGCTGGCGATGGACCCCCAGCAGCGGCTGCTGCTGGAGACCTCCTGGGAGGCGCTGGAGCGCGCGGGCCTCGACGCGGGGACACTGCGCGGCAGCCGCACCGGCGTCTACGTCGGCGCGACCACACACGACTACGGCCCCCGCGCCCAGGACGCCCCCGACGGCTTCGCCGGCTACCTCCTCACCGGCACCACCCCCAGCGTGATGTCCGGCCGCATCGCCTACACCTTCGGCCTGGAGGGGCCGGCTGTCACGGTCGACACGGCGTGCTCGTCCTCGCTGGTCGCGCTGCACCTGGCGGTGCAGGCGCTGCGGTCGGGGGAGTGCTCCCTCGCCCTCGCGGGCGGCGTGACGGTCATGGCGACGCCCGGGATGTTCCTGGAGTTCAGCCGGCAGCGGGGACTGTCGGCGGACGGGCGGTGCCGGGCGTTCTCGGCGGACGCGGACGGCACCGGTTGGGCCGAGGGCGTGGGCGTGCTGGTCGTGGAGCGGCTGTCGGACGCCCGGCGGCTGGGGCACCGGGTGCTGGCGGTGGTGCGGGGCAGCGCGGTCAACCAGGACGGGGCGTCCAATGGTCTGACGGCGCCGAACGGGCCCTCGCAGCAGCGGGTGATCCGGGCGGCGTTGGCGAGCGCGGGGTTGTCGCCCGCCGACGTGGACGCGGTGGAGGCACACGGTACGGGGACCCGGCTGGGGGATCCGATCGAGGCGCAGGCGCTGCTGGCGGCGTACGGGCAGGGCCGGGATGCCGAACGGCCGCTGTGGCTGGGATCGTTGAAGTCGAACATCGGTCACACGCAGGCCGCCGCCGGGGTGGCCGGTGTGATCAAGATGGTGATGGCACTGCGGCGGGGCTCGCTGCCGAAGACCTTGCATGCGGACGAGCCGACGGCGCGGGTGGACTGGGCGTCCGGCGCGGTGGAGCTGTTGCGGGAGGCGCGGGAGTGGGCGCCCGAGGAGGGGCGGCTGCGGCGGGCCGGGGTCTCCTCCTTCGGGATCAGCGGGACCAACGCCCACGTGATCGTGGAGGAAGCGCCGGCGGAGGAGTCGGAGGCGGCCGTTCGTGGCGCGTTGCCTGTGGTTCCGTGGGTGGTGTCGGGGCGGTCGGCCGAGGCGTTGCGGGAGCAGTTGGGCCGGCTGGAGGAATGGGCCGCCGGTCTGGACCCCGTCGACGTGGGGTGGTCGCTGATCACCTCCCGGTCGGCCTTCGAGCACCGTGCCGTGGTCGTCGACGGGGCCGGTGAGCCGGTGACGGGGGTCGCCGCCACCGGTGGCACCGGGTTCGTGTTCTCCGGTCAGGGATCCCAACGGGTGGGGATGGGCCGTGGGTTGTACGCGGCCTATCCGGTGTTCGCGAAGGCCCTGGACGAGGTGTGCGCGGCCTTTGACGGGTCGTTGCGCGAGGTGATGTTCGAAGGTCCCACCGAGGTGTTGGAGGACACGGCGTGGGCGCAGCCGGCGATCTTCGCGTGTGAGGTGGCGCTGTTCCGGCTGCTGGAGTCGTGGGGTGTGCGCCCGGATGCGCTGGTGGGGCATTCGATCGGTGAACTCGCCGCCGCTCATGTGGCGGGGGTGTGGTCGCTGGAGGATGCGGTACGGGTGGTCACCGCACGGGGGCGGCTGATGAGCCAACTGCCATCGGGCGGCGTGATGGTGGCGCTTCAGGCGACCGAGTCAGAGGTGGCCGAGCTGCTGCCGGACGAGGTGTCGATCGCGGCGGTGAACGGCCCCGAGTCGGTCGTGATCTCCGGCGAGGAGGCGGCCGTACTGGCGGTCGCGGCCCGTTTCGAGGCCGAGGGTCGGAAGGTGAAGCGGCTGTCTGTCAGTCACGCCTTCCACTCGCCGCTGATGGAGCCGATGCTGGACGACTTCCGTCAGGTCCTGGCGGAAGTCACCTTCCATGAGCCGCGGTTGACGCTCCTCAAGGATGTGACCGACGCGGAGTACTGGGCGCGCCACGTCCGCGACGCGGTCCGCTTCCACGACGACGTCGAGGCCGCCCGCGAGGCGGGCGTCGTCCGGTTCGTCGAGGTCGGCCCGGACGCGGCCCTGTCCGCCCTGGTGCCCGGCTGCACGCCGATCCTGCGTCGCAACCGCGACGAGCCCCAGACCGCCGTCAAGGCCCTCGCCGCCCTCTGGACCACCGGCGCTCCCGTCAACTGGCAGGCCCTGTACGAGAACTCGGGCGCCCGCCCGGTCGACCTCCCCACCTACGCCTTCCAACGCGAGCGCTACTGGCTGGAGTCGGCCCCCCGCACCGCCGGTGACGTGTCGTCCGCCGGTCTGGGCACGGCCGCGCACCCGCTGCTGGGCGCGGTCCTGCACCTCGCGGACGGTGACGGCCTGGTCCTCACCGGCCGTCTGTCCCGGCGAACCCATTCCTGGCTGGGTGACCACACCGTGCTCGACACGGTCCTACTCCCCGGCACCGCCTTCCTGGAGCTGGCCGTGTGGGCGGGCGACCAGGTCGGCACCCCCACCGTCGAGGAACTCACCCTCCAGGCCCCGCTGATCCTCCCTGAGGTGGACGGCCTCCAGCTCCAGGTGACCGTCGGTGTGGCCGATGACACCGGGCGACGTGAGATAGGGATCCACTCGCGGGCCGAGACGCCCGTGGGCGGGGACGAGTCGCCGTGGGAGCGGCATGCGACCGGTGTGCTCGGCGCGGCCGGGGCGGAGACCGCGGACGGCCTGGCCCAGTGGCCCCCCACCGGCGCGGAGCCCGTCGAACTGGACCCGGTCGAGGCCTATGAGCGGCTCGCCGGGGACGGGTTCGCCTACGGGCCGGCCTTCCAGGGGCTGCGCGCCCTGTGGCGGCGCGGTGACGAGGTCTTCGCCGAGGTCGAACTGGCCGGCGACATCGCGGAAAGCGCCCAGGAGTTCGCCGTTCACCCCGCCCTGCTGGACGCCGCGCTGCACGCCGTCGGGCTCAGCGGGCTGCTGGGCGAGGACATGACCGGGCGGCTGCCGTTCTCGTGGAGCGGGGTGCGGGTGCACGCGTGGGGCGCCACCACCCTGCGGGTCCGGCTCGTCCGGGCCGGCGCCGACATCACGGCGCTCACCGTCTTCGACGCCGCCGGTCGGACCGTGGCCGTCGTCGACGCGCTGACCTGGCGGCAGGTCGAGGCGGAACGACTGCGCGGCGCGCGGACCGCGTTCGAGGAGAACCTGTACCGCGTGGACTGGGTCGAGCACCCGCTGCCCGCGACCGCCGCCCTGTCCGCCGTGTCCATCGGCCCGCGGCCGGCCGGCGGCGGGCTCGACCACTACGACGACCTGGCGGCCCTCCGCCGAGCCATCGACGCGGGCCGGGCCGTCCCGGACGCCGTCGTCGCCCACGTCACGCACCCCGCGCACCCCGCGCACGTCGCCACGGCGGCGGACGACGCCGGCACCGCCGTACCCGAGCGTGCGCACTCGTGGGTGGCGCGGGCTCTGGAGCTCGCGCGGGACTGGCTCGCGGACGAGAGGTTCGCGGGCGCCCGGCTCGTCGTGGTCACCCAGCGTGCCGTACCGGCCGCCGCCTGGGCCGTCGACGATCCCGCCGGGCTCGCCGCCGCCCCGCTGTGGGGCCTGCTGCGCACCGCGCAGACCGAGCACCCCGGACGCCTCGTGCTCGTCGACACCGACACCGCCCAGCCCGGCCCGGCCGCCGTCCTCGCGGCGGTCGCCACCGGCGAACCCCAGCTCGCGCTGCGCGCGGGCACCGCATACGTGCCGAGGCTGGCGCGCGTGCCCGCCGCCGGCACCGCCGCCGAGCCCCGCTTCGACCCCTCCGGCACGGTCCTCCTCACCGGCGCCTTCGGCCGGATCGGCACCCTGCTCGCCCGGCACCTCGTCACCCGGCACGGGGTGCGCTCCCTGCTCCTCACGAGCCGGCGCGGTGCCGAGGCCGAAGGGGCCCGGGAACTGGCGGACGAACTCACCGCGCTCGGCGCCCGGGTGCGTATCGAGGCGTGCGACGTGGCGGACCGGGCGCAGGCCGCCGCGCTGCTCGCGGCCGTCCCGGACGACCGGCCGCTCACCGCCGTCGTCCACACCGCCGGCCTCCTGGACGACGGCGTCCTCGGGGCCCTGACCCCCGAGCGGCTCGACCGCGTCCTGCGGCCCAAGCTGGACGCGGCCTGGCATCTGCACGAGCTGACACGCGACCTCGACCTCTCCGCGTTCGTGCTGTTCTCCTCCATCTCCGGACTGGTGGGGGCCGCCGGACAGGCCAACTACGCGGCCGCCAACACCTTCCTCGACACGCTAGCCGCCCACCGCCGTGCGCTGGGCCTGCCCGCCCACGCCCTCGCCTTCGGGCTGTGGGACCAGAGCGGGGGCATGGCGGAACGCCTGGACACCGCCGACCTCGCGCGCATGGCCCGCGCCGGTGTGGCGAGCCTCGCCGAGGACGAGGGGCTCGCGCTCTTCGACCTGGCACTGGCCCACGACGACGCCCTCCTCGTGCCGCTGCGGCTCGACACCGCGTCCGTGCGGGCGCACGCCGGTTCGGACGGCGTACCGGCGCTGCTGCGCGGCCTGGTGCGCTCGCCGGCCCGGCGCGCGGCGGCGCGCCCCGCGGACGCGGGCGGTGCGCTGCGAGGCCGTATCGCCGGACTCGGGGCCGAGGAACGCGAGCGGCTGCTGACACAGCTCATCGCCGAGCAGGCGGCGCTCGTGCTCGGCCACCCCTCGTCCTACGCCATCGACCCGGCCAAGCCGTTCAAGGACATCGGCTTCGACTCCCTGGCCGCGGTGGAACTGCGCAACGGGCTCCACGCGGCGACCGGGCTGCGGCTGCCCGCGACACTCCTCTTCGACTATCCGACCCCCACCGCCCTCGCCGCGTTTCTGGAGGCCGAGGCGCTGGGGGCGCCGGCCGCCGAGACGACGCGGGCCGCCGGACCCGTGGACGACGAGGAGCCCGTCGCGATCGTCGGCATGGCCTGCCGCTACCCCGGCGGGGTCACGTCTCCCGAGCAGCTGTGGCAGCTCGTGCGCACCGGCACCGACGGCATCTCCGCCTTCCCCACCGACCGGGGCTGGGACACCGAGCGGCTCTACGACCCCGACCCCGACCGGCAGGGCACGACCTACACCCGCCAGGGCGGCTTCCTGCACGACGCCGCCGAGTTCGACGCCGGGTTCTTCGGGATCTCGCCCCGCGAGGCGCTGGCGATGGACCCCCAGCAGCGGCTGCTCCTCGAAACCTCCTGGGAGGCCGTCGAGACGGCCGGCATCGACCCCGGCACCCTGCGCGGCACCAGTGTCGGCGTCTTCACCGGGATCATGTACCACGACTACGCGCCGCCCCTGGAGCGGATGCCCGAGCAGCTTGAGGGCGTGCTGCTCACCGGCAACACGGGCAGCGTCGTGTCCGGGCGCATCGCCTACACCCTGGGCCTGGAGGGCCCGGCGGTGACCGTGGACACCGCCTGCTCGTCGTCGCTGGTCGCCCTGCATCTCGCGGCGCAGTCGCTGCGGGCGGGGGAGTGCGACATGGCGCTGGCCGGCGGCGCCACCGTGATGTCGACGCCCGGCACCTTCGTGGAGTTCAGCCGGCAGCGCGGGCTGTCGCCCGACGGCCGCTGCAAGGCGTTCTCCGCCGACGCGGACGGCACCGGCTGGGGCGAGGGCGTCGGCCTGCTGCTCGTGGAGCGGCTCTCCGACGCCCGGCGCAACGGGCATCCGGTCCTCGCCGTGGTGCGGGGCAGCGCGGTCAACCAGGACGGCGCCTCCAACGGCCTGACCGCGCCGAACGGCCCCTCCCAGCAGCGGGTCATCCGCCGCGCGCTGTCCGCCGCGGGACTGCGCCCGGAGGACGTGGACCTGGTGGAGGCGCACGGTACGGGCACGAAGCTGGGCGATCCGATCGAGGCGCAGGCCCTGCTGGCCACGTACGGCAGGGAGCGGAGCACCGTACGGCCTTTGTGGCTCGGCTCGTTGAAGTCGAACATCGGGCACACGCAGGCCGCCGCCGGGGTCGGCGGGATCATCAAGACGGTACTGGCGCTGCGCGACGCGGTGCTGCCCAGGACCCTGCACGCCGACGAGCCGACCCCGCAGGTCGACTGGTCGTCCGGAACGGTACGGCTGCTGACCGAGGAGCGGCCCTGGCCGGAGCCCGAGGGCGGCGGGCCCCGCCGGGCGGCGGTGTCGTCGTTCGGGATCAGCGGCACCAACGCCCACGTCATCATCGAGGCGCCGGACCGGAGCGGTGGCGGGGCACCGGCCCAGGGCACCGTCGAGACGCCGGACCCGCGGGCCGCCGCCCAGGACGCCGAGGAGCACCCCGGCGACCTCGTGCCCTGGCTGGTCTCGGCGCGGACCGAGGCCGGGCTGCGGGACCAGGCGGCGCGGCTGGTCGCGGCCGCCGGCCACGCACCCGCCCGCGCCGTCGCACGGGCGCTGCTGGAGTCCCGTACGGCCTTCGAGTGCCGTGCCGTGGTGTTCGGGGCCGACCGCGCACGACTGGTGAGCGGCATGACCGCGGTCGCCCGCGGCGAGTCCTACCCGGACGTCGTCCTGGGCACCGCGGACACCGCGGAGTCGCGCCGGCCCGTCTTCGTCTTCCCCGGCCAGGGCGGTCAGTGGGCGGGGATGGCGGTGGAACTGCTGGAGTCCTCGCCGGTCTTCGCGGCCCGCTTCACGCAGTGCGCGGCGGCGCTGGACCCGCTGACCGGCTGGTCCCTGACGGACGTGGTCCGGGAGGCCGAGGGGGCGCCGGGCCTGGACCGGGTGGATGTGGTGCAGCCGGTGCTGTTCGCGGTGATGGTGTCCCTGGCCGCCGTGTGGGAGTCCCTCGGCGTCGTGCCCGCGGCCGTGGTCGGCCACTCGCAGGGCGAGATCGCCGCGGCCTGCGTGGCGGGGGCGCTGTCGCTGGAGGACGCGGCGCGCGTGGTGGCCCTGCGCAGCCAGGCGATCCTCGCCCTGTCCGGGCGCGGCGGCATGGCCTCGGTCGCGCTGCCCGCGGCCGAGGTGAGCGCCCGGTTCGCCGAGTGGGGCGAGGGGCTCTCCGTGGCCGCGGTCAACGGCCCGGCCTCGACCGTGGTCTCCGGCGACGAGGACAGCCTGGAGGCGATGCTGTTCGAACTCTCCGGCGAGGACGTACGGGTCCGCCGCATCCCGGTGGACTACGCCTCCCACTCCTCCCATGTGGCGACCCTCGAAGGCGAGTTGGCCGAGGCGCTGGCGCCGATCGAGCCGCGCGCGTCGCGGATCCCCCTCTACTCCACAGTCACCGGCGGCCTGATCGACACGGCGACGATGGACGCGCGCTACTGGTACACCAACCTCCGCCGGACGGTCCTCTTCGAGGACACCGTCCGCGCCCTCCTCGCCGACGGCTTCCGCCTGTTCGCCGAGTGCAGCCCGCACCCCGTCCTCACCATGGGCCTCCAGGAGACCGCCGAGGACGCGGGTGTCGAGGCGGCCGGCATCGGCACCCTGCGCCGGGGCGACGGCGGCCTGCGGCGCGTGCTGCACTCCGCGGCGGAACTCCACGTCCGCGGCGCCGCCGTCGACTGGCGAGCGGTGCTCGGAGACACGCCCGCGGACCCGGTCGCGCTGCCCACGTACGCCTTCCAGCGCGAGCGCTACTGGCTGACCACCCGCCCCCTGCCGGGCGACGACGTCCCGCCGGCCGCAGGCGATCCGGTCGACGACGACTTCTGGCGGGCCGTGGAGGACGGCGACCTGGAGACGCTGGCCGCGTCCATCGCGGACGACGGCCTCGTGGAACCGCTCGGGGCGGTACTGCCCGTCCTCGCGTCGTGGCGCCGCCGACGGCAGGACCAGGGCAGGCTCGACGGGTGGCGCTACCGCACCACCTGGCGGCCGGTGCCGTCCGCCGACAAGGCCGACCTGAGCGGGACGTGGGTGGTGTGCGGCGAGGCGGGCCGGGACGACGCCTGGGCGGAGGCCGTCGTGGACGGTCTCGCCGGGCGCGGCGCCGACGTCCGCCACCTCTCCCTGACACTCGCCTCGCCCGACCGCGCGGCACTCGCCGACCAGTTGCGGACGACGGTCACCGCCGCACCGGTCGCGGGCATCGTCTCCCTGCTCTCTCTCGACACCGACCAGGACCCCGGGCACCGGGGGATCACCAGGGGAGCCGCCGCCACCCTGAGCCTCCTCCAGGCCCTCGGCGACCTCGACGCCGACGCACCTCTGTGGTGCGCCACCCGGCTCGCCGTCTCGCCCGACGACGGCCGGCCGGCCGACCCGGCCGGCGCGCTGGTCTGGGGACTCGGCTACGTCGCCGCCCTGGAGCACCCGCGGCGCTGGGGCGGCCTGGTCGACCTGCCCCGGACGCCGACCCCCCAGGCCGTCGACCGGCTGCTGCTCGCCCTGTCCGGCGCCACCGGCGAGGACCAGATCGCCGTACGGCCGTCCGGTCTCCTCGCCCGCCGCCTCACCCGCGCCGGGCGGTACGACGACACCGCCACGACCGCCTGGCGGCCGACGGGGACCGTGCTGATCACCGGCGGCACCGGCTCGCTCGGCGCCCGCATGGCGCGCTGGGCGGCCGGCGCGGGCGCCGACCACCTGGTGCTGGCCAGTCGCAGCGGACCGGACGCCGCGGGCGCGGGCGAACTCGCCGCCGAGCTGGAGGCGTTGGGCGCGGGAGTGACGATCGCCGCCTGCGACGTGACCGACCGGGAGGCGGTCGCCCGGCTGGTCCGCGAGGCGGAGACACACGGCCCGCTGCGCGGCGTCGTGCACACCGCGGGGGCCGTCGACTACGTCCCGCTCGCCGAGACGGACCCCGGCGAGTTCGCGGGCGCCCTCGCCACCAAGGTGATCGGCGCCCGGCACCTCGACGAACTGGTCGACGACACCCACCTGGAGGCGTTCGTGCTGTTCTCCTCCGTCGCCGGGGTGTGGGGCAGCGGCGAACAGGGGGCGTACGCGGCCGGCAACAGCTACCTCGACGCGCTCGCCCACCGGCGGCGCGCCCAGGGCCGGCCCGCCACCTCCATCGCCTGGGGATCCTGGGGCAGCGGCGGCATGCTCGCCGACGACAAGCGCCGGCAGCTCGACCGCAGCGGAGTCCTGACCATGGACCCGGACCTCGCGATCACCGCTGTCGCCCAGGCCGTCGCCGAACGCCGCGCCACTCTCACCGTCGCGGCCATGGACTGGCAGCTCTTCCTGCCCGCCTTCACCCTGCGCCGCGCCAGCGCCTTCCTCGGCGACCTGCCCGAGGCACGGCGATCGCGCGACGACGGCACGGCACCGGCCACCCCGGAGCAGCCGCCCCCGCTGGCCGCCACCCTGGCCGCGCTCCCGCCCGCCCAGCAGCGCAAGCGGATCCTGCGACTGGTCACCTCGGAGGTCGCGGCGGTCCTCGGACACACCTCCGACACCGGCATCCGCGCGGAGCGCGCCCTCAAGGAGATCGGCTTCGACTCGCTGACCGCCGTCGAGCTGCGCAACCGCCTCAAGACCGCCACCGGGCTCGCCCTGCCCGCCACGCTGGTCTTCGACTTCCCGACCCCCGCCAAGCTCGCGGAACACCTGCGCGAGCAACTCCTGCCGGACCGGCCGGCCGCCGCGGGAAACGGCCACCGGCACCCGGCGGGCCCCGGCGAGGACGAGACCTCCGTCAAGGAGCTGATCAGCGTCATCCCGCTGAGCCGCCTCCGCGAGGTGGGCCTGCTCGACCAACTGCGTCAACTGGCCGCCGCGCAGACCGCCGACGAGGCGGCCGCCCAGGACGGCACCCGCGGGAGCCTCCCGCACGACGGCGAGGACCCGGCGACCGAGGTCGACGCCATGGACATCGAAGAACTCGTCAGGATCGCGTCCCGCCAGAACTAGCGTCCAACGGCATTCCGAAGGGGCCCGACAAGTGGCTGCATCGACCGAAGAAATCGTCGCCGCACTGCGCAATTCGGTGAAGGAGAACGAACAACTCCGCCGCCGCGTCAAGGCGCTGGAGAGCGGCGAGCCCATCGCGATCGTCGGCATGGCCTGCCGCTACCCGGGCGGCGTGCGCTCCCCCGAGGACCTGTGGCGGCTGGTGGCCGACGGCACGGACGCCATCTCGGAGTTCCCCGCCGATCGCGGCTGGGACATCGAGCGGCTCTACGACCCCGACCCCGACAAGCCCGGCAGGATCTACGTCCGCGAGGGCGGCTTCCTGCACGACGCGGCCGACTTCGACGCCGGCTTCTTCGGGATCTCCCCGCGCGAGGCCCTGGCCATGGACCCTCAGCAGCGGCTGCTGCTGGAGACCTGCTGGGAGGCCGTGGAGCGGGCCGGCATCGACCCGCACTCCCTGCGCGAGACCCGCACCAGCGTCTTCGCCGGCTTCACCAACCAGGACTACCTGGCGCTCCACGAGGCACCGCGCGGATACGAGGGCTACCTCCTCACCGGCAACATCGCCAGCTTCCTCTCCGGCCGCATCGCCTACACGCTCGGCCTGGAGGGCCCGGCGGTGACCCTGGACACGGCGTGCTCCTCCTCGCTGGTCGCCCTGCACCTGGCGGTCCAGGCCCTCCGCTCGGGCGAGTGCGAGAAGGCACTGGTCGGCGCCGTGTCGGTGATGTCAGCTCCAGGGGAGTTCCTGGAGTTCAGCCGGCAAGGGGGGCTGTCGGCGGACGGCCGCTGCCGGGCCTTCTCGGCCGACGCGGACGGCACGGGGTGGGCCGAGGGCGCCGGCGTGCTGGTGGTCGAGCGGCTGTCGGACGCCCGGCGGCTGGGGCACCGGGTGCTGGCGGTGGTGCGGGGCAGCGCGGTCAACCAGGACGGGGCGAGCAACGGTCTGACGGCGCCCAACGGGCCCTCGCAGCAGCGGGTGATCCGGGCGGCGCTGGAGAGCGCCGGACTGTCGGCGGCGGACGTGGACGCCGTCGAGGCGCACGGGACGGGCACCCGGCTCGGGGACCCGATCGAGGCACAGGCGCTGCTGGCGACGTACGGGCGGGACCGGGACCCCGAACGGCCCTTGTGGCTGGGGTCGTTGAAGTCGAACATCGGGCACGCGCAGGCGGCCGCGGGGGTCGGCGGCGTGATCAAGATGGTGATGGCGCTGCGCGCGGGGCTGCTGCCGCGCACCCTGCACGCGGACGAGCCGACGCCCCAGGTGGACTGGGCGTCTGGCGCGGTGGAGCTGCTGCGGGAGGCGCGCGAGTGGGCGCCCGAGCAGGGCCGGGTCCGCCGGGCCGGGGTGTCCGCCTTCGGCGCGAGCGGGACGAACGCGCACGTGATCCTGGAGGAGGCGCCGGCCCAGGAAGAGGAGGAACGGACGCGAACCGGTGTCTCCGTTCCGGTCGTCCCGTGGGCGGTGTCGGGACGGTCGGACGAGGCACTGCGGGACCAGTTGAGCCGGTTGGCGGAAGGCACCGCCGGTCTGGATCCGGTGGATGTGGGATGGTCGCTGATCACGACCAGGTCGGCTTTCGAGCATCGGGCCGTGGTCCTCGACGGCGGCGGTGAACTGGCTCGCGGGGCCGTGGCACCGGGCGGCACCGGGTTCGTGTTCTCCGGCCAGGGGTCCCAACGGGTGGGCATGGGCCGAGAGTTGTACGCGGCGTACCCGGTGTTCGCACAGGCCCTGGACGAGGTGTGCGCGGCCTTCGACGGGTCGTTGCGCGAGGTGATGTTCGAGGGCCCCGCCGAGGTCCTGGAGGACACGGCGTGGGCACAGCCGGCGATCTTCGCCGTGGAAGTGGCGCTGTTCCGGCTGCTGGAGTCCTGGGGCGTGCTCCCCGACGTGATGGTGGGGCACTCGATCGGCGAACTCGCCGCCGCGTACGTGGCCGGGGTGTGGTCCCTCGAAGACGCGGCGAAGATCGTGACCGCCCGGGGACGTCTGATGAGCGAACTGCCGCCGGGCGGGGCGATGGTGGCCCTGGCGGTGGCCGAGGCCGAGGTGCGGGCGCTGCTGTCGGACCGGGTGTCGATCGCCGCGGTGAACGGCCCGGACGCGCTGGTGATCTCCGGCGAGGAGACGGCGGTGCTGGAGATCGCCGCTCGCTTCGGGGCCGAGGGCCGCAAGGTGAAGCGGCTGTCGGTCAGCCACGCCTTCCACTCGTCGCTGATGGAGCCGATGCTGGAGGGATTCCGCCGGGTCCTGGCGGAAGTCACCTTCCACGAGCCTCGGTTGACGCTCCTCAAAGAGGTGACCGACGCGGAGTACTGGGTGCGCCACGTCCGTGACGCGGTCCGTTTCCACGACGACATCGGGGCGGCCCGTGAGGCGGGCGTCGTCCGGTTCGTCGAGGTCGGCCCGGACGCCGCGCTCTCCTCCCTTATCCCGGGCTGCACCCCGACCCTGCGTCGCGACCGCGACGAGCCCCGGACCGCCGTCAAGGCCCTCGCCGCCCTCTGGACCACCGGCGCCCTCGTCGACTGGCGGGCCCTGTTCGAGAACTCGGGCGCCCGGACCGTCGACCTCCCCACCTACGCCTTCCAGCGCGAGCGTTACTGGCTCACCTCCGACGTCACCCACAGCTGGCGCGACGGAGGAACGGACCTCCCCTCCCCGGCCGACCACGGCTACCGCGTCGAGTGGCATGAGGTCGACGGCATGTCTCCCGCCGACCTGCCGGGAACCTGGCTGCTGGCTCTCGGCGCCGAGGCGGAAGACACGTGGGCGGGCGTGGTGGAGACCGCCCTGCGTGCCCGTGGAGCCGACGTGCGCCGCCTCGTCGTCTCCGAGCGCGAACGCATCGAACTCGCCACAAACATAGTGGAGTTGGGCCAAAGCGAGCCCCTGCACGGCGTCCTCTCCCTCCTCGACGCGCCCGACGATGTGCCGGACACCCTCGCCCTGTGGCAGGCCCTCTCCGACTCGGGTGCCGAAGCCCGCCTCTGGTGCGTGACGCGCGGGGCCGTGCGGACCGGTCCCGACGACCCCGCCCCTGAGGGACCGGCCCGGCTCTGGGGCTTCGGCCGCACCGCAGCCGTGGAGGAACCGCAGCGATGGGGCGGCCTGATCGACCTGCCGGGCGGTGACGGCGATGCCGTCTCGCCGGAGGCGGCCGAGCGGCTCGTGACCATCCTCGGCGCCGCCGCCAGGGGCGAGGGCGGCGAGGACGAGACCGCCGTACGCGGTACGGCGATCCTGGCCCGGCGCCTCGTGCGCGCCCCTGACCCGACGCGGCCGGAGGGCGGCGGCACGGCAGAGGCGGCGCCCTGGAAGCCGACCGGCACCGTCCTGATCACCGGTGGCACCGGCCGGCTCGGCAGCCGGGCGGCGCGCTGGGCCGCGGCCAACGGCGCCGAGCGGCTGGTGCTCCTCTCCCGCGGCGGCCTCGCCGCGCCCGGCGCCGCCGAACTGGCGGACTCGCTGACCGGTGACGGGGTGCCCACCACGGTCCTCTCCTGCGATGTCACCGACCGCGCGGCGCTCGCCCGGGTGGTCGGGGACCTGACGGACTCAGGGCTCGACGCCGTACTGCACCTGGCCGGATCCGGCGCCGGTGACGGACGGCACCTCGTCGACGTGCCCGCGGACGAACTGCTCTCCGTGACCGCCCCCGGAACCCTGGGCGCCACCCACCTGGACGAGCTGATCGACGACCCCGCGACGCAGTTCGTGCTGTACGGCTCCCTGGTCGGGGTCCTGGGATCCCCTGGGCTGGGTGCGCAGGCGCTCACGGACACGTACGCGCACGCACTGGTCGAACGGCGCCGGGCGCGGGGACTCGCCGGCACGGTGATCGCCTGGGGCCCGTGGGCCACCGGAGACGCGGGGCCGCGCCACGGCCGGGGCATCCAACCGCTCGACCCGGCAGCCGCGTTCGACGCCCTGGCGCGGGCCGTGGCCGACCGGGCCGAACCCGGTCGCGTCGTCGCGGACATCGACTGGACCGAGTTCCTGCCCGAGTTCACCGCCGCCCGGCACCGCCCGCTCCTCGCAGCCCTGCCCGAGGCGACGGACCGGCAGGCCGAGCACGACGAAGCCTCGGCCTGGCAGCGTGCCGTCGCCGAACGGCCGGCCGCCGAGCGGTTCGCCTTCGTCCTCGACGCCGTACGCAGGGAGGTCGCCCAGGTCCTGGGGTACGCGTCCACGGACGCGGTGGCCGACGAACGCGCCTTCAAGGACGTCGGATTCGACTCGCTCGCGGCCGTCGAGCTGCGCAATCGTCTGCACACGGTCACCGGCCTCGAACTGCCGACCACGCTCGTCTTCGACTACCCCACCCCGCTCGTCCTCGCCGCCCACCTGGTGGACCTGGGCCGGCGTGGCGCTGCCGACGACGGCCCCGTCCAGGAGATCCCGGCCGCCGCGGCCGCCGACGAGCCGATCGCCATCGTCGGCATGGCCTGCCGCTACCCGGGCGGCGTCGACTCGCCGGAGGCGCTGTGGCGGCTCGTCGCGGACGGCACCGACGCCGTCTCCGAGTTCCCCGCCGACCGGGGCTGGGACATCGAGGACCTGTACGACACCGACGCCGACAAGCCCGGCAAGTCCTACACGAAGCAGGGCGGCTTCCTGCTCGAACTCCCGCTCTTCGACGAGGAGTTCTTCGGCATCTCGCGCCGCGAGGCCCGCTCCCTCGACCCCCAGCAGCGGCTGCTGCTGGAGACGGCGTGGGAGGCGTTCGAGCGGGCGGGCCTCGACCCGCACGCGCTGCGCGGCAGCCGCACCGGCGTCTTCGTCGGCTCCAACGGCCAGGACTACCCGGACCTGCTGAGCGGCCGCCCCGAGGACTACGACGGATACCTGATGACCGGGAACGCCGCCAGCGTGATGTCCGGCCGCCTCGCCTACACCTTCGGCCTGGAGGGGCCGGCGGTGACCGTCGACACGGCCTGCTCCTCGTCGCTGGTCGCGCTGCACCTCGCCGGGCAGGCGCTGCGCTCCGGCGAGTGCTCCCTCGCGCTCGCGGGCGGCGTCGTCGCCATGACCACGCCCCACACCTTCGTCGAGTTCAGCAGGCTGCGCGCGCTGTCGCCCGACGGCCGCTGCAAGGCGTTCTCCGCCGACGCGGACGGCACCGGCTGGGCGGAGGGCGTGGGCGTCCTCGTGGTCGAACGGCTCTCCGACGCACGGCGCAACGGGCACCGCGTCCTCGCCGTGGTGCGCGGCAGCGCCGTCAACCAGGACGGCGCCTCCAACGGGCTGACCGCCCCCAACGGCCCCTCCCAGCAGCGTGTCATCCGCCAGGCCCTCGCCAACGCGGGACTGCGCCCCGACGAGGTGGACGCGGTCGAGGCGCACGGCACGGGAACACCCCTGGGCGACCCGATCGAGGCGCAGGCACTGTTCGGCACGTACGGAGAGGGCCGGGACACCGAACGGCCGCTGTGGCTCGGCTCGTTGAAGTCGAACATCGGCCACACCCAGGCCGCCGCAGGCGTCGGTGGTGTCATCAAGATGGTGATGGCCCTGCACCACGAGGTCCTGCCCAGGACCCTGCACGTGGAGGAGCCCACCCCGAAGGTCGACTGGTCGTCCGGGACCGTACGGCTCCTCGGCGACGACCGGCCGTGGCCGCGCGGCGAGACGCCCCGCCGGGCCGCCGTCTCCTCTTTCGGCGCCAGCGGCACCAACGCCCACCTCATCGTCGAAGAAGCACCCGAGGCGCCCTTGGAGGCCGAGCCCCGCGAAGACGAGACCACCCCGCGGCCCTGGCTGCTGTCGGCCCGCACCGAAGCGGCCCTCGCGGATCAGGCCCGCGCACTCCTGACCCACCTCGACCGCGAAGGCGGGCACACGCCTGCCGACATCGGCTGGTCGCTCGCCACCACGCGCGCGGTCTTCGACCACCGGGCAGTCGTCGTCGGCGCCACAACGGACGTGCTGCGCAACGGACTCGAAGCCCTCGCGGCCGGCCTGCCCGCCGCCGACATCGTGACCGGCACGGCCAACGCGCCACGCGGTTCCACGCGTCGAACCGTCTTCGTCTTCCCTGGTCAGGGGGGTCAGTGGGTGGGGATGGCGGTGGAGTTGCTGGAGTCCTCGCCGGTGTTCGCGGCTCGGTTCGCGGAGTGTGCGGCGGCATTGGACCCGTTGACGGGGTGGTCGTTGTCGGACGTGGTGCGGGGGTTGGAGGGTGCGCCTGGTTTTGACCGGGTGGATGTGGTGCAGCCGGTGTTGTTCGCGGTGATGGTGTCCCTGGCCGCTGTGTGGGAGTCCCTCGGCGTTGTGCCGGCGGCTGTGGTGGGTCATTCGCAGGGTGAGATCGCGGCGGCGTGTGTGGCGGGGGCGTTGTCGCTGGAGGACGCGGCGCGGGTGGTGGCGTTGCGGAGTCAGGCGATCGTGGCGTTGTCGGGGCGGGGCGGGATGTTGTCGGTGCCGTTGGGTGTGTCGGAGGTGCGTGAGCGGGTCGCGGTGTGGGGCGGCAAGGTGTCGGTGGCGGCGGTCAATGGTCCGTCCTCGACGGTGGTCTCGGGTGACGCGGCGGCGTTGGACGAGTTGTTCGCGGTGTTGGAGGGTGAGGGGGTGCGGGTTCGTCGTATCCCGGTGGACTACGCCTCGCACTCGGCTCATGTGGAGGCGATCGAGGTCGAGTTGGCCGATCTGCTGGCGTCCGTCAAACCGAGGGCGTCCGCCGTGCCCTTCTATTCGACGGTGACCGGTGGGTTGATCGACACGTCGGTGATGGACGCGGGTTACTGGTACACGAACCTCCGTCAGACGGTCCTCTTCGAGGACACCGTCCGCGCCCTCCTTGCCGACGGGCATGGCACTTTCGTGGAGATCAGTCCGCATCCCGTCCTCGCGGTGGGGTTGCAGGAGATCTGCGAGGACGCCGAGGCCATCACCGTGTCCGTGGGCTCGCTGCGCCGGGACGACGGAGGGCTCGACCGGTTGCTGCTGAGCGCTGCCGAACTGCACGTCAACGGCGTGCCGGTGGACTGGGCAACCGCCTTCGCGGGGGCCTCGGCGCGCAGGGTGGACCTGCCGACGTACGCCTTCCAGCGCAGCCGCTACTGGCTGGAGCCGGCTCAGGGCGCGGTGCGGGATCTGTCGGCCGCCGGTCTGGAGACGGCCGGGCACCCCCTGCTCGGCGCGGCGGTCGAACTCGCCGACGACGCGGGCGTGGTGCTCACCTCCCGGCTCTCGCTGCGCACCCATCCCTGGCTCGCGGACCACGCCGTGAACGGGCAGGTCCTGCTGCCCGGCACCGTCTTCGTGGAACTCGCCGTCCGCGCCGGGGACCAGGTCGGCGCCCACCGGCTGGAGGAACTCACCCTCGCCTCCCCGCTCCTGCTGCCCGGGCAGGACACCGTCCAGATCCAGGTCACCGCGAAGGAGATGGACGCGGACGGCCGGCGCGAGCTGGTCATCCACTCGCGGTCCGGCGGCGAGGAGGAACCGTCCTCCTGGACCCGGCACGCGACGGGATCGCTCATCACCGGAACCGCGGACAGCACCAGTACCGCGGACATCGCCGCGCCCATGGGCGAACCGGGCGCATGGCCGCCGGCCGACGCGGAGGAACTCGATGTCGAGGGCGTCTACGACCGCTTCCTCGACCTGGGGTACGAGTACGGGCCGGTCTTCCAGGGCCTGCGGCGTGCCTGGCGGCGCGGGGACGACGTCTTCGCGGAGGTCGCCCTGCCCGAGCAGGAACGCGCCGACGCCCCGCTCTACGTGCTGCACCCGGCGCTGCTCGACGCGGCCCTGCACGCCGTGATGGTGGTGACCCTGGAGGGCTCCGCCGAGCCGGTACTGCCCTTCGCCTGGAACGGGGTGACCATCCACGCCTCGGGCGCGGACAGCCTGCGCGTACGGCTGACCAGGACCGGCACGGACACCGCGGCCGTACACGTCGCCGACGCGAGCGGGGCGCCCGTGGCCACCGCCGCCCAGCTGATGTGGCGGACGCTGTCCCCGGAGGGGCTGGGCGGCGCCCGGCGGGTCACCCACCACGAGTCCCTCTTCCGAGCCGACTGGGTGCCTTCGACCACCCCGGTGCCCGCCGCCGACCCCACCCTGACCTGGGCCGTGGTCACGGGCGACGACCCGGCCGCGCGGGACCGGCTCGAAGCGGCCCTGGCCCGGCCCTTGACCGGACACCACCCGGACCTGGCCGGTCTGCGGGCCGCCGTCGACGCGGGCACGGCCGTTCCCGACGTCGTCGTCCTCCCGCTCAAGCACCACGGCGGGGACGATGTGGTGGCGGCGACCCACGCCTCGGTCGTGCGGGTCCTGGGCGTGGTCCAGGACTGGCTGTCCGACGACCGGTTCGAGGCGTCCCGGCTCGTCCTCGCCTGCCCCGGCGGAGTACCGGACCACGGCACGGACAGCGCCGCGGGGCTGGCCGGCGCCGCCGCCTGGGGCCTGCTGAAGTCCGCCCAGACCGAGAACCCGGGACGGATCGTCCTGGTCGACATCGCCCCGGACGCCTGGCGCGGACTGCCCGGCGTCATCGCCTCGGGCGAACCGCTGGCCGCGCTCACCGGCGACGGCACCGTGCTCGTCCCGAGGATCGCCCGCGTCCCCGCCCAACCGCCCCTGGAAACCGTACTGTTCGCCCCCGAAGGTACCGTCCTGATCACCGGCGGCACGGGCGTGCTCGGCGGGCTGCTCGCCCGGCACCTCGTCCGGGCGCACGGCGTACGGCACCTGCTGCTCGCCGGGCGCCGGGGCGCCGACGCCCCCGGCGCCCGTGAACTCACCGCGTCACTCGCCGAACAGGGCGCCCATGTCACCGTCGCCGCCTGCGACTTCGCCGACCGCGAAGCCACCGCGCGGCTCCTGGCCGCCGTACCGGACACGCACCCGCTCACCGCCGTCATCCACGCCGCGGGCCTCGCCGACGACGGAGTCATCGGCTCGCTCACCCCGGAACGCACCGCCGCCGTCCTGCGCCCCAAGGTGGACGCCGCCTGGCATCTGCACGACCTCACCCGCGACCACGAGCTGTCGGCGTTCGTGCTGTTCTCGTCCGCCGCCGCCACCCTGGGCGGCGCCGGCCAGGGCAACTACGCGGCGGCCAACGCCTTCCTGGACGCCCTCGCCGGCCACCGCCACGCCCGCGGACTGCCCGCACTCACCCTCTCGTGGGGACTGTGGGCGCAGGCCAGCGGCATCACCGGGCACCTCACCGAGGCCGACCACCAGCGCATGGCGCGGGCCGGCATGGCCGCGTTGGACGCCGACGAGGCCCTCGGCCTGCTGGACACCGCCCTCACCATGCCCGAACCCTGGCTGCTGCCCATGCGCCTCGACACCAAGGCCCTGCGCGCCCAGGGCGACGGCCTCGCCCACCTCTTCCGCGGCCTCGTACGCCACGCCCCGCGCCGGGGCGCCGCCACCACCGGGGGTCCGGCCACCGCGGCCCCCGGCGGACTCACCGGGCGGCTGGCCACCCTGAGCCGCCCGGAGCAGGAAGCCGAACTGCTCCGCATCGTCCTCACACACGTCGCCACCGTCCTCGGCCACGGCGACCCGGACACCGTCGACGGCGAGACCGCCTTCAAGGAACTCGGCTTCGACTCCTTGACCGCCGTGGACCTGCGCAACCGCCTCAACGCCGAGGCCGGGCGCCGCCTCCCGGCAACCCTCGTCTTCGACTACCCGACGCCCCGGGCGCTCGCCGACTACCTCCACCGGGAGATCGTCGACGACGGACTCTCCGCCGAGGACCGCGTCCTGAAGGAGATCGACCGGCTCGGCGACGTCCTCACCGCCGTCTCCCTCGACAAACTCGCGCGCGAGATGACCCTGACCAGACTGCGCGGACTCCTCACGGTCTGGGACGACGAACCGGCCGACCCGACATCGGCCACCGGCGTCGCCGACGTGGTCGAGGGGATCGGCGCCTCCTCCATGGAGGAGATGTTCGCGTTCGTCGACAAGGAATTCGGCACCAACGCCAAGTGATCCGCCGTCACCCGACCGACTGATGGATTGAGGTATCCAGCCATGGAGAACGACGAGAAGGACGAGAAGCTTCTCTCGTACTTCAAGAAGGTCACGGCCGATCTCTACCAGACGCGCCATCGCCTCGAAGAACTGGAGAACAAGAACCGCGAACCCGTCGCGATCATCGGCATGGCCTGCCGGTACCCCGGCGGCGTCCGCTCGCCGGAGGACCTGTGGCAGCTTGTCGCCGAAGGCACCGACGCCGTCGGCGACTTCCCCACCGGGCGCGGCTGGGATCTCGACACCCTCTTCGACCCGGACCCCGACCGGCAGGGCAAAAGCTACGTCCGCGAGGGCGGATTCCTGCACGACGCCGACGAGTTCGACCCCGCCTTCTTCGGCATGAGCCCCCGTGAGGCACTCGCCGTCGATGTCCAGCAACGACTGCTCCTGCAGATCGCCTGGGAGGCCTTCGAACGCGCGGGAATCGTCCCCCAGTCCGTGAAGGACACGCCGGTGGGCGTGTACACGGGCCTGATGTACGGCGACTACGGCTCGCGCATCCGGGACATCCCCGACGGCTTCGAGGGCTACCTCCTGCACGGCAGCGCGGGCAGCGTCGCCTCCGGACGCATCGCCTACAACCTCGGCCTCGTCGGTCCGGCCGTCACCGTCGACACGGCGTGCTCGTCGTCGCTGGTCGCGCTGCACCTGGCGGTGCAGGCGCTGCGGGCGGGGGAGTGCTCCCTCGCCCTGGCCGGCGGGGTGACCGTCATGGCGACCCCCGGACCCTTCATCGAGTTCAGCCGGCAGCGCGGACTCTCCCCCGACGGCCGCTGCAAGTCCTTCTCGGCCACCGCCGACGGCGCGGGCTGGGGCGAGGGAGCCGGGCTCCTGCTCCTTGAGCGCCTCTCCGAGGCCCGCCGCAACGGTCACCGCGTCCTCGCCGTCGTCAACGGCTCGGCCGTCAACCAGGACGGCGCCTCCAACGGCTTCACCGCACCGAACGGCCCGTCCCAACAGCGCGTCATCCGGGACGCGTTGGCAAGCGCCGGACTCACTCCCTCGGACATCGACACGGTGGAGGCCCACGGCACCGGCACCCCGCTCGGGGACCCCATCGAGGCCGAGGCGCTGCTGGCGACGTACGGCCAGGCTCGCGATGCCGAACGGCCGTTGTGGCTGGGGTCGTTGAAGTCGAACATCGGCCACGCGCAGGCGGCCGCAGGGGTCGGCGGCGTGATCAAGATGGTGATGGCACTGCGCGAGGGAGTGCTGCCGCGCACCCTGCACGCGGACGAGCCGACGGCCCAGGTGGACTGGACTTCGGGCGCGGTGGAGCTGTTGCGGGAGGCGCGGGAGTGGGCGCCCGAGGAGGGGCGGCTGCGACGGGCCGGGGTCTCCTCCTTCGGGATCAGCGGGACGAACGCGCATGTGATCCTGGGGGAGGAGCCGACGGAGGCGCCGCCGGGGGACTCGGAGGACGCGCCGGCGGTGTCGGCAGCGGAGACTCCCGTACGTGTCTCCATGCCGGTGGTGCCGTGGGTGGTGTCGGGGCGGTCGGCCGAGGCGTTGCGGGGGCAGTTGGGTCGGCTGGAGGAGTGGGCCGCCGGTCTGGACCCCGTCGACGTGGGGTGGTCGCTGATCACGACCAGGTCCACCTTCGAGCATCGGGCCGTGGTGCTCGATGGCGGTGCTCAGCCCGTGACTGGGGTGGTCGCTGCAGGTGGGACCGGGTTCGTGTTCTCCGGTCAGGGGTCTCAGCGGGTGGGGATGGGCCGGGAGTTGTATGCGGCGTATCCGGTGTTCGCGAGGGCTCTGGACGAGGTGTGCGCGGCTTTCGGCGGGTCGTTGCGGGAGGTGATGTTCGAGGGTCCTGCCGAGGTGTTGGGGGACACGGCGTGGGCTCAGCCGGCGATCTTCGCGTGTGAAGTGGCGTTGTTCCGGCTGCTGGAGTCGTGGGGCGTGCTCCCCGACGTGATGGTGGGGCATTCGATCGGTGAACTCGCTGCCGCTCATGTGGCGGGGGTGTGGTCGCTGGAGGATGCCGTGAGGGTGGTGGCTGCCCGGGGTCGGCTGATGAGTCGACTGCCCTCGGGTGGCGCGATGGTGGCGCTTCAGGCGACCGAGGATGAGGTGGCCGGGCTGCTGTCGGATCAGGTGTCGATCGCGGCGGTGAACGGTCCGGACGCGGTGGTGATCTCGGGCGAGGAGTCGGCCGTTCTGGCGGTCGCGGCCCGTTTGGAGGCCGAGGGTCGGAAGGTGAAGAGGCTGTCGGTCAGCCACGCCTTCCACTCGTCGCTGATGGAGCCGATGCTGGACGACTTCCGTCAGGTCCTGGCGGAGGTCGGCTTCCATGAGCCGCGGTTGACGCTCTTCAAGGATGTGACCGATCCGGAGTACTGGGTGCGGCACGTCCGCGACGCGGTCCGTTTCCATGACGACGTCGAGGCGGCCCGTGAGGCAGGCGTCGTCCGGTTCGTCGAAGTCGGCCCGGACGCCGCGCTCTCCTCCCTGGTCGCGGGCTGCACCCCGACCCTGCGTCGCAACCGCGACGAGCCCCAGACCGCCGTCAAGGCCCTCGCCGCCCTCTGGACCACCGGCGCGCCCGTCAACTGGCAGGCGCTGTACGAGGATTCGGGCGCCCGTACCGTCGACCTCCCCACCTACGCCTTCCAGCGTGAGCGTTACTGGCTGGAGCCCGCGATCTCTGCCACGGGTGACGTGTCCGCCGCCGGTCTGGGTATCGCCGCGCATCCTCTGCTCGGTGCCGCGATCCATCTCGCCGAGGGTGACGGTCTGATCCTCACCGGTCGGCTTTCCCGTCGTTCGCATCCCTGGTTGACCGACCACGCGATCCTGGACACGGTCCTGCTTCCCGGCACGGCGTTTCTTGAGCTGGCCGTGTGGGCGGGGGACCAGGTCGGGGCCTCCACCGTCGAGGAACTCACCCTCCAGGCCCCGCTGATCCTCCCTGAGGCGGACGGCCTCCAGCTTCAGGTGACCGTCGGTGCGGCCGATGACACCGGGCGACGTGAGATAGGGATCCACTCGCGTCTCGATTCGGTCGACGGCACGGACGAGCCCTGGACCCGGCATGCCTCTGGCGCGCTCGTCCCCCAGGACGACAGGGCGGACAGGGCGGACAGCGCGGGCGGGACGGACGGCGGAGGCGACCACGACTTCGCCGCGGCCTGGCCGCCGCCCGGGGCGACGGCCATCTCCACCCAGGGCTACTACGAGCGCCTCGCCGACGAGGGTCACGACTACGGCCCTGCCTTCCAGGGGCTGCGAGCCCTCTGGCGAAATGGCGACGAGGTCTTCGCCGACGTCGAGCTGCCCGCCGAAGTCGCCCGGAAGACCGACGAGTTCGCCGTCCATCCGGCCCTCCTCGACGCGGCCCTGCACGCCGTCGGGCTCAGCGGTCTGCTCGGCGACAGCGAGGCCCAGGCGCGGCTGCCGTTCGCCTGGGGGCAGGTGACGCTCCACGCGTCCGGCGCCTCCGCGCTGCGGGTGCGGCTGACCCGCACCGGATCCGACACCCTGCGGCTCACCGCGGCCGCGCCCTCCGGACAGCCCGTCGCGACCGTGGGGTCGCTGCTGCTGCGGGCGGTCACCGGGGAGCAACTCGCCACGGCCCGCCCGCGCGGCGACCAGGCCCTGTTCCACGTCGACTGGTCCGCCCTCCCCTCCCGCGAACCCGAGGTCCCCGCGGCCACGTGGGCCGTCCTCGCCGACGAGCAGAGCCACTGGGACGGTCACGCCCTCGCGGCCGCGCTGGCCGAGCAGGGCGCCACCACGGCGACGTACGACGGCCTCGACACCCTGCGCGCCGTCCTGGACGGCGGCGGGACCGTTCCCGGCGCGGTGGTGTTCGCCTGCCGTACGGAGGCCGGCGCTGCCGAGCAGGACGCGGTGCGCGCCGCCCTGCACCGGACGCTGGAGTTCGTGCAGGACTGGCTCGCCGACGAGCGGTTCGCCACGACCACGCTGGTGGTGCTCACCCGGGGTGCCGTGTGCGCCCGACCGGGAGAGAACGTCACCGACCTGCCGGGCGCGGCCGTCCACGGTCTGCTGCGGACGGCGCAGACGGAGCACCCCGGCCGGATCGTGCTCGTCGACAGCGAGAGCGGAGCACCGGACGGCGACTCCAATCCGGACGCGGCCCGCGCGCTCGCGGCCCTGATCACCACCGACGAACCCCAGGCAGCCATCCGCTCCGGCCAGACCCTCGTGCCCCGGCTGACACGCGCCCACGCGCACGGCGGCCGGCCCCCGGGCCTCGACCCGCAGGGCACCGTCCTCGTCACCGGCGGCACCGGCACGCTCGGCGGACTGCTCGCCCGCCACCTCGCGGCCCGGCACGGCGTCCGCAGGCTCGTGCTCACCAGCCGACGCGGTCCCGCGACCGACGGCGCCGCCGAACTCGTGTCGGAACTAGGAGAGTTGGGTGCGCAGGCCGAGGTCATCGCCTGCGACGCCGCGGACCGGGACGCGCTCGCCGCCGTGCTGGCCGCGATCCCCGACTCGGCGCCGCTCACAGCCGTCGTGCACACCGCGGGCGTCGTGGACGACGGCGTGTTCGCCGCGCAGACCCCCGACCGCGTCGACGCCGTCCTGCGGCCCAAGGCCGACGCCGCCCGCATCCTGCACGAGCTGACGCGGGATGCCGACCTGGCGGCGTTCGTGCTGTTCTCGTCGGCGGCCGCGACCCTCGGCGGCGCCGGTCAGGCCGGCTACGCGGCGGCCAACGCCTGTCTGGACGCCCTCGCCCAGCAGCGCGCCGCCCAGGGACTCCCGGCGGTCTCGCTCGCCTGGGGCCTGTGGCAGGAGACCAGCGGCACGACCAAGCACCTCGGCGACGCCGACCTGCGGCGCGCCGCGCGCGGCGGCATGACCGCACTGCCCACCGCGGAGGCGCTCGCCCTCTTCGACGCAGCGCTCGGACAGCAGCGCCCGGTGGTCGTGCCGACCCGGCTCGACCTGGCCGCGCTCCGACGCTCCGGCGAGGTGCCCGCCCTGTTGCGCTCCCTCGTACGGCCCGCTCGGCGCCCGGTGCTCGCGGCGGGGGCCGACGCGGCCCGCAGCCTGCGCGACCGGCTCGCCGCTCTGCCCGCCGACGACCGCGAGGCCGCCAGCCTCGCCTTGGTCAGCCGGCATGTCGCCGATGTGCTGGGCCACGGCTCCGTGGACGCGGTCGAGGCGGCCCGCGCCTTCCAGGAGATGGGCTTCGACTCCCTCATGGCCGTCGAACTGCGCAACCGGCTCAACGCCGAGACCGGCCTGCGCCTGCCCGCCACCCTCGTCTTCGACTACCCGACCCCGCAGGTGATGGCCGCCCGGATCATCGCCGAACTCATCGGAGAACAGGGGGAGTCGACCACCACGGCACCGGTCCAGGCCGTCGGCACCGCCGACGACCCCGTCGTGATCGTGGGCATGGCCTGCCGCTTCCCCGGCGGCGTGAGCAGTCCCGAAGACCTGTGGCGGCTGGTCGCCGAGGGCACCGACGGCATCACGGACTTCCCCGGAAACCGCGGCTGGGACGTGGACGGCCTCTACGACCCCGACCCCGAGCGCACCGGCAAGACCTACACCCGCCACGGCGGCTTCCTGCACGACCTCGACCAGTTCGACGCCGGGTTCTTCGGGATCTCCCCGCGTGAGGCCCTCGGCATGGACCCGCAGCAGCGGCTGCTGCTGGAGACGTCCTGGGAGGCGTTCGAGCGGGCCGGCATCGACCCGGCCGCGCTGCACGGCTCCCGCACAGGTGTCTTCATCGGCGCCAACGGCCAGGACTACGCGGCCCTCCTCGCCGAGGCCCCGCAGGACTACGAGGGCTATCTGCTCACCGGCGGCTCGGCCAGCGTCATCTCCGGCCGCCTCGCCTACGCGTTCGGCCTGGAGGGGTCGGCGGTCACCGTGGACACCGCCTGCTCCTCCTCGCTGGTCGCCCTGCACCTGGCCGCCCGCTCCGTGCGCGACGGCGAATGCGACCTCGCGCTCGTCGGCGGCGCCGCCCTCATGGCGACCCCCACCCTCTTCGTCGAGTTCAGCCGGCAGCGCGGACTCTCGCCCGACGGCCGCTGCAAGGCGTTCTCCGCCGACGCGGACGGCACCGGCTGGGCGGAGGGCGTGGGCGTCATCGTCGTCGAGCGGCTCTCCGCCGCACGGCGCAAGGGACACCACGTCCTGGCCGTCGTCGAGGGCAGCGCGGTGAACCAGGACGGCGCGAGCAACGGCCTGACCGCGCCCAACGGCCCGTCCCAACAGCGGGTGATCCGGGAGGCGTTGGCGAGCGCGGGCCTGTCATCCGCCGACGTGGACGCCGTCGAGGCGCACGGCACGGGGACGAAACTGGGCGACCCCATCGAGGCCCAGGCACTCCTCGCCACCTACGGACAGGGCCGGAATGCCGAACGGCCCCTCTGGCTCGGCTCGTTGAAGTCCAACATCGGACACACCCAGGCCGCCGCCGGAGTCGCCGGCGTCATCAAGATGGTCATGGCCCTGCGCCACGGAGTGCTGCCACAGACCCTGCACGTGAACGAGCCCACGCCCCAGGTCGACTGGACGGCCGGCGCGGTGGAACTGCTCACCGAGAACCGTCCCTGGCCCGAGCCCGGCCCGGACCGCCCGCGCCGCGCGGGAATCTCGTCCTTCGGCGTGAGCGGCACCAACGCCCACGTCGTCATCGCCCAGGCCCCGGAACAGGCCGCCGCACCGAAGCCGGCCGCCGCACCGGAACCGGCCGACGCACCGGAACCGAACGACGCACCGGATCCGGCCGAGGCATCCGCGACACCTCCGGCGATCCCGCTCGTCGTGTCCGCGCGCTCCGAGGCCGCCCTGCGGGCCCAGGCCCAGCGCCTGCGCACGCTGCTCGCCACGGGCACCCCCGCCGCCGACGTCGGCCTCACCCTCGTACGCCACCGCTCCCTCTTCGAGGAGCGCGCCGTCGTCGTGGGCCGCGACCAGGACGACCTCCTCACCGCACTCACCGCACTCGCCACCGGCGAACCCACACCGAACGTGGAGACAGGAACCCCGGCACTCCAGGGGCGCGCCACCCGGCCGGTCTTCGTCTTCCCTGGTCAGGGGGGTCAGTGGGTGGGGATGGCGGTGGAGTTGCTGGAGTCCTCGCCGGTGTTCGCGGCTCGGTTCGCGGAGTGTGCGGCGGCACTGGACCCGTTGACGGGGTGGTCGTTGTCGGACGTGGTGCGCGGGTTGGAGGGTGCGCCTGGTTTTGACCGGGTGGATGTGGTGCAGCCGGTGTTGTTCGCGGTGATGGTGTCCCTGGCCGCTGTGTGGGGGTCCCTCGGCGTTGTGCCGGCGGCTGTGGTGGGTCATTCGCAGGGTGAGATCGCGGCGGCGTGTGTGGCGGGGGCGTTGTCGTTGGAGGACGCGGCGCGGGTGGTGGCGTTGCGGAGTCAGGCGATCGTGGCGTTGTCGGGGCGGGGCGGGATGTTGTCGGTGCCGTTGGGTGTGTCGGAGGTGCGCGAGCGGGTCGCGGTGTGGGGCGGCAAGGTGTCGGTGGCGGCGGTCAATGGTCCGTCCTCGACGGTGGTCTCGGGTGACGCGGCGGCGTTGGACGAGTTGTTCGCGGTGTTGGAGGGTGAGGGGGTGCGGGTTCGTCGTATCCCGGTGGACTACGCCTCGCACTCGGCTCATGTGGAAGCGATCGAGGCCGAGTTGGCCGATCTGCTGGCGTCCGTCGAGCCGCGGGAATCCGCTGTCCCGTTCTATTCGACGGTGACCGGTGGGTTGATCGACACGTCGGTGATGGACGCGGGTTACTGGTACACGAACCTTCGTCAGACGGTCCTCTTCGAGGACACCGTCCGTGCCCTTCTCGCCGATGGCTTTCGGTTGTTCGTGGAGGCGAGCCCGCATCCCGTTCTCGCGGTCGCCCTCGCCGAGGCCTTCGAGGCGACGGGGACCGAAGCCGTCACCGTGGGTTCGCTGCGGCGGGACGACGGGGGACTCGACCGGTTGCTGCTGAGCGCTGCCGAACTGCACGTCAGCGGTGTGCCGGTGGACTGGGAGGCCGCCTTCGCCGAGACGGCCGCGCACACCGTGGACCTGCCCACCTACCCGTTCCAGCGCCGCAGTTACTGGCTGCGACCGGCGGCCCGGCGGAGCACCGGCCAGGTCACCGAGGCGGGCATCGGCGGGGCGGACCACCCCCTGCTCGGCGCGGTGGTCGAACTCGCCGACGGCGCGGGCGCGGTGTTCACCGGGCGGCTGTCCACGGCGACCCAGCCCTGGCTCGCGGACCACGCGGTCCTCGACACCGTCCTGCTGCCCGGCACCGGATTCGTGGAACTCGCCCAGTACGCGGCCCGGCGCGTCGGAGCCGACGGCATCGACGAACTCACGCTGCACGCCCCGCTGGTCCTGCCCGCGGACGGCGCCGTACAGGTGCAGGTCGTGGTCGGCGGACGCGACGACACCGGCCGCTACGAGATCGGCGTGTATTCGCGCACCGAACCCGCCGCCGGCCCGGAGTCCGGCACGGCGGTCGAACCGACGCCGGACCGGCCCTGGACCCGGCACGCCATGGGCTTCCTCACCGCGGCGGGCGCGGCGCCGCCGGTCACCGCCGACCAGGACCTCACCGTCTGGCCTCCCGCCGACGCCGAGGAACTCGACGTCCAGGGCGTCTACGAGTGGTTCGCGGACCTCGGCTACGGCTACGGCCCCGCCTTCCAGGGGCTACGGCGCGCCTGGCGCCGGGGCGAGGAGGTGTTCACCGAGGTCGCCCTGCCTGAGGAGTACGCCGCCCAGGCCGACTCCTTCGAACTGCACCCCGCCCTTCTGGACGCCGCCCTGCACGCCACCGTCCTCGGCTACCACGGCGACACCGAGACCGCCGTCCTGCCGTTCTCCTGGAACGGCGTACGCACGCACGCCACCGGCGCCGACGCCCTGCGCGTCCGGTTCCGGCGCGGCGGCGAGGACATCGTCACCGTGACCGTCGCCGACGCCACCGGGGCGCCCGTCGCCACCGTCGACTCGCTGGCCGCGCGACCGCTCTCCGCCGGCCAGCTCGAAGAGGCCAAGAAGGCCCTCGGCGAGAGCGCCGCCGCCGAGGACTCCTGGCGCTACCGCATCGACTGGACCCGGATCGCCGACGCCCCCGACGCGGTCCTCGACGGCACCTGGCTGCTCGCCGTGCCGGCCGGGCAGGCCGACCACTCGTGGATCACCGCGAGCGCCGAGGCCCTCCAGGCGCGCGGCGCCCGGGTGACCACCGTCCTCGTCGCCGACGCTCTGGCCGCCGACCGGGCCGCCCTCGCAGACCGCCTTATTGAGGCCGCCGGGGGCGACGGACACGGCGGACCCGTGGCCGGGGTGCTGTCCTGGCTCGCCCTGGACGAACGCATGCACCCCGACCACCCGTCGGTCCCGCTGGGCCTCGCCCACACCGTCACCACCGTCCAGGCCATGGACACCGCGGGCATCGAGGCACCCCTGTGGATCGCCACCCAGGGCGCCGTGCAGGCCACCGACACCGACCCCGTCGACCACGTCCTGCAGTCCGCCGTCTGGGGCCTGGGCCGGGTCATCGCCCTGGAGCAGCCCAAGCAGTGGGGCGGCCTCGTCGACGTCCCCGCCACGACCGGCGAACGCGCTGCCGGGCGTCTCGCCGACGTGCTGGCGGCCGACCGCGACGAGGACCAACTGGCTGTGCGCGACACGGGAGTTCTCGTACGGCGCCTGCTGCGCGCCCCGCGCCCCGAGCCGTCACCGCAGCGGCCGTGGAAGCCGGCCGGCACCGTGCTCGTCACCGGGGGCACCGGCGCCCTCGGCGGCCACGTGGCCCGCTGGCTGGCCCAGGAGGGAGCCGACCATCTGATCCTGACCAGCCGCAGGGGGCGCGACGCGGCCGGCGCGGACGAGCTGGAGGCCGAGCTGACCGCGCTCGGCGCGCGGGTCACCATCGCCGCCTGTGACGTCGCCGACCGCGCCCAACTCGCCGAACTTCTCGACTCCTTGCCCGACGACGCCCCACTCGACGCCGTCATCCACACCGCCGGCGTCTCCCGCGACGGCATTGTCGACGGCCTCACCGTCGAGAACATGGACGCGGTTCTCCGGCCGAAGATCGACGCGGCCCTCAACCTGCACGAACTCACCGCCCACCTCGACCTGTCGGCGTTCGTCCTGTTCTCCTCCGTGTCCGGTGTCCTCGGCTCCGCGGGCCAGGCCGCCTACGCCGCCGGGAACACCTTCCTCGACACCCTCGTCCAACAGCGGCGCGCTCAAGGACGCGTCGGCGCCTCCTTCGGCTGGGGCATGTGGGGCGGCGACGGCATGGCCACCCTCGGCTCCAACGAGGCCCGCATCAAACGGCGCGGCATCCGGCCGATGGACCCCGCCACCGCCGTCGACGTCATGGCGCGCTCCCTGCTCGCGGACGAGCCGTTCCTCACCGTCATCGACGTCGACTGGCGGCGCTTCGTCGCCGAGGTGCACGGCGGCCGGGCCCGCCCGATCATCCGTGACCTGCCCGACGTACGCGCCCTGCGGACGGCCGCGGCCAGGACCTCCGCCGGAACGACGGCACAGACGGCGCCCGGGGAAGGCCCCGACGGGCTCGGCGCCCGGCTCGCCGGCCTCACCCCCACCGAGCAGGACCAGCTCCTGGCCACCCTCGTCCGCACCCATGTGGCCACCGCCCTCGGGCACGCGTCGGGCGCCGAGATCGCCCCGGAACGCGCCTTCAAGGAACTGGGCTTCGACTCCCTGATCGCCGTGGAGCTGCGAAACCGGCTCAACGCGGCGACGGGCCTCAGGCTGCCCGCCACGCTGGTCTTCGACTATCCGACACCCGCGGCCCTGGCCACCTATCTGCGGGAACAGCTGGCCCCGGCGCAGGAGACGACCGTCGACTCCGTCCTGGCGGGGCTCGACACCCTCGAAGCCGCCCTCGCCGCCCTGGCGCCGACGGACGGCGAACGGGCCCTGGTGGCCGCGCGGGCCCGCGAGGTCCTCGCCGCGGTCGGCGGCGCCCCGGCCGGCACCGGCCCCGGCGCGGCCTCCGCACAGAAGATCGAGTCCGCCTCGGACGACGAGATCTTCGACTTCATCAACAAGGAACTCGGCAAGTCGCAGTAAGGCGCCACAGAGCAGGCAGAGCAGCCCGGAGCACGCACACTGCTGGATGGAGCGGCAACGCAGATGGACAACGAAGAGAAGCTCCGCGAATACCTCAAGTGGGTCACGGCTGACCTGGTGCAGTCGAGGGACCGCGTGCGGGAACTGGAGGAGCGCGCCGGCGAACCCCTCGCCATCACCGCGATGGCCTGCCGGTTCCCGCACGGCGTCCGCACCCCCGAGGCACTCTGGGAGCTCGTCGCCACCGGTACGGACGCGGTCGCCCCGATCCCCGCCGACCGCGGCTGGCACATCGACGACCTCTACGACCCCGAGCTGACCCGGCCCGGTTCCATCGGCACCCGCGAGGCAGCCTTTCTGGACGACCTCGGTGCCTTCGACGCCGCGTTCTTCGGCATCTCCCCGCGCGAGGCCCAGGCCATGGACCCCCAGCAGCGGCTGCTCCTCGAAACCTCGTGGGAGGCGCTGGAACGCGCGGGCCTCGACCCGCAGAAACTGCGCGGCAGCCGCACCGGCGTCTTCGTCGGCTCCAACACCTGGGACTACGCCCCGCCGCTGACCCAGGCGCCCGATGAAGTGGCCGGCTACCTCATGACCGGTAACACCCCCAGTGTGATGTCGGGCCGGATCGCCTACATCCTCGGCCTGGAGGGCCCGGCGGTGACGCTGGACACGGCGTGCTCCTCCTCGCTGGTCGCCCTGCACCTGGCCGGCCAGGCCCTGCGCGCCGGTGACTGCGACCGCGCGCTGGTGGGCGGCGTCGCGGTGATGGCCGCGCCCGGCGTCCTGATGGAGTTCAGCAGACAGCGCGGCCTGGCACCCGACGGCCGCTCGAAGTCCTTCGCCGCCGCGGCCGACGGCGTCG
Source organism: Streptomyces sp. NPDC048106 (assembly GCF_040706415.1). NCBI lineage: Bacteria > Bacillati > Actinomycetota > Actinomycetes > Kitasatosporales > Streptomycetaceae > Streptomyces > Streptomyces sp. NPDC048106. Next base: position 281,973 of record NZ_JBEZND010000002.1, on the reverse strand, counting down.
GATGGGGCGAGGGCGTGGGCGTCCTGGTGGTGGAGCGGCTCTCCGACGCCCGGGAGAACGGCCGCCGGGTGCTGGCGGTGGTGCGGGGCAGCGCGGTCAACCAGGACGGGGCGAGCAACGGGCTGACGGCACCGAACGGTCCGTCACAGCAGCGGGTGATCCGCGCGGCCCTGGAGAGCGCCGGGCTGTCGACGGCGGACGTCGACGCGGTGGAGGCCCACGGCACCGGGACCCGGCTCGGAGACCCGATCGAGGCACAGGCGCTGCTGGCGACGTACGGGCAGGGCCGGGACGCCGAACGGCCGCTGTGGCTGGGGTCGTTGAAGTCGAACATCGGACACACCCAGGCGGCCGCGGGCGTCGCCGGTGTGATCAAGATGGTGATGGCTCTGCGGCGGGGGCTGCTGCCGAAGACGCTGCACGTGGACGAGCCGACGCCGCAGGTCAGTTGGGCTTCGGGTGCGGTGGAGCTGCTGCGGGAGGCGCGGGAGTGGGCGCCCGAGGAGGGGCGGCTGCGGCGGGCCGGAGTCTCCTCCTTCGGGATCAGCGGGACCAACGCCCACGTGATTCTGGAGGAGGCGCCTGAGGATCAGGCGGCCGAACCACGGTCCGCTGTCTCCGTTCCGGTGGTGCCGTGGGTGGTGTCGGGGCGGTCGGCCGAGGCGTTGCGGGGGCAGTTGGGCCGGCTGGAGGAGTGGGCCGCCGGTCTGGACCCCGTCGACGTGGGGTGGTCGCTGATCATGACCAGGTCCACCTTCGAGCATCGGGCCGTGGTGCTCGATGGCGGGGGTGAGCCCGTGACTGGGGTGGTCGCTGCCGGTGGGACCGGGTTCGTGTTCTCCGGTCAGGGGTCTCAGCGGGTGGGGATGGGCCGGGAGTTGTATGCGGCGTATCCGGTGTTCGCGAGGGCTCTGGACGAGGTGTGTGCGGCTTTCGGCGGGTCGTTGCGTGAGGTGATGTTCGAGGGTCCTGCCGAGGTGTTGGGGGACACGGCGTGGGCGCAGCCGGCGATCTTCGCGTGTGAGGTGGCGCTGTTCCGGCTGCTGGAGTCCTGGGGCGTGCTCCCCGACGTGATGGTGGGGCACTCGATCGGTGAACTCGCCGCCGCCCATGTGGCGGGGGTGTGGTCGCTGGAGGACGCCGTGAGGGTGGTGGCTGCCCGGGGTCGGCTGATGAGCCAACTTCCTTCGGGCGGCGCGATGGTGGCGCTTCAGGCGACCGAGTCAGAGGTGGCCGGGCTGCTGTCGGATCAGGTGTCGATCGCGGCGGTGAACGGTCCGGACGCGGTGGTGATCTCGGGCGAGGAGGCGGCCGTGCTGGCGGTCGCGGCCCGTTTCGAGGCCGAGGGCCGCAAGGTGAAGCGGCTGTCGGTCAGTCACGCCTTCCACTCGTCGCTGATGGAGCCGATGCTGGACGACTTCCGTCGGGTCCTGGCGGAAGTCTCCTTCCATGAGCCGCGGTTGACGCTCCTCAAAGACGTGACCGACGCGGAGTACTGGGTGCGCCACGTCCGCGACACGGTCCGCTTCCACGACGACATCGAGGCCGCCCGCGAGGCGGGCGTCGTCCGGTTCGTCGAGGTCGGCCCGGACGCGGCCCTGTCCGCCCTGGTCGCGGGCTGCACCCCGACCCTGCGGCGCAACCGCGACGAGCCCCAGACCGCCGTCAAGGCCCTCGCCGCCCTCTGGACCACCGGCGCGCCGGTCAACTGGCAGGCGTTGTACGAGGGTTCGGGTGCCCGTACCGTCGACCTCCCCACCTACGCCTTCCAGCGCGAGCGTTACTGGCTGGAGCCCGCGATCTCTGCCACGGGTGACGTGTCTGCTGCCGGTCTGGGTATCGCCGCGCATCCTCTGCTCGGTGCCGCGATCCATCTCGCCGAGGGTGACGGTCTGATCCTCACCGGTCGGCTTTCCCGTCGTTCGCATCCCTGGTTGACCGACCACGCGATCCTGGACACGGTCCTGCTTCCCGGCACGGCGTTTCTTGAGCTGGCCGTGTGGGCGGGGGACCAGGTCGGGGCCCCCGCCGTCGAGGAACTCACCCTGCACCACCCCCTCGTCCTGCCCGAGCGGGACGCCGTCCAGCTCCAGGTGGTCGTAGGACACCTGGACGACTCCGGTCGGCGCGCTCTGTCGATCCACTCGCGTCCGGAGCCCTCGGAGGCGGGGGACGAGAAGCCCTGGCAGGAACACGCGACGGGCGCCCTCACCACCGTACGAACCGCCCCCAACTCCTCTTCGGTCACGGGAACATGGCCTCCGGCGGACGCCACCCCCGTCGACGCCGCCGACCTGTACGACCGTTTCGCGGACGTGGGCTTCGCCTATGGCCCGACCTTCCAGGGCCTGCGCGGTGTATGGCGGCGCGGCGAGGAACTCTTCGCCGAGGTCGCCCTGCCCGCCGAGGCGAGCGGGGACGCGGCGGCGTTCGCGCTGCATCCCGCCCTGCTGGATGCCGCGCTGCACGCGGTGGGAGCGGGCGGGCTGCTCGGTGCGGAGCACACGTCGGGGCGGCTGCCCTTCTCGTGGAGCGGGGTCGACGTGCGGGCCTGGGGCGCGTCGTCGCTGCGCGTCCACCTCGTGCGCACCGGTGACGACAGCCTCGCGCTCGCCGTCGCCGACACCTCCGGGCAGCTCGTCGCCACCGCCGACGCGCTCGTGCTCCGGCCCGTGACCGCCGAGCGACTTCGCGGGGACGGCCGACGCGACCTCGACGCGTTGTTCCGTGTCGAGTGGGTCGAGCAACCGCTGCCGACCCCGGCCGGCCCGCTGACCTGGGCCCTGCTGGCGCCGGCCGGCACCCCGTACGCCGCACAGGCCCTGGCGGCCGGTGCCGCCGGCACCTACACCGGCCTCGACGACCTCGCCGCCGCCGTCGACGCCGGCACGCCGCTGCCCGGCCTCGTGGTCGTGCCCAGCATCGACACCCCGGCCGGTGCGGACGATCGGCCCGGCGACGACACGGCCACCGCCGTGGACGACCGCCTCCCCGACTTGGCCCACACCCTCACCCACCGTGCCCTGCGCCTCGCGCAGACCTGGATCGCGGACGAACGCTTCGCCGGCGCGCGCCTGCTGCTGCTCACTCGCCGGGCGGTCGCCGCACGCCAGGGCGAGCAGGTCACCGGACCGGCGCACGCGGCCGCGCGCGGGCTCATACGGTCGGCGGGCGTGGAGAACCCGGGCCGTTTCGTCCTGGTCGACGTCGACGAACCGGGCGATGTCTGGCCCCGGTTGGCCGTACTCGCGGACGGCGACGAGACCGAGTGGGCGGTACGCGGCACGGACGTCCTCGTCCCCAGGCTCGCCCGGACACCGGCGGGACTCGACGTGCCGGACGACCGGCCGTGGCGCCTGGAGACCCTCGGCCGGGGCACCCTCGACGGGAACCTGGCCCTCGCGCCGTACCCGGAGGCCGGCCGGCCGCTCGCCGAGGGCGAGGTCAGGGTCGGCATGCGGGCGGGCGGCCTGAACTTCCGGGACGTCCTCATCGCCCTGGGCATGTATCCGGGCGAGGCACGCGTCGGCGCGGAGGGCGCCGGAGTCGTCCTGGAGGTCGGACCGGGAGTGTCCGGAATGGCCCCGGGCGACCGGGTGATGGGTCTCTTCTACGGCGTCCTCGGCCCCGTGGCCGTCACGGACCGCAGGCTGCTCGTCCGGATTCCCGACGGCTGGTCGTTCACCCGCGCGGCCGCCGTGCCCGTCGTCTTCCTCACGGCGTACTACGGCCTCGTGGACCTGGCGGACCTGAAGGCGGGCGAGTCCGTCCTGGTCCACGCGGCGGCCGGCGGCGTCGGCATGGCCGCCGTGCAGCTCGCCCGGCACCTGGGCGCGGAGGTCTTCGCCACGGCGAGCCCCGGCAAGTGGGACACCGTCCGGTCCCTCGGCGTCCCCGACGACCACCTCGCCTCCTCCCGCCTCCTCGACTTCGGCCGGATGTTCGCCGAGGTCACCGACGGGCGCGGCGTGGACGTCGTCCTGAACTCCCTCGCGAAGGAGTACGTCGACACCTCGGCCGCACTGCTGCCGCGGGGCGGGCGCTTCCTGGAGATGGGCAAGACCGACATCCGGCACCCCGAGGAGGTGGCGGCGGCCCACCCGGGCGTGCGCTACCAGGCGTTCGACATGCTCGAAGCGGGCCCCGACCGCATCGGTGAGATGCTGACCGCGCTCGTGGACCTCTTCGAGAGCGGTGCCCTGCGACCGCTCCCGGTGACCACCTGGGACGTCCGCGCGGCCGGCGAGGCGTTCCGCTTCCTCGGCCAGGCCCGGCACATCGGCAAGGTCGTCCTCACGGTCCCCCGGGCCGAGCCCCGGGACACGGCCGCCGACGGCACGGTCCTCGTCACCGGCGCGGGTGGCGCCCTGGGCGGACTGATCGCCCGGCACCTCGTCACGCGCCACGGCGTGCGCCGCCTGGTGCTCGCCGGACGCCGTGGCCGCCGTACCCCGGGGGTTGAGCAACTCCTCGCGGAAATGGCGGAGTTGGGTGCCCAGGCGGAGGTGGTCGCCTGCGACGTGTCGGACCGCGCGGCCCTGGCCCGGCTGCTTGACACCATCACCGAGCACTCCACCCTGCACGGCGTGGTCCACGCCGCCGGCGTGCTCGACGACGGGATCATCACCTCCCTCACCCCCGAGCGGGTGGACGCCGTGCTGCGGCCCAAGGCCGATGCCGCCTGGCATCTGCACGACCTGACCCGCGGCCTCGACCTCGCCCACTTCGTGGTGTTCGCCTCCGCCGCCGCCACCTTCGGCGCGGCCGGCCAGGCCGGGTACTGCGCGGCCAACACCTTCCTCGACGCCCTCGCCGAACACCGCAGGGCCCTCGGCCTGCCCGCCGTGTCGATGGCGTGGGGACTGTGGGAGCAGCCCGGTGGCATGGCGGCGTCCCTCGGCGAGGTCGACCGGCGGCGCATGGCGGGCGGCGGCCTGGTGCCGCTGACCGAGGACGACGGTCTCGCCCTGTTCGACGCGGCGCTGGAGCACGGCGCCCCGACCCTCGTGCCGGCCCGCCTCGACCTGGCCGGACTGCGCCGGCGCGGCGGCGCCGTGCCACCGGTCCTGCGCGGCCTGGTCCGCACCACGGCCCCGCGTGCCCAGGCCGGCACCGACACCCCGGCCACCGGACTGCGCCAGCGCCTGCACGGCCGCGGCGAGGACGAGCGGCTGCGGATCGTCCTCGACCTGGTGCGGGCCCAGGCGTCCGCCGTCCTCGGGCACGGCTCCCCGGACGCGGTCGAGGGGGGCCGCGCCTTCCAGGAGATGGGCTTCGACTCGCTGACCGCCGTCGAACTGCGCAACCGCCTGAACACCGAGACCGGCATCCGGCTCCCCGCCACCCTCGTCTTCGACCACCCCACACCCCGCGCCCTCGCGGCGCGCATCGTCGCCGACGTCAGCGGGGAACTCCCCGGCACGATCGCCCCGGCCCCCGCCGTCCGGGCCGACAGCCAGGAGCCCCTCGCCGTCGTCGGCATCGCCTGCCACTTCCCCGGCGGCGTCGACTCGCCCGAGGACCTGTGGGACCTGGTCCGCTCCGGCGGCGACGGCATGTCCGGCTTCCCCGCCGACCGCGGCTGGGACACCACCGGCCTCTACGACCCCGACCCGGACCGGCAGGGCACCACCTACGCCCGCCACGGCGGCTTCCTGCACGATGTCGCCGGGTTCGACGCGGCCTTTTTCGGGATCTCCCCGCGCGAGGCCGTCGCCATGGATCCCCAGCAGCGACTCCTCCTGGAGACCTCCTGGGAGGCCATGGAACGCGCCGGGCTCGATCCCGCCGCCCTGCGCGGCTCGCGCACCGGCGTCTTCGTCGGCGCCAGCGGCCAGACCTACTCCTCGCTCCTCGCCCGCGCCGCCGACAACTACGAGGGCTACCTCCTCACCGGCAGCACCGGCAGCGTCCTGTCCGGCCGCCTCGCCTACACCTTCGGCCTGGAGGGGCCCGCGGTCACCGTGGACACGGCCTGCTCCTCGTCGCTGGTCGCGCTGCACCTCGCCGGGCAGGCGCTGCGCTCCGGCGAGTGCGAACTCGCCCTCGTGGGCGGCGTCGCCGTGCTGTCCACGCCCGACCTGTTCGTGGAGTTCAGCCGGCAGCGCGGACTGTCGCCCGACGGCCGCTGCAAGGCGTTCGCCGACACCGCCGACGGAACGGCGTGGGCCGAGGGCGTCGGCATGGTCGTCGTGGAGCGACTTTCCGACGCACGGCGCAACGGACACCGCGTGCTGGCGGTGGTGCGGGGCAGCGCGGTGAACCAGGACGGCGCCTCCAACGGCCTGTCCGCGCCCAACGGCCCCTCCCAGCAGCGCGTCATCCGCCAGGCCCTCGCCAACGCGGGCGTCGGCGCCGCCGACGTCGACCTCGTCGAGGCGCACGGCACCGGCACCCGGCTCGGCGACCCCATCGAGGCGCAGGCGCTGCTCGCCACCTACGGCCAGGAGCACGACGACCAACAGCCCCTGCACGTCGGCTCGTTGAAGTCCAACATCGGCCACACCCAGGCCGCCGCGGGCGTCGCGGGACTCATCAAGACCGTGATGGCGCTCCGGCACGGCGTCCTGCCCAGGACCCTCCACGTCGACCGGCTGACCCAGGAGGTCGACTGGGACAGCGGGAACGTGCACGTCCTGACCGAGGCCCGGCCCTGGCCGGAACTGGGCCGGCCCCGGCGGGCCGCGGTCTCCGCGTTCGGGGTGAGCGGCACCAACGCCCATGTCGTCGTCGAGCAGTTCCCGGAAACCGACCACGCCTCCGGCGACGCGCAGGCCGCCCCGGTGGTCCCGTGGGTGCTGACCGCCCGCTCGGCGACCGCCCTGCGCGGCCAGGCCCAGGCCCTGCTGTCCTCGCCCGCCGTCCGTGAACTGCCCCACCAGGAAATCGGCCTGGCGCTCGCCACCACCCGCTCGGCCCACGAACACCGGGCCGTGGTCGTCGGCGCCGACCGGGACGAACTGCTGTCCGGACTGCTGGCCGTCGCCCAGGGCGGCACCACCGCCCACACCGTCACCGCGGCGACCGGCACCGACGATCGACCTGTCTTCGTCTTCCCTGGTCAGGGGGGTCAGTGGGTGGGGATGGCGGTGGAGTTGCTGGAGTCCTCGCCGGTGTTCGCGGCTCGGTTCGCGGAGTGTGCGGCGGCATTGGATCCCCTGACCGGCTGGTCCCTGACGGACGTGGTCCGGGAGGCCGAGGGTGCGCCTGGTTTTGACCGGGTGGATGTGGTGCAGCCGGTGTTGTTCGCGGTGATGGTGTCCCTGGCCGCTGTGTGGGGGTCCCTCGGCGTTGTGCCGGCGGCGGTGGTGGGTCATTCGCAGGGTGAGATCGCGGCGGCGTGTGTGGCGGGGGCGTTGTCGTTGGAGGACGCGGCGCGGGTGGTGGCGTTGCGGAGTCAGGCGATCGTGGCGTTGTCGGGGCGGGGCGGGATGTTGTCGGTGCCGTTGGGTGTGTCGGAGGTGCGCGAGCGGGTCGCGGTGTGGGGCGGCAAGGTGTCGGTGGCGGCGGTCAATGGTCCGTCCTCGACGGTGGTCTCGGGTGACGCGGCGGCGTTGGACGAGTTGTTCGCGGTGTTGGAGGGCGAGGGGGTGCGGGTTCGTCGTATCCCGGTGGACTACGCCTCGCACTCGGCTCATGTGGAAGCGATCGAGGCCGAGTTGGCCGATCTGCTGGCGTCCGTCAAACCGAGGGCGTCCGCCGTGCCGTTCTATTCGACGGTGACCGGTGGGTTGATCGACACGTCGGTGATGGACGCGGGTTACTGGTACACGAACCTTCGTCAGACGGTCCTCTTCGAGGACACCGTCCGTGCCCTTCTCGCCGATGGCTTCCGGTTGTTCGTGGAGGCGAGCCCGCATCCCGTTCTCGCGGTCGCCCTCGCCGAGACCTTCGAGGCGACGGGGACCGAAGCCGTCACCGTGGGTTCCCTGCGGCGCGACGAGGGCGGGCTGCGCCGGTTCCTGCTCTCCGCCGCCGAGGCATACGCACACGGCGCGTCGGTGCGGTGGCACACCCTCTTCGACGGGGCGGACGCGAGCCGGGTCGACCTGCCGACGTACGCCTTCCAGCACGAGCGCTACTGGCCCGCCCCGGGCGCCTTCGCGCCGAGCGGTGCCGCGGCCTCCGAGGACACGGCCGAATTCTGGCGGGCGGTGGACGCGGGAGACCTCGCCGCGGTGGCCGGCACGCTCGATCTCGGTGGCACGGACGCCCTCGACACGGTCGTTCCCGCGCTGGCGACCTGGCGCAGGCGGCACCACGAGCGCGTGGAGCTCGACAGCCGCCGGTACCGGATCACTTGGCGTGCGCTCCCGGACCGTACGGCGGCGCGGCCGGCCGGACGCTGGCTCGTCGCGGTGCCGGACCACCCGGCCGCGGCATCCTGGGCCGACGCCCTCGTGCGCGAACTGACCGCGGGCGGAGCCGACGTGCGCGTCCTGGACACGGCCCGCGCCGACGGTGACCGCGCGGTGCTGGGCCGGCTGATCGGCGAGGCCGCGGGCGAGGAGGAACTCCGGGGCGTGGTGGCCCTCACCGCGCTGGACGACCGGGAACACCCCGAGCACCCGGTGCTCACGTCGGGCGCCGTCGACACGGTCCTGCTGACCCAGGCCCTCGGCGACATCGGCCAGGACGCGCCCCTGTGGTGCCTGACCTCCGGTGCCGTCTCCGTCGACGCCGACGACCCGCTCACCAGCCCCGCGCAGGCCCTCGTATGGGGGCTGGGCCGGACCGCGGTCCTGGAACTCCCCGACCGCTGGGGCGGCTTGGTGGATCTGCCGGCCGTGCCGACACCTCGGGCCGTCGGCCGGCTGCTGGACGTGCTCGGCGACGCCCCCACGCACGGCGAGGACCAACTCGCGGTCCGCGAGGGCGGCGTACTCGTACGACGGCTCGGCCGCAGCCCGCGCCCCGAACGGGCCCGCACATCCTGGACTCCGAAGGGGACCGTCCTCATCACCGGCGGCACGGGCGCGATCGGCGCGCACGTCGCCCGGTGGGTGGCGCGCAGCGGGGCGGAGCACGTCGTACTGGCCGGACGCAGCGGACCGCAAGCACCCGGCGCGAGCGAACTGGCCGCCGAACTGGCCGCGTCGGGCGCCCGGGTCAGCGTGGTCTCCTGCGACATGACCGACCGGTCCGCCGTCGAGGAACTGCTCAAGGGCCTCACCGCGTCGGGCGATCCCGTGCGCGCGGTGTTCCACGCCGCGGGCACCGCCGAGTACACGCCCTTCGCCGAACTCACCGCCGAGCAGATCGCCGAGGCGCTGGCCGCGAAGGTGGCGGGCGCCCGCCACCTCGACGAACTCCTGGAACCCGACGAGGTGGACGCGTTCGTGCTGTTCTCTTCCATCGCCGGGGTATGGGGCAGCGGCGGGCAGGCCGCCTACGCGGCGGGCAACGCCTACCTCGACGCCCTGGCGCAGGCCCGCCGTGCGGCGGGCGGCCGGGCGACCTCCGTGGCCTGGGGCGCCTGGGACGCGGACGGCGGCATGCTCGACGAGAAGCGCGCCGACCAACTCGCGCGCGGCGGGGTCATCGTGATGGCGCCCGAACCGGCGATCACCGCGCTGGAACAGGCGGTCACCGACGACGAGACGACCCTCGTCGTCGCCGACATGGCATGGGACCGCTTCCTGCCCGCCTTCACCCTCCACCGTCCCAGCCCCCTCCTCGCCGACCTGCCCGACACCGCCGCGCTCGTCGCCCGCGAGGCCGCGAGCGCTCCGGCGACGGACACCGCCGCCGTGACCGGCCGCCTCGCCGGGCTCGCCCCGGCCGAGCAGCACGCCCTGCTGCTCGACCTGGTAAGGGCCGAGGCCGCCGCCGTCCTCGGCCACACCTCCGGCGCCGCCGTCGACCCGGACCGGGCCTTCCACGACCTCGGCTTCGACTCACTCACCGCCGTGGCACTGCGCAACCGGCTCAAGTCCGCCACCGGACTCGCACTCGCGGCCACCGTCGTCTTCGACCACCCGACCGCCACGGCCCTGGCCGGACACCTGCACGACGCACTGGGCGGCGCGGCCGCCCCGGCCTCCGACGACCCACTGGCCGGCCTGGACCGGCTCGAGAACGTCCTGCTCACCGCCCCGGCCGACTACTGGGAGCGGCGGCAGGCCACCGAGCGGCTGCGCGACTTCCTCGACCGGATCGCGGTCCTGGCCGACTTTCATGGTGCGGCGCCGGCCGGCCCCGACGACGACGCGGCCGAGCGCATCGAGGCGGCGAGCGATGACGAGATCTTCGACTTCATCAACCAGGAACTCGGGAGGGACCAGTGACGGCCGAGCACGAGTCCATGGACACCGAGACCAAGCTCCGGGACTACCTGAAATGGGTGACCGCCGACCTGGTCCAGGCGCGCAAGCGCGTCCGCGAACTGGAGTCCCGCACCGCCGAGCCCATCGCGATCGTCGGCATGGCCTGCCGCTACCCGGGCGCGGCCGACACCCCGGAAGCGCTGTGGCGCCTGGTGGCCGACGGTACGGACGCCATCACCGCGTTCCCGGAGAACCGCGGCTGGGACCTGGCCAACCTCTACGACCCCGACCCCGACCGGTGGGGCACCGTCTACGCCCGGGGCGGCGGCTTCCTCGCCGACGCCGCCGACTTCGACCCCCGCTTCTTCGGGATATCCCCGCGCGAGGCCCAGGCCATGGACCCCCAGCAGCGGCTCCTCCTGGAGACCTCGTGGGAAGCGCTGGAGCGCGCGGGCCTCGACCCGCGGCAACTGCGCGGCAGCCGCACCGGTGTCTTCCTCGGCAACAGCATGCAGGACTACGGCGAACTGCTGAAGAGCAGCCCCGAGGGCATGGAGGGCTACTTCCTCACCGCGAACGTCGGCAGCGTGGTCTCCGGCCGGATCTCCTACACCTTCGGCCTGGAGGGGCCGGCGGTCACGGTCGACACGGCGTGCTCGTCGTCGCTGGTCGCGCTGCACCTTGCGGTGCAGGCGCTGCGGTCGGGGGAGTGCTCCCTCGCCCTCGCGGGCGGTGCCACGGTGATGGCCACCCCGGGCATGCTCCAGGTCTTCAGCAGACAGCGGGGGCTGTCGCCCGACGGCCGGTGCCGGGCTTTCTCGGCCGACGCGGACGGAACCGGGTTCTCCGACGGCGTGGGGGTGCTGGCCGTGGAGCGGCTGTCGGACGCCCGGCGGCTGGGGCACCGGGTGCTGGCGGTGGTCCGGGGCAGCGCGGTCAACCAGGACGGGGCGAGCAACGGGCTGACGGCACCGAACGGTCCGTCACAGCAGCGGGTGATCCGGGCGGCGTTGGCGAGCGCGGGGTTGTCGCCCGCCGACGTGGACGCGGTGGAGGCACACGGTACGGGGACCCGGCTGGGGGATCCGATCGAGGCGCAGGCGCTGCTGGCGGCGTACGGGCAGGGCCGGGACGCCGAACGGCCCCTGTGGCTCGGCGCGTTGAAGTCGAACATCGGGCACGCGCAGGCGGCCGCGGGCGTGGCCGGTGTGATCAAGATGGTGATGGCCCTGCAACGGGGGCTGCTGCCGAAGACGCTGCACGTGGAGGAGCCGACGCCGCAGGTGGACTGGGCGTCGGGTGCGATGGAGCTGCTGCGGGAGGCCAGGGAGTGGGCGCCCGAGGAGGGGCGGCTGCGGCGGGCCGGGGTGTCGGCGTTCGGGGCGAGCGGGACGAACGCGCACGTGATCCTGGAGGAGGCGCCGCCGGAGGAGACGGCGGAGACTCCCGCGCGCGTCTCGATGCCCGTGGTGCCGTGGGTGGTGTCGGGGCGGTCCGCCGCGGCCCTGCGAGCACAGCTGAGCCGACTGGACGACTGGACTCCCAGGCCGGATCCCGTGGATGTCGGATGGTCGCTGATCACGACCAGGTCTGGGTTCGAGCACCGGGCCGTGGTGACGGACGACGGCCGCCAACTGGCGCGCGGAGACGCGGACGCCGGTGGCACGGGGTTCGTGTTCTCCGGTCAGGGGTCTCAGCGGGTGGGGATGGGCCGTGGGTTGTATGCGGCGTATCCGGTGTTCGCGAGGGCTCTGGACGAGGTGTGTGCGGCTTTTGGCGGGTCGTTGTGTGAGGTGATGTTCGAGGGTCCTGCCGAGGTGTTGGGGGACACGGCGTGGGCGCAGCCGGCGATCTTCGCGTGTGAGGTGGCGCTGTTCCGGCTGCTGGAGTCGTGGGGTGTGCGCCCGGATGCGCTGGTGGGGCATTCGATCGGTGAACTCGCCGCCGCTCATGTGGCGGGGGTGTGGTCTCTTGAGGACGCCGTGAAGGTGGTCTCCGCGCGGGGTCGACTGATGAGTCAACTGCCGCCGGACGGCGGGATGGTGGCCCTTCAGGCGACCGAGGCCGAGGTGGCCGGGCTGCTGTCGGATCAGGTGTCGATCGCGGCGGTGAACGGCCCCGAGGCGGTCGTGATCTCCGGCGAAGAGGCAGCCGTGCTGGCGGTCACGGCCCGTTTCGAGGCCGAGGGCCGCAAGGTGAAGCGGCTGTCGGTCAGCCACGCCTTCCACTCGCCGCTGATGGAGCCGATGCTGGACGACTTCCGTCAGGTCCTCGCCCAGGTGACCTTCCACGAGCCTCGGTTGACGCTCCTCAAGGATGTGACCGACGCGGAGTACTGGGTGCGGCACGTCCGCGACACGGTCCGCTTCCACGACGACATCGAGGCCGCCCGCGAGGCAGGCGTCGTCCGGTTCATCGAGGTCGGCCCGGACGCGGCCCTGTCCGCCCTGGTCCCGGGCTGCACCCCGACCCTGCGCCGCAACCGCGACGAGCCCCAGACCGCCGTCAAGGCCCTCGCCACCCTCTGGACCACCGGCGCGCCCGTCAACTGGCGAGCGCTGTACGAGGATTCAGGCGCTCGGACCGTCGACCTCCCCACCTACGCCTTCCAGCGCAAGCGTTACTGGATCGACGGAGTCCGCCCCTCCCTCGCGGTCGGCACAGCCCCCGCCGCACCCACCCCCGGCGAACCGCCGTCGGAACCGTCCTTCCCGCTGCGTCAGAGCCTCGCGGGCATCCCGCCCGAGGAACGGGAGGACGCGCTGTTGCGGGGGGTGTGCGCCGAGGTCGCGGCCATCCTCGACTACACGGCGCAGGACGAGGTTCACCCGGACGCTCTCTTCGCCGAGCTGGGATTCGACTCCCTGACCGTGGTGGAGCTGTGCGAGCGGCTCAAGGCGGCCACCGGTCTGCCGCTGACCGCGGATGTCCTCTTCAGCCATCCGGCACCGAGGCTCCTCGCCAAGCACCTCCTCCAACGGCTCGATGAACCCGGGGTACTGGAGTCGGAGTTGTCCGGCGTCGGCGGCTACGAGGACCGCGGTCTGCGCGAACTCTTCCGCGCCGCCTGTACCGAGGGGCGGATGGAGGCCGGCCTCGACCTCCTGGAGTCGGCGGCCAGGCTCAGGGATGCGCGGCGGTCTGTGGATCGTGCCCTCACTGTTCCCTCCCCGATGGTCTTCAGCCGTACCGGCGACCCGCTCGCCCCCGCCCTGATCTGCTTCCCTTCCGTGGTGGCGCCGTCGAACGCCTTCCAGTTCGCCCGCTTCGCCGCCGCGTTCCGCGATGCCTACCCGCTCACCGTGCTGCCGCATCCGGGCTTCGAGGAGGGGGAACCGCTGCCCGCGTCCCTGGGCGAGCTGGTCGCCGACCGGGCCGACGCGGTACGGGCCTGCGCGGACGGCCGGGAGATCGTGCTCGTCGGCTACTCCTCCGGCGGCTGGGTCGCCCACGCCGTGGCCGAGCACCTGGCGCGAGCCGGGGAGCCCGTCCGCGCGGTGGTGCTGCTGGACTCCCATCTGCCGGGCAGCGAAGGGCTCGCCGAGATTCAACAGATCCTGCTCGGCGGCGACCACACGATCGAAGCGGAGCGCTTCGGGCGGATCAATGACGCCCAACTCACCGCCATGGGGCGCTATTTGACCCTTTTCGCGGAGTGGCGTCCCGCTGCGGCACACGCGCCGACGCTCCAGTTGACCGCGGCACGCCATGTGACCGCCGGGCCCCGGGCGGGCCGGCCCGTGGCCGCGCATCTGAGGCCGGACTGGCCCGTCGCGCACACCAGTTACGAGGTGGAGGACGCCGACCATCTGTCCATGATCCAGGAGTCCGCCGCGTCGACCGCCCGGCCGGTCCTGCGCTGGCTGGCCGACCAAGAGGCCCACAGAACGAAGCAGGAGGGACACGCGTGAGTGGAATATCGAATGTGGTGGACTTGCTGAGTCCGGAGTTCACCCAGGAACCGTATGCGATCTACAACGACATGCGGGCCGAGGCGCCGGCCCACCGGGTCGTGGTGAAGACGCTGACCACCGAACTGCACGCCTGGGTGGTCACCCGCTACGAGGCGGCGCGCTCGCTCCTGGCCGACCCCCGGCTCTCCAAGGACGCCGCGGACCTGCCCCGCATCGTGGAGCGCAACAAGGTCAGCGCCGAGCCGGTGCAGTTCGCGAACTTCAAGAGCATGCTCTTCAGCGACCCGCCGGACCACACCCGGCTGCGCCGCATCATGGGCAAGGCGTTCACGATGCGGCGCGTGGAGCGGCTCAGGCCCCGGATCGAGCGGGCCACCGACGAACTCCTCGACCGCATCGTCCCGGGCGGGGACGTCGATCTGGTGGAGGCGCTGTCGCTGCCCCTGCCGATCACCGTGATCGGCGAGCTGCTCGGCATACCCGGCGACCGGCGCGACGACTTCCGCTCCTGGAACGCCACGCTGACCAGCGTCACCGCGACCATGCAGGACAAGATGCAGGCCCATGTGGCCGCCACGGCCTACCTGCGGGACTTCATCGTGGACAAGCGCGAGAGGCCGGGCGACGACTTGGTCAGCGCCTTGCTCCAGGCCGACGACGGTGAACAGGGCCTGGACGAGGGCGAGTTGCTGTCGACCATCTTCCTGGTGATGAACGCGGGTTACGAGACGACCGCGAGCATGATCAGCAACTCGGTGTACGCGCTGCTGCGGGACCCTGAACAGCAGCAGCGGCTGCGCTCGCAGCCGCAGGCCGTCCCGGCCGCGGTGGAGGAGTTCCTGCGCTTCGAGAGCCCGCTCAACCTGGCCACGGTCCGCTACACCCTGGAACCGGTCGAGATCGACGGGCTGACCATTCCCCGGGACGACCTCGTCTTCATCTCCCTGGCGGCGGCCAACCGCGACGCCGCCCGCTTCAGTGAGCCCGACGCGCTCGACACCGCGCGCTCCGCCAACAGTCATCTCGCCTTCGGCCACGGCATCCATCACTGCCTGGGCGCTCCGCTGGCCCGCATGGAGGGCGAGATCGCGCTGAGCCGGCTGCTCGCGCGGTTCCCGACCTGGCGGCTGGCGGTCGGCGAGCAGTCCCTGCGCTGGCGCGACAGCCTCCAGTTCCGGACGCTGGAACGCCTTCCCGTCCGGCTGGGCTGATCCCGTTCTGCCCATTTCCGGATCCGGGCCGCGCCCGGAGTTCTCACCGGAAAACAAACCACGGTTTCCTAGGGGTTGTGGTCCGAAGCAGTCGGCATAGGGTTTCGGAAGTCGCGGAAATCCGAAGGAATTCCGGACCGTTCTCCCCGCTATCAGCCTCACCCGATTTCTGTCCGATCAGTCGGCCATGACACCAGCGGCCATCCGTATCCGGGAGGTATTTCGCATGAGCGACAACGCAGTGAGCCGCTTCTTCGAGCTCGGCGCGCAGGAGGACATCGACGGGGCGTGGAAGTGCTTCGCCGAGGACGGGGTGTGGATCACCTCGGACGGCCCGGAGCCGGGGCGTACGCTCCGCGGCCGGGAGATCCGCGATCTGATCGAGGAGATGAACGAGCAGGCGCACCAGATACGGGCCCAGGGAATGGACGGCGTCTTCGAGAAGCCCGTCTTCCTCGCCAACGGGGACCAGGCCGTGGTCGAGTGGTCGCTGCGCAAGGAGGACGGGACCATCGTCCAGCGGGGCATCGACCTGTTCACCCTTCGTGACGACAAGATCCTGGTCAAGGACGTCTTCCGCAAGGCGTGACGCGCGGTCCGGACCGTACCCGCCGCCCTGCCCGGGGCGGCGGTCGGCACGTGACGCGGGAGAAAAGCGCGACCTGCTGTGTTAGTCTCGCGTGTTTGCGTGGTCGTCGCGGTGGGCGATTCTTGCTGTTCGGTTCCGCTCGTGTGGGCTGTGCACATCCTGCCGGGCCTTCCTCGGTACGTTCCCCTGCGGAAGGCTGTTCATGAAGCATCCCGATGACTCCGGCATCGCTCACGGCGGTCCCGCCCAGCCCGAGGCCACGACCCCGGCACTGCCGCCGGCCGTCTCCTTCGACGCCCTGGAACTGCCGGCGGAGGTGGTCCGGACACTGAGCGAGCACGGGGTGCGCACACCCTTCCCGATCCAGGCCGCCACACTGCCCGATGCCCTGAAGGGGCGCGACGTCCTGGGCCGAGGGCGCACCGGATCGGGCAAGACGCTCGCCTTCGGCCTGCCGCTGCTGACGCGTACGGCCGGGCGGCGCGCCGAACCCAAGCAGCCCCTCGCCCTGATCCTCGTGCCCACCCGCGAGCTGGCCCAGCAGGTCGCCCAGGCGCTCGCGCCGTACGCCGAGGCCCTGCGGCTGCGGATGGCCACCGTCGTCGGCGGCATTTCGATCGGCCGGCAGATCGCCGAGCTGCGTCAGGGAGCCGAGGTGGTCGTCGCCACCCCCGGACGCCTGCACGACCTGATCGACCGCAACGCCTGCCGCTTGGGACGGGTGCGGATCACCGTGCTTGACGAGGCCGACCAGATGTGCGACATGGGATTCCTGCCGCAGGTCGTCGAGGCCCTCGACCAGGTGCACCCCGACGGTCAGCGGATGCTGTTCTCGGCCACTTTGGACGGCGACGTCGACCAGTTGGTCCGCCGCTACCTCCACGACCCCGTCGTGCACTCGGTCGACCCGTCCGCGGGCACCGTCACGACGATGGAGCACCACGTCCTGGTCGTCCACGGCCCCGACCGCTACGCCGTCACCACGGAGATCGCCGCCCGCGACGGCCGCGTCCTGCTGTTCCTCGACACCAAGCACGCCGTCGACCAGCTCACCCGGCATCTGCGGGCCAGCGGGGTGCACGCCGGGGCCCTGCACAGCGGCAAGTCCCAGCCGCAGCGCACCCGGACCCTGGCGCAGTTCAAGAACGGCCAGATCAACGTTCTGGTGGCGACCAACGTCGCGGCCCGTGGCCTGCACGTCGACGACCTCGATCTCGTGGTCAACGTCGACCCGCCCACCGACCCCAAGGACTACGTGCACCGGGCGGGCCGCACCGCCCGCGCCGGTGAGTCCGGCCGCGTGGTCACGCTCGTACTGACGGGCCAGCGCCGCGAGACGAGCCGGATGATGGCCGAGGCCGGCATCGACGCGACCGTCACCAAGGTGCGCTCGGGCGAGGCGGAGCTGAGCCGGATCACCGGCGCCAAGGCTCCTTCCGGGACCCCGCTCGACGGCGGCCCCGCCGCCCCCCGGCCCAAGAACACCAACCTCCCCTTCCGCGGCCTCGGCACCAGCAAGGACGCCTCCCGCGGCGCGGGCGGCAAGTCCCGAAAGGCCGGCGAGGCCCGCAAGCTCGCCGAGGCCCGCAAGGCCGCCCTCGTACGCCGCAACGGCTGAGCCCCTGGCGCGCCCACCGGCACCGGCTGTCCCGCGGGCGTGTCCGCGACCGCCGGTTCGCTAAGGCCGGCGTTCCAGCCGGTCGCGCAGCCGGTCCAGGGGTCCCCAGACGGCGGAGGTCAGCTTCGTCAGGGCCGGTGAGCTGGGCGCGTCAGGGCGTGGCCGGGTGGGTCCGACGGCTTCCGCGTGGCGTGTCCCGGCGCCCGCGTCGCGCAGGACGGCAACCGGGCTCATGGCCTGCAAGCGGGGGAACAGCCGCTGTTCCATCCCCACCACGTGCTCGGTGACGCCCGAGACGAGGCACAGCAGGAGGCGCGCGTACCGTTCGCTGCCCGCCGGGGCGGCCTCCAGGGCCTTCAGCGTCCGCTGGATGTCCTCGTCGACGGCGAGCAGCTCGTTCACCCCCGCGTCCCCGTCCACGACGTAACGGTGCACGAGCGGATAGAGACGCTCCCTCTCCGCCACCAGATGGCTCACCAGGCGGCTGCCGGCCTGCTCCACGAGTGACGTGCGCTCGTCACTGCCGGGCGGAGCGGACCGCACCCGGTCGAGAAGGTTCTGGATCCGGCGGTGGTCCGCCGCGAGCTGCTCGATGATGCCGCTGTCACTCCCCACTCGAAGCTCCCTGAAAGGTGAGGCGCCGGCGGTCCCCGGCGGCTGTCGGTCCTGGATGCCCGCCACACCGCCGTTTCATTCCGGACGAGCGCGGGGCTGGTTGGGGATCGGGGCCTTCGGGTATTCGAGCGCCCGTCGCGCGAGCGGTCGGGCCGTGCGGCGCACACGAAGGGCCGGGCGGAAGAGGAGTGGTGCGGGCGTGCTACTACGGCGGCGCAGGGAGAGGATGCGGGGAAGGACACGGCAGGCGGCCTTCCGGGCATACGTCGCGACCGACCGGCGGTCGCCGTTGTCGGAACTGGCCGGCCAGTTGCTGCGCAAAGCCTTCCCCGACCACTGGTCGTTCCTGCTGGGGGAGATCGCGCTCTACAGCTTCGTCGTCCTTGTGCTGACGGGGACCTACCTGACGCTCTACTTCGATCCCAGCGTCGCCAAGGTGCCCTACACCGGCTCCTACGAGCCCTTGCGGGGGCTGCTCGTCTCGAAGGCGTACGAGTCGACCCTGCACATCAGTTTCGACGTACGCGGCGGTCTGCTGATCCGGCAGATGCACCACTGGTCGGCGCTCATCTTCGTGGCGGCCATCGGCGTCCACATGCTGCGGATCTTCTTCACCGGCGCCTTCCGCAGGCCCCGCGAGATGAACTGGATCATCGGGGTGACCCTGTTCCTGCTGTCGCTGCTGGAGGGTTTCTGCGGCTACTCCCTGCCGGACGACCTGCTGTCCGGCACGGGTCTGCGCACCGCCAACTCCATCGTCCTGTCCATCCCCGTCGTCGGCACCTACCTGAGCTTCTTCCTCTGGGGCGGCCCCTTCCCCGGCACCGCGATCAACCGGCGTCTGTACATTGTCCACGTCCTCTTCGTCCCCGGCGCCCTCCTCGCTCTGATCACGGTGCATCTGATCCTGGTCGTCTATCTGAAGCACACGCAGTGGGCCGGACGCGGAAAGACCAACCGCAACGTCGTCGGCCAGCCGATGTTCCCCTCGTTCACCGCCAAGTCGACCGGGCTGTCGCTGATCGTCGCCGGCGTCACCGCCCTCATGGGAGGGCTCGCGCAGATCAACCCCGTCTGGCTCTTCGGCCCCTACGTGCCCGACCAGGTCTCCACCGACGCCCAGCCCGACTGGTACGTCGGATTCCTCGAAGGGGCCCTGCGGCTGATGCCCGGCGTCGAATGGAACATCGCCGGCCACACGTTCATGTGGAACGTCCTGCTGCCCGCCGTCGTGCTGCCGGCCCTGCTGTTCCTGGTCCTCTACATGTATCCGTTCTTCGAACGCTGGGTGACCGGTGACATGGTGGAGCACCACCTGTGTGACCGGCCCCGGGACCGGCCCACCCGGACCGGACTCGGCGTGGCGGCCATCGCCTGGTACGCGGTGCTGCTCATGGCCGGGGGCAACGACGTGATGACCGTGTGGTTCGACATCTCCGTCAACACCCTGACGTATATCTTCCGGGTCGCCCTGTTCGTCCTCCCGGTCCTCTCCTTCCTGGTGACCAAGCATGTCTGCCTGGCCCTGCAACGGCATGACCGGCAACTGCTGGAAGAGGGAGAGGAGACCGGTGAGGTGTACCAGGACCTGGCGGGCGGGATCAGCGAGCAGCACGAACCCCTGGACCGGGACCAGCGCTACAAGCTGCTGGTACGGGACATCCCGCGGCCGCTGAAACGCCCGGCCGGGCGGGCGCCGTTGCGGAGCAGGCTCCAGGCGTCCTTCAGCTCCTGGTACTACGGGGAGCGAGTCGACATGCCGGCCACGGCGGAGGAACGGCTCCAGGTCACGGCCCGCACCGCCGATCCGGTGGCGGGCGGCATCGGGAAAGAGGAAGAGCCGGACTGACCTCAGGCGGGTCCCGCGTCCCCGCGTCCCCGCGTCCCCGCGTCCCCGCGTCCCCGCGGGGCGGCGCGGCGGCGCCTCGGCGCTGACGTCCGGGATCAGGCGCGTCCTGGCCCGCGTCGACGCCCACCGATCGGGTCACCGGTCAGGGGGCCACGGAGGGCCGGGCCGCCGTCGTAAACGTGCCCCAGCCCCCGGCCCCGCTCGCCCCCCTGCGCCGGGCACGACGGCGACCCGTACCGCCGCACGGCAGTCCGCCGCGCGCCGCACCGCAGGGGAGCCGGAACGGGTGCAGATCCGCCGACCGGCGGCGACGGCCGCGCGGCCGCCCGCGCCGGGCGGGACCCGGCAGGGCGGGGCGGGGCGGCGCGGCGGCGAGAGGATCCTTCGCCGCCGCCCGCCTCACTCGCTCTCGCGTCCGCTGTACTGGAAGACCAGGCCGAAGACTCCGAGCCCCAGGACCCCGAGACCCATCAGGATCAGCCAGTCGCCGTAGACGATCCCGTTGGCCACCAGCAGGGCGCCGGCGGCGGTCACCACCGGGTGCCGGCTGTGCGGGGGGAAGAAGTCGACGCGGCCACTGCGCTCCTGGATCTCCGCGTCGGAACGGTCCTCGGGTCGCGAGCCCTTGCGGCGGTGGTTGACCATCGAGAAGAAGGCGATCACCGCCGCCATGAGGAAGGAGACGGTGAGCGCCGCGATACCGACGGGCTCGCGCGCGAACCAGATGTAGGCGGCGTCGGTGACCAGGAAGAAGACGGCCACGCCGGCGAAGAGGTATGCCTCGGACTTCATCCGCTCTGTGTCCCTAGGGTGTCGGGGGTCGGTTCCACGGTGCCGTGCTCCTGCGGCGGCAGCTGCTCCTTGATCTCCGGGTGGTGCAGGTCGAAGGCGGGCGAGTCGGACCGGACCCGGGGCAGGGCCGTGAAGTTGTGCCGGGGCGGCGGACACGAGGTGGCCCATTCGAGCGAGCGGCCGTATCCCCAGGGATCGTCCATGTCCACCTTCGGCGCGTACCGGGCGGTCTTCCAGACGTTGTAGAGGAACGGCAGGGTGGACAGGCCGAGCAGGAAGGCGCCGATCGACGAGACGGTGTTCAGGGCGGTGAACCCGTCGGCGGCCAGGTAGTCGGCATAGCGCCTCGGCATCCCGATCTCGCCCAGCCAGTGCTGGACGAGGAACGTGGTCTGGAAGCCGACGAACAGGCTCCAGAAGTGGATCTTGCCGAGGCGCTCGTCCAGCATGCGGCCCGTCAGTTTGGGCCACCAGAAGTAGAAGCCGCCGAACATGGCGAAGACGATCGTCCCGAACAGGACGTAGTGCAGATGGGCGACGATGAAATAGGTGTCGGTCAGATGGAAGTCCAGGGCGGGTGAGGCGATGAGGACGCCGCTGAGGCCCCCGAGGAGGAAGGTGACGAGGAAACCCAGTGCCCAGAGCATGGGTGTCTCGAAGGAGAGACTGCCGTTCCACAGGGTCCCGATCCAGTTGAAGAACTTCACCCCGGTCGGCACGGCGATCAGGAAGGACATGAAGGAGAAGAACGGCAGGAGCACCGCGCCCGTGGCGAACATGTGATGGGCCCACACGGTGGCCGACAGCATGGTGATCGCGATGGTCGCGCCGACCATGCCGACGTAGCCGAACACCGGCTTGCGGCTGAACACCGGCAGGATCTCCGTCACGACGCCGAAGAACGGCAGCGCCACGATGTACACCTCCGGATGGCCGAACCACCAGAAGAGGTGCTGCCACAGCAGGGCTCCGCCGGTGCCCGAGTCGAAGATGTGCGCGCCGTACTGACGGTCGGCCATCAGGGCCAGCAGGAGGGCCGTGAGAGGGGGAAAGGCGAGCAGGACGAGGATGGAGGTGAACAGCACGTTCCAGGTGAAGATCGGCATCCGGAACATCGTCATGCCCGGACAGCGCAGACAGACGATCGTGGCGATGAAGTTGACACCCCCCAGCGTGGTGCTCACACCCGAGAGCACGAGTCCCATCGCCCACACGTCACCGCCGTGGCCCGGACTGTGCACCGCGTTGTTCAGCGGGGAGTAGGCGAACCAGCCGAAATCGGCGGGACCCTTGCTGACCAGGAACCCGGAGAGAACCGTGAGGCCCCCGAAGAGGAACAGCCAGTAGGTCAGGGCGTTGAGCCGGGGGAAGGCCACGTCGGGGGCGCCGATCTGCAGGGGCATGATGGCGTTCGCGAAGCCGGTGAAGGTGGGCGTCGCGAAGAGCAGCATCATGATCGTGCCGTGGATCGTGAGCAGCTGGTTGTACTGCTGCGCGGTGACGATCTGAAGCCCCGGCCGGGCCAGTTCGGCGCGCATCAGCATCGCCAGCACCCCGGCGACGAGGAAGAAGCCGAACGACGTGACGAGGTAGAGATTGCCGATCTTCTTGTGGTCGGTGGTCGTCAGGTAGTCCCTGATCCGGTCACCCGTGTGCACGCGGGGGCCGCGGGCGGTCTCCTCTTCCTGCCCCAGCCCCGGGTGCGTCTTCGACATGAGCGCCCTCCAGGCGGTGCGTCGACGAGTCGGCATGTGTGACGAACCCGACGGGGTTAGCCCCCACGCCGCGCCGGTAAACCTGTCCGCCGGACGCGCGCCTTCCGGCCCCGGCGGCCGCCCGCGCCCGGCGCCGCCACGGGGCCGCGGCCCCTCGGCTCAAGGGGGAAGCGTCGACGCGTCGTTGAGGCGCACGGCGCATTCCAGCAGGAGGGCGTGGACGAACGCCTGGGGCAGGTTGCCGCGTAGCTGGCGCTGACGCACGTCGTACTCCTCCGCGAACAGCCCGGACGGCCCGCACGCCGTCCGGGTCCGTTCGAACCAGCGCAGCGCGCCGGTCCGGTCGCCGAGGTGGTCGGTGGCCAGCGCCATCGTGAACCCGCAGAGCAGGAACGCCCCCTCGGCCTCGCCCAGCGGGACGCCCGGGCGGCGGAAGCGGTAGAGGTAGCCGTCCTCGGCCAGCTCGTCCTCGATGAAGCGGCGGGTGATCGCGCTGCTCGGGTCGTCGGCGGACGGGCAGCCCCGGGCGAGCGGCGTCAGCAGCGCGGCCTCCGGCCCGTCGTCGTCCATGGCCCGGCGCCAGCGGCCGTCGGCGCGCAGACAGCGGCTGCGGGTCTCGGCGAAGACGGCCTCGGCGAGGTCGGCCCCGGTCCGCGCGGTCCGCCCCTTGAACGCCCCGGCCACCCGGCGCAGACCGCAGACCACACTCAGCCGGGACTGGGTCCACCAGCGCTCGTCCAGTTCCCACAGCCCGGCGTCGGGCCGCTTCCAGTTGCGTGCCACCGCGTCGACCGCGACCGTGACCGCCTGCTCGGCCTCGGGCGTGAGCCGGTCGTGGTGAGCGGCGGCGGCGAAAAGCTGGAGCGCCTCCCCGAACGCGTCGAGCTGGAACTGCTCGGCCGCACGGTTCCCGATCCGGTCGTTGCCGCCCGGGTAGCCGGGCAACGGCAGCCCGCGCTCCCGCGGGACCCGTCCGCCGCCGACGTCGTACGCGGGGTGCAGCCCCTCGCCGTCGGCCAGGATGCGTTCGGCGGTGAAGCGCACCGCGGAGTCGAGCAGGTCGTGCGGGCCGTGCGCGGCGACCGCGAGGCCCGCGTAGCTCTGGTCGCGGATCCAGGCGAAGCGGTAGTCGTAGTTGCGGCCGGTGTTGGCGCGTTCCGGCAGCGAGGTGGTGGCGGCGGCGACCATGCCGCCGGAGGAACTCGTCAGGCCGCGCAGGACGGCGTAGGCGTGCCGGGCGTCGCGCGGAGCGGCCAGGGCGGAGCAGTCGGGCACGGCCCGCCGCCAGGTGTCCTCCGTCGCCCGCCACAACCGATCCGGCTCCAGGCGCTCGGCGCACTCCCGCTCCGCCAACTCCAGGATCAGGTCGTGGTGCTCGCCCTTCCGGAGCCGGAACTCACCGCGCAGCCCGGACCCGGTGTGCCAGGCGGCTTCGGGGGCGCCGACGAGCCGCAGCCGCAGACCGCCTGCGTCCGCGAGCCACACGTCGCCCGCCAGGCGCGGGTCGCGCACCCGGCCCGTGGCGAAGCCGGGCCGCGGGTCGAGGGTCAGCCGCAGCCGTGCCTCACCGCGTTCGACGCGCATCCGGCGCAGCAGCACGAGCCGGTCCACCGAGCCCGGCATCGCCAGCGCGTCGCGGCACTCGATCACGGAGTCGGCGGTCACCCAGCGACTGACCCGGATGAGCGTGCCGTCCTCGTAGTAGCTTCCCCACACGTGCCAGCGGTCCACCGGTTCGACGCCGAAGTACCCGCCGCCTCCGATCAGGGCGGAGAACACCGCGTCGCTGTGCCAGCGCGGCGCGCACAGCCACACGATCCGCCCCTCAGGGTCCACCACTGCGCCGCGTTCGCCGTCGGCGAGGATCCCGTACTCCCGCAGCACCGACGGCGGGCAGACGCCGTCCGCCAGCTCTGCCTGTGTGCCGGCTCTCTCATGCATGGCACTGGGGTTTCCCGGCCGCCCGGTCCGGAAACGAGGTGTGCGCCGGGCAAGCGGTGAGGCGTTCGCGAAGCCGGGACCGTACGGCGCGGAGCGAAACCGGAATCACCCGTTCCCCCCACGACTCCACCCGAAGTCGTCGCCGGGCGTGTGAACTTCGCATAGGTCGAAGGAATCGGGAAACCCATGGGGCACCCCAGCAAGCCCCTTCAGCGCAGAGGCTCACATGAATTCCCCGACCACCCTCCGCCCGCCGGGGAAGCATGAGACCGACGGCGCGCTCACGTCCCTGCGGATCGACGAGGTCGTCGGGCGGATCAGCACGCACCCTCCGGGCCGCGAGCGGGACGCGGCACGCGAGCGGGCCGTCCGCGCCCTCATCCCCGTGGCACGCCGGATCGCCGCCAAGTACCGCAACACCGGCGTCGAGGACCAGGACGACCTCTTCCAGGTGGCCTGCGTGGGCCTGGTCAAGGCCATCGACGGCTACGACCCCGGCCACGGACACGCTTTCCTGTCGTACGCCGTGCCGACGATCACCGGGGAGCTGAAGCGCCACTTCAGGGACCGGACCGGGCTCGTGCGGCTGCCCCGGGCCGTGCAGGAGGCCGGCCGGCAGGTACGACGCGTGCGGCTGGAGCTCGAACAGACGGGCGGCGGCCGTCCGCCCACGCTCGGAGAGATCGCGCGGGCCTCCGGTCTGTCCGAGGACGCGGTGGCCGAGGCCCTCCGCTCCCAGGACGCGACACGGCCCGGCTCGCTCGACGCGCCGTCGCAGGGGCGGGAGGGTCCGCTGCCCGCGCTCAGCGAGGTGCTCGGCGACCGGGACGCCCGGATCGAGACGGCCGCCGAGCGAGTGGAACTCCTCGACGCGCTGCGGCGGTTCCCGGAGCGGGAGCGCCGCATCCTGGTGCTGCGCTTCTTCCACGACCGGACACAGCAGCAGATCGCGGCCATGGTGGGTATCTCGCAGATGCATGTGTCCCGGCTGCTCACCCGCTGCCTGGCCCAGCTGCGCGAGACGCTCGGGCATCTCGATCCGTCACGCCGGGCCGAGGGTCCCGCCGACCCGGAGGCCCCGGCGGAGGGGGCCGGGGACCCTCCCGCGCGGACCGGGGGCCACGGCCGTGTCCGGGGCAGGGGGTCCGCCCGCGAAGACGTGCGCGGCCGGGAGCGGCGGAGCGCGGGCCCGCAGCCCCGCGCGGCGGGCCCCGGGAGGCCGGAGCCGGTCCGCCGCGGCCGAGGCGCCTGTCGCGGTCCGAGCCCTGCGGAGCCACTCGGACCAGCACTTCACCGCCCGGACAGGGGAGTCGGACCGCCGATCGTCCGCGCGGTACGGCCGCGGGTCACCTCGTGCGGAGGGCACAGGGGCGCGCGTGTCGCGACACCGGCGCGGCTCCGCCCCGGTGCCCGAGTGGTACGAGGAGAGGCACGAGGGCCGGCGCGACGCCCACTCCTCGCGCCGCTCCTTCGTACGGCCGAGCACGTGCTCGACCCGGATGCGGCGTCCCCTCGTCCGCCCTGCCACTTCGACGGACATGGTGGTGTCGCCGCCGTGGAAGACGGCGGCGACACCGGCGTGCCCGGGAGTTACCGGGTGTAGACGCCGATCTCGTTCAGCGAGTACCGGTTGTCCGTGCCCTTGGTGAGCAGGTTGACGCGGACGTAGCGGGCGTCGGTCGGGGTGAAGGACCGGTTCTCGATGCCTCCGCTGCCGGCGGTGGTGGTGTGGACGGTGGTCCAGGTGGCGTTGTCCGAGGAGACCGCGATCGTGTACTTGACCGCGTACTGGTCGGACCAGTCCAGGACGACCCGGCCGACCTGGCGGACCGCCTTGAGGTCGACGGTGATCCACGCGGTGGACTCGGTCTTGCTCGCCCACCGGGTGCCCGGGTCGCCGTCGATCGCCTTGCACGGCGGGTAGGAGACGATGACGGCGTCCTGGTAGTCGGAGGCCGTGGCCGTGCCGTCGGACGCCAGGTTGGCCAGGTTGTCGGAGCGGGTGGCCGGGAACTCCACGACCTGCTAAGGGGTGCGCACGCGCCGATAAGGGCGCTCAACAAGCATTCAGCAGTGCGGAGTTGGGCGATCCGGGACGGCGCGGTGGCTCGGGCGGCGGCGCTGCGGCTCAGACGCGGAACACGGACCCGATGAACTCCGCGAGGAGCCGCTCCTTCAGCCGCGGCGGCAGCGCGTCCAGCAGGGCGAGCACCGGCGCCATCCGGGCCGGCAGCCCATCTCCCTGTCCGTCCCCTCCGTCCTGGCCGCCGCCCCCTTCGCCGCCCAGGCCGGCGAAGGCCAGGAAGCCTGCCACCTCGTCCGGGGTCAGGGCATCGGGGTCGAGACCAGCGGCCAGCTCGGCCAACCCCGGGTCCACCACGACCGGTTCGAGAGCCCGTGCCGACGCGAGGGAGTCGGTGAGGTCCGCGAGCAGCGCCCCGACCCGCTCGACGGTCGCCGGGGTGAGCGTGAGGTGCAGATTGGGCGGGAGGCCGCCGAAGGAGAGCTGGGGCTGGAGGTACCAGCCGCGCTCCCGCATCTCGTCGGCGACGTGCAGCACCAGGCTCAGGTCGGGATCGCCGCCCGGCCCGGTCACCGTGAAGGCGACCAGGCTGCCCGCCGGTTCGCCCAGCACCCGTATCCCCGCGACGGCACGCAGGCCCGGCACCAACTCCTCGGCGGCGCGGGCGATTTGCCGCGCCAGCTCGGTGTACCCGTCCTCGCCGAGGCGCCGCAGCACCGCCCACGCCTGGGCCAGCAGCCCGCCCGACTTGGTGCCCTGCACCGTCGGGTTGACCACGGGGTAGCCGGGCCAGCCGGCGTGCGCGAAGTACTGGTGCCGCCGCAACTCCGCGTCCCGGTACAGGACCACGGAGGCACCCTTGTCGGCGTAGCCGTACTTGTGCAGGTCCACCGAGAGGGACGTGACCCCCGGTACCGTCAGGCCGAACGGCTCCACCTCACGCCCGGCACGGGCCAGGAACGGCAGGAACCAGCCGCCGATACAGGCGTCGACATGGCAGAGCACACCCCGTTCGGCGGCGGCCGCCGCGATCTCGGCGACCGGGTCGAGCACGCCATGGGCGTACGACGGCGCCGACGCGACGACCAGGGCGGTCCGGTCGGTGATCGCGGCCACGACATCGGACGCCACCGCCTTGAACGTCACCGGGTCGACCGGGACCACCACCGGCTCGACGCCCAGGTAATGGGCCGCTTTGTGGAAGGCCGCGTGGGCGGTGGACGGCAACACCAACTGAGGCCGGGTGATGCCGCGTTCGGCGCGGGCGTGGTCGCGGGCGGTCTTCACGGCCAGCAGGATCGACTCGGTGCCGCCGCTGGTGAACGTGCCCTGGGCCCCGGGCGCGCCGAGCACCGCCGCCACCGCGCCGACCACGTCGTTCTCCAGCCGGGCCACGCTCGGGAAGACGGTCGGGTCGAGCCCGTTGACGGTCGCGAACTCCCGGTACGCGGCGGCGGCCAGCTCGTCCACCTCGGGCAGGCCGGGATCGTAGACGTAGGCGAAGGTCCGGCCGCCGCGGGTCGGGGCGTCGGCGGCGCGCAGCTCACGCAACGCGGCCAGCAACTCGTCGGCGGGGCGGCCGGTCGAGGGAAGCGCGGTGCCGGACGGGGCGGCGCTCGCGGCCTCGTCGGACTTGGCGGATTCGCTGGTTTCGCTGGTTTCGCTGGTTTCAGCGGGCACGATGGCTCTCTTCCTGGGTATGGGCGGGCTCGGACGACAGTGAAGTGGCCTTGGACGCCGCCGAGTCGGCCGCGGATTGCGCGGGGATCGCGTCGGACACGGCGCGTCCGGTCTCCTCGATGTCGGACGCGGCGGCGCCGTCCGCTTCGAGACGGGCGGATTCCCGGCGGTAGCGGGCCAGGAGGAGGAGCGCGGCAAGCGAGAGGACGGCCGGCAGCAGGCTCATCCCCGCGGTGATTCCGGTATGGGCGGCCGAGGGCTGCGCCACTCGCTCGTCGGCGTCGGACGAGCGGAACCCCGTGACGGTCAGGACCAGCGCGAACAGGGCCGGTCCCAGCGCCATGGCGAGCGTCTCGGCCGCGGTCCACAGCCCGGTGAAGGTGGCGGTCCGCCGGCGCCCGGTACGCCGGGTGTCCGCGGCCAGGGTGTGCGCCGGCATGGTCAGCGGCAGCAACTGGAGCCCCGCGTAGGCCACTCCGACGAGCGCCACGGCCGCGTAACCAAGGGCGGGCGCCGTGTAAGGGGTCAGGAAGAGCAGCGCGGCGGCGCCGGTGAAGAGCAGCGAGGCGCACCACTGGGCGTATGCCGTCCCCCGGGCACGGGCGAGCCGGTTCCACAGCGGCATGACCAGCACGAGCGGGCCGATCATGCACGCGAACAGCGGGGTGACGGCCCCCGCCGAGCCCAGGGTGTATGTCGCGAAGTACTGCGTCCCGGCCAGCATCACGCCCACCGCGAGGGCCTGCACCGCCCACATCCCGGCCAGCGCGGCGAACGCCCTGTTCTCCCGGCCGGCGGTGAACTGGGCCCGCAGCGAGCCCTCCGCCTCACTGCGGGCCACCACCGGCGCCCGGCGGGTGCTGCGCCAGGCGCCGAACATGCCTAGGGCGAGCAGCGCGCCGATCACGATGCCCATGGTGCGGTAGCCGGCCGGGGTGTCCCCGTCCTCGTGCGCGAGCGCGGGCGCCAGCGCCCCGGACACCAGGATGGCGGTACCGAGGAAACCGACCCGCCAGCCCAGCACCCGGCCCCGCTCCACGGGATCCTCGGTCATCTCGGCGGGCATCGTCACGTACGGCACCTGGAACACGGCGTACGCGGTGGCCGCCAGCAGGAAGAGCACGGACACGTAGACGGCGGCAGCGGCGCCGTGCAGCGGAGGGGCGGCGAAGATCAGCGCGAAGAGCGGCGGCAGGGTCACCGCGCCCGCGAGCAGGAACGGCCGGCGCGAACCGCCGTGCGCCCGCCTGCGGTCGGCGGCGGCGCCGATCAGCGGGTTGACCAGGACGTCCCACGCCTTGGGCAGGAAAACGGCGGCACCCGCCACCGCCGCCGGCACGGCCAGCACGTCGGTCAGGTAATACAGCAGGATCAGACCGGGGACGGTGCCGAAGGTACCGGTGGCGAACGAGCCCAGCCCGTACCCGATCCGTACCGTGCGGGGACGCGGTGGACCGGGCGTTCCGCCGGACGGCGCGTCAGCGACGTCGGGACCGGTCGTCTTGGTCATGGCTTGCGTCCAGGGCTGGTAAGGGCTGGGGGCTGTCGGTGGTACCGGTGTTCGACGGTTCAAGGATGGCGGGAGCATGCCACACGGCACCCTTCTACTGCCCGTGCCGCTCCAGGTAGATGGTGGTGAAGACGGAGATTTTGGCGCGCAGGGCCCAAGGGTCGAAGGGCTTGTGGATGTAGTCGACGGCGCCGGCCGCGTATCCGCGCGCGGAGTGCTCGGACCCCGTGCCCATCGCGGTCAGGAAGATGATGGGGATGTCCCGGGTCCTTGAGCGGCGTTTGATGTGGGCACAGGTCTCGTAGCCGTCCATCTCCGGCATCTGCACGTCCATGATGATGACGGCGAAGTCGTCGTGGTCGAGCAGGGCCTCGGCAGTGACGGCGGTCCCACGATGCTCGGCGACATCGGTGAAGAGATCGCTGATCACCTGCCACGGGGGTAACCGCGTGCCGTTCAGATAACGCGAGACCGTACCTGGTCGAGGCGGCGCCGGGCCGCGTACCGACGGACGGATACCTGAAGGCTCTCGAACAACTCGGCGCAGCGCCACGTCCAACGCCCGGGAAGCCTCGTTGAGGTCGGCTCCCAGAGGTCGCAGTTCACCCATTGCTCTCTCCCTCGACCGTGGTGGTCCGGGGCTGAGCCGCGATGTTGCAGCCACGACCCGCAAGCCGGGCAGTGCGGAGGGACCTGTTGCACAGGCGCCGCCACCGTTCTCCGGCAGGTCACGGGCCCGGCGGCATCGGCCGTTGCCGGAGCGTTGCTCTGCAACGCCCTCGATCTTCAGCAACGCCCGAGAGCCCTTTGGTATCTTCGTCGCCTCCTCGTCCAGGCCCGCGCCCTCGGCGATGTCGGCGGAAGCTGGTTCCGACGGCATGCCTGCCGCCGTCCCGCTCCCGCCGGGGAGCTGCTTCGAGACCCTCACCAGCTCACCCTCTGCACCCGGCGACCAGCCGCTCCCGCATCGCCCTGTTCCCGGGCGCTTCACCGATCGGAGAGACGATGACGACGACTTCCGCGTCCGACGAGCTTCCTGGCACGACGATGAGCGACGAGGACTACGGGGCGCTGCGCGCCTCGGCCGCCCTGTGGGCCGGGACCTCCGTGCTGATCACCAACCGGCGAGGGCAGGTCCTGATCCAGCGCGTCGGCTACCGTCCCACGCGTCTGCTGCCCGGCGGCGCCGTCGAGAAGGGCGAATCCCCCGCCCAGGCCGCCGCCCGCGAAGTGGAGGAGGAACTCGGCGTCACGGCGACCGTCACCCGCGGGCTCGCCATCGACTGGGTCTCGCCCGCCGGCGCCACAGCGTCCCCCGCCGTGAATTTCCCCGGCGAGATCCTGCATGTCTTCGACGGCGGCGTCTGGAACGAGGACCAGATCGCGGCGATCCGGCCCGCACCGGGCGAGATCGAGGCCGTCGAGTTCGCCGAGCCGGCCGACCTGCCCGCTCTGATGTCCCCGGGCGACGCCCGCCGCGCCCTGTCCGCGCTTCGCGCCCGCATCGCCGGCGCCGGGCCCGTGTTCCTTGAGGAC
The DNA here is from genome assembly GCF_040706415.1 of Streptomyces sp. NPDC048106. NCBI lineage: Bacteria > Bacillati > Actinomycetota > Actinomycetes > Kitasatosporales > Streptomycetaceae > Streptomyces > Streptomyces sp. NPDC048106. The sequence continues at coordinate 250,715 of NZ_JBEZND010000002.1, read as the reverse complement.
GGGCTCCCGATCGCCCCCACCGTCCTTGACCGGGTCGGCGTCCTGCGCACCTCCCGAGCCCGTCACCACCTCCTCTTCCATCCCGTCCCCGTCCCCGGCGGCCTCACGGTCCGCCAGTCCTGGGCCTGGACCTTCGCTCCGGACGGGCGTGTCCTCGTCCTCCTCGAACCCGACACCGGCGCGGCCTGTCTGCCCGGCGGAACACCGGAACCGGAGGACCACGGCGACCTTGAGGTCACCCTGTTCCGGGAAGCCCGTGAGGAGGCCGCCGCCGCCCTGACGGGCGCCCGGTATCTCGGCTACCTCTTCGACCCCACCGGACCCTGTGCGCGCGCCCGCTACGCCGCCGTTCTCACGAACCTCGGCCCCGCCTCGGCCGATCCGGCAACCGGACGTACGTACACCAGGATCCTGGCCACGCCGGAGCAGGCCCTGGAGTTCTTCGACTGGGGACCGTCCGCAGCCGACCAGATCCGGGCAGTCCACCGAGCCCGCGAAATCCTCGGCATCCCGAAGGCCGCTCACCAACCCGTCACCGAAGTGGCCGGCCCCGCCTCCTGGTAGCGCTCCTACCCGCGGAGGCGGCGGGGGTTCGGCGGTGATCCGAGCCAGGGCGAGGTGAGGTCAGCTCTGCTCAGGGCGCTCGATGGACACCTTGGGCAGTTTTCGGGCCAGCGGGCCAGGAAGCCAATAGGCCCAACTGCCGAGCACCTGCATGGCTGCGGGGACGATCAGGCATCGGATGACCACGGCGTCGAGAAGGATGGCGACGCCCAGGCCGAGTCCGAACTGCTGAGGACACCGAACCGGCAGAACTCCTGCACGCGGTGCGCGTCGCCGTGCGAGGCAGTCTGGTCCCGGGGCACCTCCACGCTCAGCACGAGAAGGGACAGCGGCTCACTGGTGCCGCGGCCGTTGACACATGGGCCGGCACGGGCTTGCGGCCGCTGTTCCTCTCGTCCGGACGGTTTGTCGACGCTCACGAGATGGAGTGGGCCGCCGCGGCTCCGTCGGCGCGCCAGACGGGGGCGGAGGACCCTCGGGGTACGAGGACGGGCCCGTGGCGCCAGTCAGCGGGGGTCTCGCTCAGCCGGACCGGAGGAGCGACGTGCTGGAACTCGCCCAGCGGGGTCTGATGGACCAACCACTCGGGCTCGGGTGGTGCGGCCGTCGTGCCGAGCTGCGCGGCGACCTCCGACTTGTCCAGTGTGCCGAGCTCCCACGCCCAGTTGGCGCAGCCGGCAAGGGAGACACGGACGAGGTAACTGCCCCCCTCCCGCGCCTGTTTCAGGGTTGCGGCCATCACACCGGCCGCTGCGAAATAGGCCGCGAGGTAGTCATTGAGCATTCGGCCCGGGGGCATTTGCGGCCTCCCGTCCTCCCCCTCGTTCCAGTTGACGCCGACCAACGCCTGCGCCTGGTGGTCGAAGCCGCCTCGTTCGCTCCACGGGCCCGAATGGCCGTAGCAGCGGATGGAGCAGTAGATCAGCCCTTCGGAGATTTCCGCGCACTCCTGTGGGGTCAGCCCTAGCCGGGCCAGCTTCGAGGCCCGGTGATTGTGCACGAAGACATCGCTTTCGCGGAGCAGTTGGTCGAATATGCGACGGCCGTCGCTGTCCTCGCGCAGTTCCAACCGGGTGGAGCGGATGCCCACAGCTGTTTCATTCCAGCACAGATCGTGTTCGAAGGCGTGCGGCTCGCACACGTGGAGCACATCAGCGCCATATTCGGCCAGCGTACGCCCCATCGCGGTGCCGGCGAAGATGTGGGTGAACTGCAGACAACGCAGCGCCGACAGTGGCTGATCGCCGGCGGGCAGCGGTTTTATGGGCGCGTCGCCGATCTTCTCGATCGACACCAGCGGTTCTGTTTGGATCGCCTGGCTCTGCGGATGGGCCAGGAACTCCTCGCGGCTGCGCACCACCGCGAGCGGAATTCCTCGCTCAGCGGCGGCCTCTTCGAGGTCCCAGGATATCCAGGAGGCGATGGCGCTCCGGATATGCTCCTGCGTGTGCGCGGTGCCGAGGAGCGACAGCAACTCATCACTCGGCCGCGGGTAACAGGCGATGGGGATGACCCAGCGATCGTCGGCCGTCTGGTAGAAGTCGAAGACCGCGGGCGCGAGACCGCCGTCGAGGCCCTGCAGCGAACCCATGTTGGATCCGTAGCCGTTGAGGCGATTCCCTGCGCCCAGATAGGGCGTGAGAGAGTGGAGCGCCTGCGGTAGGTCAAGGCTGAGCCGCTGGCTGCGGCCGGTCGCCTCGTGCCAGATCTGCGCCGCTCCAGCGGCCGCCGACAGGAGAGGAACGCCTATGGCGGTCCCGAGTTTGAGGGTGGAGTTGAGCAACGGATCTGCGCCGGTCACCGAAAGTTCACTGACCGCTTTCTCGGGCGACAGGCCGATCATGTCGAGAGCGGCATTCAGCTGACTCGTGAAATCAGGTTTGCTTTCCCTCATGGATACACACTTCCAGGAACTCGGCAAAACGCTAAACGCTTCTACCTTTTGTGGACACCGAAATGCGTCGGTCACGCGCCATGGAGGGCGCCGACGAGGATATACCGGCGGTACTCAGCGGCCGACCCGCGGCGCCTTCTCCGCGAGTTCGCCGCGCACCATCCTGCGCAGGACCTTGCCGCTCGGATTCCTCGGCAGCTCCGCGGCGAAGTCGTAACTGGTGGGCACCTTGAAGTCGGCGATGCGGCCGCGCAGAGAGAGCATCAGCTCGCGGGGGGTGACGCGCCGGCCCGGCTCAAGGACCACTCGGGCGTGCACCGATTCACCCCACCTGGGGTGCGGAATGCCCACGACCGCGACTTCGAGGACCGCTGGGTGGGCGCACAGCGCGGCCTCGATCTCGGCGGGATATACGTTTTCTCCTGCCACGATGATCATGTCGTTGACGCGGTCGCTGACGAACAGGTAGCCGTCCTCGTCGAGGTAGCCCGCGTCGCCCATGCGGATCCATCCGTCGACCAGGGTCTCGGCCGTGGCGTCGGGGCGACGCCAGTACTCCAGCATCCGGGCGGGCGAGCGCACGCAGACCTCGCCGACCGTGCCAGGTGGCACCGGTTTGCCGTCCCGGTCGATGATGCGCAGCGTGATGCCCGGGTACGCCCGGCCGGCGGCCAGCAGCCGGGGGTTGCCCTGCCTGTGGTCCTCGGGTGGCAGACAGGCCGCGAAGTTACCTGTCTCGCTGCTCCCGTAGATCTGCAGGAAGTCGCAGTCGATCATCTTCATGCACTGCTCAAGCAGTGGCGCCGAGATGGGGGAGCCACCGTAGACGACTTTGCGCAACGACTGGAAGCACGCGGGGTTGGCATCCGGCTCGTTGAAGAGCAGTTGCAGCATGGCCGGCGCCACGATCGCGGTGGTGATCCGCAGTTCTCTGATGAGTCTGAGAGCTGACGAGCTGACGAACATCGGCATGGAGACGATCGTCGCCCCGGCGTTGAAGCCCTGCATCGCGTAGGAGAAGCCGCCTATGTGAAAGCCCGGCAGGCCGATCAGGCTGCGGTCGCCCGGCAGCCAGTCGAACCAGTCGAGGCTGTGCTGCTCCATGGCCTCGGCCACGTTGAAGAAGCTGCGGTGCGGCAGCACGACACCCTTGGGCCGCCCGCTGGTGCCGCTCGTGTAGATCTGCACCACCGCGCTTTCCCGGTCGCCGCCCGATTGCGGGTCGGTGTCCGGGTGCGGTGCGGTCCAGCCCACCCAGCCCGCGCCCCCGTCTTCGGAGTCGTCGGCGAGAACAACGGTCCGCAGGCGGTCGAGCCGGTCGCGCACACCTTCCGCAACGGCTCGACAGCCTTCGTCGACCACCAGCAGCTCCGTGCCCGAGTCCGCCAGGATGTGATGGACCTCGTCCAGGGTCAGCCGCCAGTTGACGGGCACCAGCACCGCGCCGGTCTTCGCGCAGGCGAAGGCGAGCTCCCAGTAGCGTTCCGACTCCTTGCCCAGGTACGCCACTCGGGAGTCGCGGCCGACCTGTGAGGCGAGCAACGCCTGTGCCACCCGGTTGCTCTCCTGGTGGAGCGCCTGGTAGGTGAGACTGCGGCCTTCGCACAGGATGGCCGGGTGATCCGGCTGACGGGCCGCCTGGTAGGCCAGAGTCGCGTGGAGCGTGTCGGTCTTCTTCGCGTCCATCATGGCGCCCTTCATCGCGACGACGGGATCAGCAGACTGCGGATGGAGCCGGCCAGGAGATCGATACGTGATTGCTCGAACGCCACGGCCGTCGGAAGCGAAACGGCGAACACCTGCTCAAGCCGATTCTTCAGACTGACGGCCGTGAGCGAATCAAGGCCCAAGGACGCGAAATCCGCATCAGGTTCGATGTCCTCGACGTCCTGGTAGCGGAGAATCGCCACCAGCTCGCGGCGTATCGCTTCGTTGATCGCCCCGCTGCTCGCGTCCGCCGGCCACCCGGCCGACTCGGGCGCCACAGCCTTGCTCTCCTCTTCGAGGGCTGCGGCGGGCGGCGCCTCGGGCAGCGGATCGGGAGAGACACTCGGTGCCGGACCGGTGCCGGACGGCAGCCAGTACCGCTTTCGATCAAACGTGTACGTCGGCAAGTCCACGCGCCGGTGGGTAGTGCCCCGGTGGTACGCGGCCCAGTCGACGGACAGCCCGGCCATGTACAGGCCGGCGACAGCCTGGTCGATGGTCGCACCGTCCTCGTCGCCCGCACGGCTGCTGGCGGCCCACACGTGGTCGTTCCTGGTGACGCACCGGCGTGCGAGCGAGATCAGGGAGGCCGAGGGGCCGATCTCCACGAACGCGTGCGTACCGCGGCGCTCGACCGCTTGTACCGCGCCCAGGAAATCGACGGGTTCGAGCAGATGGCGCACCCAGAAGGCCGGATCGGCGAATTCCGAGGCCCGGACCACCTTTCCGGTCAGTGCCGATACCACGGGCAAGCGCGGGGCACGGCAGTGGATGCCTTCGAACAGGGCGCGGAACTCGTCGGCCACCTCCGCCATCAGCGGTGAGTGGAAGGCGTGCGAGACGGGGAGCCGCTTGACGCGAATGTCCCGTCGGCGCACATCCTCCAGCAAAGCTTCCAGCGAACGCGAACCGCCCGAGACGACGCACTGGTCGGGAGCGTTGATCGCCGCCAGCGCGAGATCGTCGTACGGGCCGAGCAGCGGGCCGATCTCCTCCGCCGCCACCGCCACGGCCGCCATGGCGCCCGGGGTGCTGACCGACTGCATGAGCCGGCCGCGTTCCGCGGCGATCCGGGCACCGTCCTCCAGGGAGAAGACGCCGGCCACCGTCGCCGCGACAAGCTCACCGATGCTGTGCCCGACCAGCACGCTGGGCCGCACTCCCCAGTCCGTCCACAGCTCCGCCAGCGCGTACTCCAGACAGAACAGGGCCGGTTGGCTGTACCGGGTCTGATGGATGTCGTCGCCGTGGTCGTCGGCGCCGACCAGCATGTCCCGCATCGAACGCCCTGTCAGGGGGCGGAGTACCCGGTCGCATTCGTCGACGCGCTCCCTGAAGGCAGGAAAGCGCCGGTAGAGCGCCGCCGCCATTCCCGAGAACTGCGAACCCTGCCCCGAGAAGAGGAAGGCCGCTTTACGCGCGCCGCCGACGGGCGAGGCTCCGGCGGAGTGCAGGCGCCGATCCAGCAGCTGCGCCAGCTCTTCCCGGCTGGCGACTGCTCCTGCCAGACGCACCTTGTGGTGAGCCCGCCCGGTGTTGGAAGTGAAGCAGATGTCGGCCAGGGACGGCGGTGCGTCGGCGGTGAGGAACTGCTGGTACCGCCGGATCTGCGAGCGCAAGGAGCGGTCGTTCTTCGCCGACAAGGTGAAGACATGGCCCCGCTGCCCGTCGGTCCCCGGATGACGATCGGACGACTCGGCGTGCCCGTCCAGGGCGGGTCCGGCACAGTGAGCCGGAGCTTGTTCGAGTACGGTCGTGGCGATCGTCCCGGCGAAGCCGAAACCGTTCACCAGCGCTCGGCGGGGGGTGCCCTCCCACGTGAGCTCGCCCGTGGGCACCGTGACCGGGTATCTTTCCCAGGGTATGCGCCCCGAGGGGCGCTCGAAATTGAGGTGCGGGTAGAACTTGCCGGCCTGCAACTGCAGAACGGTCTTGACCAGACCAGCCATTCCCGCGGCACCCTCCAGGTGCCCGATGTTGGTCTTCACAGAACCGACCGTCACCGGTGCGGCTTTGTCGTGCGATGCCGCGAAGAGTGCGGCGATCGAGCCCATCTCGATCGGGTCGCCCAACGGCGTGCCGGTGCCGTGCGCCTCGACGTACTGGATGTGCCCCGGTTCGAGACCGGCCGCGGCCAGCGCGGCCCCCATCACCTGCTCCTGGGCCTGTCCGTTGGGCACGGTCAGGCCCGCGCTCTCGCCGTCCTGGCGCACCGCGGTGCCACGCACGAGCGCGAGAACGGCGTCCCCGTCGCGTTCGGCGTCCGACAGACGCTTCAGGACGATCACGCCGCATCCCTCGCCGCGGGCGTACCCGTCAGCCGAGTCGTCGAAGGTTTTGCACCGGCCGTCGGGAGACAACATGTTGGCCGCCCGTAACGCACCGTTGCTCACCGCGTTGTGTATCAGGTTCACGCCGCCGCACAGGGCGATGCCGCACTCCTTGTTGCGCAGTCCCTGCACGGCCAGGTGCAGCGCGACCAGTGAGGAGGAGCACGCGGTGTCGACACTGATGCTCGGCCCCCGCCAGCCCAGTAAGTAACTGAGCCGGCCCGGCACGCTGCTGTGCGACAAGCCGGTGCCTATGTAGCTGTCCACCTCCTCTGCGCGCACGCCCGCGGTGTCCAGTGCGTAGTCGAAGGAGCTGACGCCCATATAGACACCGCCTTCACGGTGCCGCCACGCCCCCGGAGGTATGGAGGCGTTCTCCAGCGCCTGCCACGTGGTCTCCAGGACCATCCGCTGTTGCGGGTCGAGGTAGGCGGCCTCACGAGGAGAGATGTTGAAGAAGGCAGCGTCGAAACGGTCGATCTCGTCCAGGAAGCCGCCGATGACCGGCTGTGCGTCCTCGGGATCCGAGCCGGTGAGCGTGTGCCGTCGGCTCTCCGGCAGGGGGCGGATGCCTGACTGGCCCTTGGCGAGGAACTCGTCGAAATCCCGCAGGCTTTCGTTACCACCGGGAAACCTGAGTCCGGCTCCCACGATGGCGATCGGTTCGTGCTTCTCCAGCAACAGCTCACGGATCACGGCGTCCTGCTCGTCGATCTTCCGCAGCAGGTCGCGCGGGGTCGCTTCGGAAAGCTCAGAGTTTTTTGACAACGTCCCGTCTCCGTGTCGGGTTGGGCCACGCCCCGTGGGGCTCTTTGGTCAAGGAGCACAGAGAGCGCGTGTGGGCTGACGGCGACGCTTCAACGGTGGAGGTCCGCATCGGGATCGGCGAAAGCCTCGGCGATGACATGCTCGGACAGATATGAGACGAGCTGCTCGACCGTCGGCCTGTTGAAAAGCTGTGCGACCTCGAGTTCGCATCCGAGCACCTTGTCCAGAGTGTATTTGATCTCGGACAACTGCAGAGATGTCAGACCCAGTTCGAAAAAAACAGAGTCGGGCGCAAGGTATTCGTCGTCTTCCATCAGCAAGGCTGACTTCAGTTCGTGTGTCACCAGCTCTTGCAGAGCTTCGCGCCGGTCGTAGAGCGGAATCTCCAGTAGATCACTTATTTCCGTGATGCGTTGATCTGCCATCACTAGATGGGACCACACCGAACTGACCTGCCGCTGACACGCGCCTGACACCCCCGGCACGTTTCCGAAGGAGCGGGAACCCTGCATGGCCGAACATCTGCCTCTTGAGCATCTTGATCCGGTTCCCTGCTCCTTCGCCCGCCGCGGTGGCCTCAGTGATCCACTCGGGCAGTCAGGATGGCGGGGTGCCGGGTGAGCCGGCCGGTCACCTGCCGTACCGACAGCGGTGGTGGGGCGGGCGTGACCCCCTCCTGTCGCGGCAGGTCGCGGCGGATCCGGTCGCGGACGGTGGAGCAGTGACCACGGAAGCCACGGGCGGTGATCTCCCGGTGGAGATCGAGGACTTGCGGATCTTGACCATGCCCTGCCAGCGGGCCGCGCGGGTGTATCGCTGGACGGTGTGTCGGCCCCAGCCCAGGTGGTGGGCGATGGCCCGCAGACTCATGCCCTGGGCGAGGAGTTCGTGGACGAGGGTGTGGTGGACGCGGGCTCGCTCGGCGAACCTGCCGGTCGGTTCGTCCGGCTCAGCGTCCTGGCCGGGGGCCGTCTGGGCGGGCGGGCGTCTCCCACGCAGGCTCGGGTTCCGGAGCAGGCGGTGGCAGGTCGCGCAGGCAGGAGCGGTGGGTGGCCGCGGTCTTCTCGACCGCGGAGGCGAGGTTCTGCCAGAGGTGGAACCGGTCGGCGACCTGGAGGGCCTGCGGAGCTGCGGTGTCGGCTGCCTCGGCGTAGGCGCCGGCGCGGTCGCGGCAGATGACCTCGATTCCCGGATGTGCCGCGAGCCACGGGGCGAGGGTGGCGGCGTCGCGTTCGGGCAGCAGGTCGAGGCCCTGGTGGGTCTCGGCGTCGATCACGACCGTGCCGTAGACGTGCCCGCCGCAGGGCGAAGTCGTCCACGCCGACGGCCCGGGGCTCCGTCGCCGCGGGGTCGGGCAGGTCCATCACCCGGCGCAGCAGCGTGGTGCGGCTGGTCGTAATGCCCATGACCTGGGCGAGACGGGCACCGGCACGGCCGGCCAGGGCCAACCCGATCTCACTCATCGCCTGGCGCGGCCGCTCGGTGGCCCTGCCGTGGCGGACTCGTATTGGAAGACCAATAACTACAAGGCGTGATCGGCTCACGGAACTTGTGCCAGAGCGCTGCTCTCGTCTCCCGCGGTGTGAAGCGCGCCGCCCTTCACGGCGTCAGTGCCGTGTCAGTTGTGTGTCAGTGCCGTCTCAGGGCTGCCTGGCAGGGTTGGCCGCGAACCGCCCGGAAAGGTCGTCACGCCGCATTTCGCGCCACGCACGAGCAAGTGCCATGTCACGGTGACTCGAGTCCTCCTTCCGCGGCCCTCGCGGAGATGGGGTTCCGCGGGTCCGGGTAACAGGGCGCGTTCCCTTCCCTCCATCGTCCCGATATGGAGCTCGCTTTCATGGCAGTACAGGCAACCTCCACTTCCAGGCGCGCCCTGGGGGTCACCAATTCGATGGCGGGAACCAGGCGACGCCGAAAAGGCGGTCGGGCAGGCTTCGGCCGGCCGTCTCGGTCCGCCGCCTCGACCTCGTCGTGGTGGTGGGCGGTGACGGTGCGATGCGAGAAGTTACGGCGGGACTGATCGGCCACGACGGTCCCGCAGCCGCCGACATGGCGATCGTCCCAGCCGGTACGGGGGACTCCGCCCGCGGGATGCCGCGGGGCGAGCGTCCGTGGGCGGCATCCTCGGCGGAAGCCGTCCGTACCGGTGGCGACGCGCCACCTCTTTTTCGGCTCGGCCTCGCTTGCGTACGCGAGACGAGCGCCCACGTCCTTCTGAGCTGCTGCTCCGGTGTGACCGCCGAGACACTGGTCGAGGTCCGCTCACTATCACTGACCGGCACGGCTCGCTGTGCGCCGGCCCGTGCTGAGACCGCCGCCTCATTCACCCCCTGCTCGGGCCGGGTGACTGTCGACGGCGTCGTGGCGTGTCCCCACGCCCTGCCGGTCTGGGGCACGCCCACCGAGGTTCTGTGCGCCCGTGCCGCGCACGAACCGCAGGGCGCGCCTGTCCCAGCCGTTCACCAGCCGCTGCGCCGGCCTGCGGTCCGGCTGTGCACCAGCAGCCCTCATCCGGTCCCGCGATTCCGGGAGTCTCGCCATCAAGTCGGTATCCGCACCGGTGGTGCGGGACCGACATGACGTCATCACGATCAAAAGCCAGCGTCGCGACTCGGCGGTGCGTAAGTGGGGAGTCATTCAGTGTCATCGATCGACTTCAAACGCCTGTGTGAGGGCGTGTTCTCGGAGACCGAAAGTCTCGTGGCCGCCCTGGACGGTGTGCCCCTGGAGCAACCGGTGCCGACCTGCCCTGGATGGACCGCCGGTCAGCTCATGGTGCACGTGCACCAGGCCCAGGAGTGGGCTGCGGTCATTGTCGAGACCCGGGCCACCCAGAGGGTGTCGCTGCTGGAGATCGGTGGCGGCGACGGCGACCTCTCCGGCGACTGGAGCGAGCAGATCCACCAGCTGACGCTCCGCGCGCTCGACAGCTTCGGCGATCCGGTGGATCGAAGGCGTCTGTCGCAGTGGATCACCGACGGGGCCCGGAGGCTGACCTCCGCGCTCCTTGAGGCCGGACCGGACACGGCCGTCTGGCGGGAGTTCTGCCCTCCGCGCGTGAGGACCTGGGCCCGCTGGGCGTTGCTCGAGACATCGCTGCATCGGGCGGACGCGGAAGTGCTCGCCGCCCGGGAGTTCCGCATCGACACCGATCTCGCGGTCGACAGCATCGACCAGTGGCTCGCTTACGTCCGTGAACCTGCCGCCGCGCCGTTCCTCGACCCCCGGTTGGCGAACATGAAGGGCAACGGCGAGCGACTGCGCTTCCAGCCCACGGACGTGGACGGTCACGAAGGGTGGCTGGCGGTGTGCACTCCCCAAGGACTGGCCACCTCCGCCTGGCGACCGGGTGGCGGCGCCGCTACCGATGACGTGGTTGTCCGCGGAACGGCTTCGGATCTCCTTCTGCTGCTCAAGCGCCGGATTCCCGAGGCGGGGTCCTCCGTGGCGGTGACCGGTGAGAGGGCCCTGCTCGAACGCTGGCTGGACAACGTTCTGTGCTGAGGCCCGCTGATGGCTCGTACGCCGACCCGCAGTCCCGTGAGCGCCCGGATGCCGGGCCGGTTGCCCAAGTCGCGGCGAACCGACGGACCTCCGCTTCGGCTCGGCGACAGCGGCACCCACGCAGTGCCGCGCCGCGTCGCCCGGGCCACGACGGCCGGCTGCCGTTCCTGCCCACTGCCGTGTCCGCTGCCTACGGGAAGGCTTGGCGGCGCATCGAGGAACTGCACGCCGCAAACAAACGCCCCTCACGACGACGCAGACCGAGGCCACATGTCACACGCACCCTCGCAACCCGGTGAATGGTTCCCGCCCTCAGGCCGCGCCCCTGACGACGACGCGGACGTCCAGTTGTTCCTCTTCCCGCACGCCGGTGGAACTGGCGCGATGTACCGGGAGTGGGCGGCGACGGTGCCTGCCACCGTCGAGCCGCGCGTGCTCCATCTGCCGGGCCGGTGGGGACGTGGGGACGAGGCGCCCCTCACCCGGCTCCCGCTGCTACTGGCGCGCGTAGGTGAGGCGCTGGAAGCCGAACTGGACGGCCGCCCCTACGCGTTGTTCGGGCACAGCTTCGGCGCGCTGCTGGCGTATCGGCTTGCCGTTCAGTTCGAGAAGGAGGGCATGACGGCGCCCTCCGTGCTGGCCGTCTCCGGCTGGGTGCCCGGCGAAGACATACTGGCGAAGCAGCGGGCGGTACCGGAAATGTCCGATGAAGAACTCGTCGCGGCTGTCACGGAGTTGGGTCTGATGCCTACGGGGTCCGTACTGGCTGAAGAGCTCTTGAGAACGGCGCTACCGGCGCTGCGCGCTGATTTCGGGGCGGCGGCCGACTACTTGGACGACGGTGCGCAGGTCTCCTGTCCGGTGGTCGCGTTCGCCGGCCGGTCGGACCCGCTCGTCGTCGCGAGCGCGATGGGGGTGTGGGCTGATCGCACCTCGAACTTCGTCGGCGTCACGGAGTACCCAGGAGACCACTTCTACCTCTTCGACCACGCCATTTCCATGCAGCTGAGCCTTCAGCAACTTCTGCAGCTCCCGACGTAGCCGATTTGGGTACCGTCCACGGATTCCCCACCCTTCTTTCAAGGCGCGCAGCGTCCCCGACATCGCTTTCGCCGAACACCGCACAGAGAGGACGAAATTGTGTCCGACATCAAACCGCCCAGTGGAATCGGATGGACCGCACTGCTCACCGCGTATTGCAGGTCGGTCGAATCCGAACGGCCGGACCGCCTTTTCGACGATCCGCTGGGGGCCGTGTTCGCTTCCGGAGCGACTGAGACGAGCACGCCCGACGCTGAAAGGCCCCGGCTCGGGCCGGCGAACGGCGACCACGCAACCGGGATGTGGCACTTCTACTGCACCTACATCGCGATGCGGACACCGTTCTACGACCAGCGCCTCACGCATGCTGTCGCGTCCGGCTGCAGGCAGGTCGTTCTTCTCGCGGCGGGACTGGACAGCCGCGCCTACAGGCTTGATCTGCCCGACGACACCACGGTTTTCGAACTGGACCAGGACGCTGTTCTGGACTACAAGCAACGCGTGCTCGACCGGGAGCAGGCGCAGGCGTCCTGCCGCCGCGTCCCGATCGCCGTCGACCTGCGCGAGGAGTGGACCGGGCCGCTGCTCGCTGCGGGCTTCGACCCGAAAAAAGCGACCGTGTGGATAGTGGAGGGCTTGTTGATGTACCTCTCCGACAGCGACTGCTCCCAGCTGTTGAAAACGGTTGGCTCTCTGTCGGCACCGGGCAGTCGACTGGTCACGGAGTATTACAGTCGGCAACCGCGGGTCGAGGACATGCGAAGTGGTTCGAAGGACGAACAGGAACAGGCCTCCTGGGCGCTGGCCATGGAACAGTTCGGCACCGGTCCCACGTCCTCTCCCGCCACTTGGCTGGCGGATCACCGATGGGAGCTCACGGGTCTCACGCACGTAGCTGCGGAGACCCATCGATGGAATCGTCCACTACCGACCGAACTCGACCAGAGCGACATCACCCTCTGGCTCCTCGAAGGAGAGTTCAAGGCGACCTGAGAGCAACCCCGGCCGGGGCCCGTCCCAGAGCGGAGACGGCCCGGCTCGGGGCATCCAGCGGCGTCGTGCGCGCCGAGTGCGCGATGTCCGCCGGGAAGGTGCGGCCGGTCTGGGTGTGGTTCAGCGCGCCCCTCTATGCCCATCACCGACGCCATCCATCAGGCCGTCCTCAAGGTCCCGACTGCCGCATGGACGGTGGCCGTCGAGCCGGACGGCGAGATCCGCGACGGCGCCTGGGTCGCCGAACTGTCCGGTGACTGCCTGAAGGGCTGGGCGAAGGGAATGCGACTGATCGTCCGCAAGGAACGACCCCATCCCGGCGCCCAGTTGCGCTTCACCGACGCCGACGGCCTGCGGCTCACCGCGTTCGCCACCAACACCACCGGCGTCCCGATCGCCGCACTCGAACTGCGGCACCGCCGGCGCTCAAGGGCCGAGGACCGCATCCGCGCCGCCCGCGCCACCGGCCTGCGCAATCGCCCTCGATCTCCTGGCCCGGATGCCCATACTCACTCCGACCGGCGAAATCCGCAGGTGGGAGCCCCTCCGCCTCCGCCTCTTCTCCACCGCGGCCAGGATCGTCACCACCGCCCGCCGCCGGCACCTGAGGTTCACACGCCACTGGCCCTGGACCGACGTGATCACAGCCGCCCTGGCACGGCTCGAAGCCCTCACGAACCCCGGCTGACCAGTACGTCCCCGGCACCTCGATCGAGCAGCACCACCCCCGCCGGACCCGTATAGACCCAGCTCGCGCCGGTCGAGCGCCTTCGCTCCTGACTGCCGTCCAGACCGTCCGCGTGACGGTGATCACGGACGTCCTTCGGGGGGTGCTGCGTAGGCTTGGGCCGTCGCCACGTTGGGGTCCGCGAGAGTGGGCGAAGCCCTCCTCCGGTCAACTGACGAGGCGTCAGGAAAGTCGGCAAGTGGTCAGCATGAGTCCTGAAAAACGCAGGGAAAGCTGCCCGGACATGCGACTCGTTGTAGGATGTCGAAACAGCCCTTGACCTGCAAAAACGCAGGCAGGGAGCCTCATTGTGGGAGTGCCTCGATGCTGCGTACCATGTTCAAGTCCAAGATCCACCGGGCCACCGTCACCCAGGCCGACCTGCACTACGTGGGATCGGTGACGATCGATGCCGATCTGCTCGATGCGGCCGATCTGTTGCCGGGGGAACTCGTGCACATCGTGGACATCACGAACGGGGCCCGGCTGGAGACGTACGTCATTGAGGGCGAGCGGGGCTCGGGGGTCATCGGGATCAACGGGGCGGCCGCCCATCTCGTGCACCCCGGGGATCTGGTGATCATCATCAGTTATGCGCAGGTCGCCGATGCGGAGGCGCGGGAGCTGAAGCCGCGGGTCGTGCACGTCGACGGTGACAACCGGATCGTGGCCCTCGGCGGCGACCCCTCGGAGCCGGTGCCCGGTTCCGAGCAGCGGCGCGCCCCGCAGTCCGTGTCCCGGGCCGTATCGGCCTGAACCCGGTCGGCCCCCTTCGCTGCCGCCCCCGGGTGAGTGGCCGGGCGGTGGCCGGGTAGGCGGGGGAGTAGTCCAGAGGCGACGTCCAGTGATATCGACGACTGCGCGGAGGACATGATGACGAACCCGCACCCCGACCCCGTCCCGCCGGGCCCCACCCCGACCCCGGAGCCGTACCCCACCCCCGTACCACCACCGGAGCCCGGCCCCCGGCCGACCCCCTCTCCCCCGGGTCCGGGCCCGCAGCCGACTCCACCTCCGCCTCCCCCCGGTCCGGGCCCGCAGCCGACTCCGCCTCCCCCCGGTCCGGGGCCGCAGCCGACTCCGCCCCCGCCTGGTCCGGGGCCGCAGCCCACTCCGCCTCCGTCCCCGATCCCGCCGGGGCCGGAGCCCGTACCCAACCCCGAGCCGGGGCCGCCTCTGACCTGAGGGGTTCCCCGGACGCGCGCTACGCCGAGACCTCCGACCGGTCTCCGCCCCACAGCGTGTGGAACGAACCCTCGCGGTCCACCCGCCGGTACGTGTGCGCCCCGAAGAAGTCCCGCTGCCCCTGGGTGAGCGCCGCGGGCAGCCGAGGGGCGCGCAGTCCGTCGTAGTACGCCAGCGCGGCCGCGAACCCCGGCGTCGGCACCCCTTGCCGTACCGCCGTGGCCAGCACCTCGCGCCAGTCGTCCTGAGCCGCCTCGATCTCGCGGGCGAACGTCTCGTCGGACAGCAGGCTGGGCAGATCGGGCCGGGCGTCGTACGCGGCGCGGATCCGGTCGAGGAACGCCGCCCGGATGATGCAGCCGGCGCGCCAGATGGCGGAGACGGCGCCGTGGTCGATGTCCCAGCCGTACTCCTCGCTGCCCGCCGCGATCTCGTGGAAGCCCTGCGTGTACGACACGATCTTGGAGGCGTACAGCGCCTGCTCCACCCGGTCGGCGAAGGCCGCCGCCTCCGCCCCGGTCAGCGGTGTCGGCTGCGGACCGGCGAGATGGCGGGAGGCCGCCCGCAGCCCGGCGTGGCCGGACAGCGAGCGGGCGAAGACGGCCTCCGCGATGCCGGAGACCGGTACGCCGAGGTCGAGCGCGATCTGGACGGTCCAGCGGCCGGTGCCCTTCTGCTCGGCCTGGTCCAGCACCACGTCCACGAACGGCTTGCCGGTCGCCGCGTCCCCGTGGGACAGCACCTCGGCGGTGATCTCGATCAGGTAGGAGTCCAGTCGGCCGGTGTTCCAGGTGCGGAAGATGTCCGCGATCTGCGCCGGGGAGTAGCCCGCCACGTCCCGCAGCAACTGGTAGGCCTCGCCGATGAGCTGCATGTCGGCGTACTCGATGCCGTTGTGCACCATCTTCACGAAGTGCCCGGCGCCGTCCGGACCCACGTGGGTCACGCAGGGCGCGCCGTCCTTCGCCTTCGCCGAGATCTTCTCCAGCATCGGGCCCAGGGAGGCGTACGACTCCTTCGACCCGCCGGGCATGATGCTCGGCCCGTGCAGCGCGCCCTCCTCGCCGCCGGAGATGCCGGTGCCGACGAAGTGGATGCCCCGCTCGCGCAGCTCCCGTTCCCGGCGCCGGGTGTCCGCGAAGTGCGCGTTGCCGCCGTCGATGATCATGTCCCCGGGTTCCAGGAGCGGCGCGAACTCCTTGATCACCGCGTCCGTGGGCTCACCGGCCTTGACCATGATCATCAGGCGGCGCGGGCGTTCCAGGGCGGCCACGAACTCCTCGGCGGTCTCGGTGGCGACGAAGTCACCCTCCTGCCCGAACTCCTTCACCAGGTCCCGCGTCCGCGACACCGTGCGGTTGTGCACCGCGACCGGGTAACCGTTGCGCGCGAAATTCCGGGCGAGGTTGCGGCCCATGACCGCGAGGCCGGTGACGCCGATCTGCGCTGAAGTGCTCATACCGCCTGCTCCCTGATCGCCTCGTGACTGCGGTTCCGTCGGTACGGGTCCCCGCCCATCCTGACGTGACCCCAGGGCGAGCGCACATCAGACCCGCCACCCGCGCGACCGGGGCGCGGGCCCTGTCCGGGCCGGTCCCGGGAGATCCCGGTCAACGACCGTCCGGTATCGGCCAGTTGGCGGCCATGGACGGCCGAAACGCCGTCTTGTCATGGCATGTTCGCGGCGCATAGCTTTGCGCCTCCTGACGCATGAGGGGACCTCGCACATGGCCCTAAGCGGCCGGCATCGCCGGTACCAGCCGAACAGGATCAACCGCGCCTCGCTCACCGTCACGGCGGGCGGTGCGGGCCTCGCTCTCCCGCTGATCGCCGCGGGAACGGCGGCCGCGGAGACCGGCGCGCACCCCGGCGTCCGCGCCGACGCCGGGGAGGTGTCCCGCGCCGGTTCGCCGTCAGGGGACGCGCGGTCCGCCGTGGCCGGGGAGGCGCGCGACGCCTCCGCCCACGACGTGCGCCCGCAGACCACCCCCCAGTCCCGCGCCGGCCGTACCGCGATGTACACGGTGGTCCGCGGTGACACCCTCTCCGGCATCGCCGACGAGCACCAGGTCCAGGGCGGCTGGCAGAAGCTCTACGCCGCCAACCGTGCCACCGTCGGCGCCGACCCCGACCTGATCCTGCCGGGCGAACGGCTCAGCCTGCACCCCGCGAAGGCGCCCGCCGCGCCCGCCGCGCCCTCCAAGACCTCCAAGAACGAGACCTCGAAGAGCAAGGCCCCGAAGAAGAAGCAGACTTCACACCCGGCACAGCCGAAAGCCCGCCACCAGACGGAGAGCCACCAGACCAAGAGCCACGAGGCCAAGGCCGGGGCGAGCACGCACGCGTTCGTCGCCCCGGTCCAGGCTTCCATAGGCACCGGATACCACGCGGCCGGCTCGCACTGGTCGAAGGGCTATCACACCGGCGTCGACTTCCTCGTGCCCACCGGGACCGCCGTGCACGCGGCCGAGGCGGGCCAGGTGGTGGCCGCGGGCTGGGGCGGCTCCTACGGCTACCAGGTGGTGATCCGGCACGCCGACGGCCACTACACCCAGTACGGCCATCTGTCGGCCATCTCCGTGCGGGTCGGCCAGCACGTCGCCGCCGGCGGGCGCATCGCGCGCTCCGGGGCCACCGGCAACGTCACCGGTCCCCACCTGCACTTCGAGGTGCGCACGGGCCCGGGCTTCGGCACGGACATCGACCCGCTCGGCTACCTCCGGGCCCACGGCGTCAGGATCTGACCCGCGGCCGCCGCCGGTGCGGCACCGTCAGCCGGGCGTAGGTCTCCGGGAGCGGGAGCGCGCGCTCCCCGGGCGGTACGGCCTCGCCCGCGTCCCCCAGCGCGGTGTCGGCCGCCGGGAGGAGCAGCTTCCGCAGGCCGGACTCCGCGAGCGGTCCGTCGCCCGGGACGGGGCCTCGTACGTCCTCCCCGTCGGCCCGCTGCTGCGGCACCGAAGGAATCACCTCGACGGGAATCCTCTCGACGGCAACCGCCTCGACGGAGATCCCCGTGCCGGTGATCTCCCCGGCGGAGGCCGCCGGCTCCGGGCTCGTCTCCGGGTCCGGTTCCAGGTTCGACTCCCGGTCCGTCTTCGGGTCCGTCTCCGGGTCCGGCCCCGCCGTCTCCTCCATCCGCTCCGTCGTCAGCATGATCAGGCCACCGGCCGCCAGCACCCCGCACCCCAGGGCGAGCAGGGTGCCCGTCATGCCGTGGCGGAAGGTCTCGCCGAACAGGAGGATGCCGACCGCCGCGGCCAGCACCGGGTTGACCACGGTCAGGGTGGCGAGCGGCGCGGCCAGGCCGCCGCCCCGGTAGGAGGCCTGGGACAGCAGGACGCCGGCGACGGAGAACGCGGCGATCAGCGCCAGCGAGAACAGGGTGCCGGAGGAGGCGAGACCGTCGTCCCAGCCGACGGTGACGGACTTGGTGAACACCGAGGACATGCCGAACGCTATGCCGGACGCCGTGGCGAGCAGCACGCTGCGCACCGCGGGGTGCCGGTGGGCGGCCCGGCCCGCGCACATCAGCGCCACGACCACGCCGCCGGTGATCACCGCGGCCGCCAGCCGCTGGGCGCCGCCGAGCGCGTGGTCGTCGGCGGAACCGACCAGGGAGAGCAGGCCCGCGAGGCCGATGGTGGCCATCACCGCGCCGCGCCAGGCCGTCGCCCCGGCCCGGCGGCCCACGCACAGCGTGGCCAGGGGCAGGGCGAAGACGATGGTCAGCGCGCCGAGCGGCTGGACGATGCTCAGCGGGCCGTAGGCCAGCGCCCCGACGTGCAGCACCGCGCCGAGCCCGTTGAGCGCCAGCGCGCCCCACCAGCCGGGCCGGCGCAGCGGGAGATACGCGCTGTCGGGGGAGGACGCGGCGACCCGTTCCTGTACGATCGCGCCGCCCGCGTAGCCGAGGGCGGACACCAGCGACAGCAGCACGGACAGCACGAGGGCGCTCATCGGCCTCTCCCGCTCATCGGGGTCTCCTGTGCGTGCGGCGAGGGGCCTGAGCCCGGCGCGGCCTACGGTCGGCTTGCATGGTCGACACTCTGCCCGCCCGCGCTCTTCCCGTCGTCGTCCCTGAGCACGCAATGTGTCCTACTACCGATGGAGTACGCCGGTTCCCTGATCATCCCTCAGATGGGTTACCCAGGGGGAGCCCCCCGCCCCTCCGGGTCGCGAACGGGCCTGGTACGAGTGTCCCTCGTGGACCTCGACCCCGAACTCGCCGCACTCCGCCCGCTGGGCGGCTTCTTCGACCTGCGCACGGCCCCGGACGCGGACCCGGCGCGGCTGCCGACCCTCGCGATGGCCTACGCGCAGACGAGCCCGGAGGATCCGGAGAGCCCCGACGACCCCCTGGCCTCGCGCGTACGCACCGTCGCCCACCGCCTGCGCACCACCGAACCCCGCGTCGCCGCCTCCCTCGCCCACCAGGGCCTGGCCGCCCGGCTGTGGTCGGCCGCGCTCGGCTGCGCCGTCCTGTACGGCCGGCTGCCCGGTCTGGACCCCGGCCTGCTGCGCTGGGACACCCACGCGTCCGCGCCCGACGACCTGTGGCTCACCGAGGTCCGCCCGGGGCCCGGCGACGCGGCCGCCCTCGCCGATGCGGTGCTGCACGGCCATCTGGAACCCCTGGGGGAGACCCTGAGGGCCCGTTACGGGGTCGCCTCCGGGCTGCTGTGGGGCAACGCGGGCTCCGCGCTCGCCGGAACCGCCCGGGAACTGGAGCGCTGGGCCCGTGCCCAGGGCCGTACCGACGTGGCGGCGCGCACCCGCGCCCTCACCGGCGAACTCCTCGACCACTCCCTGCTGCGGGCCACCGGCACCCGCACCGGCCCGGCCTTCCGCCGCCGTAGCTGCTGCCTGTACTACCGGGTCCCCGGCGGCGGAGTGTGCGGCGACTGCTGCTTCCGCCGGCCCCCGGCGACACCACGGTCCCCAACCGCAGTAGGGGGCAAGGGAGTTGATTCGCCCGGCTGAGGTGCGGAGTTCCGGGGGCGGGGTCGCGTGCCACGTCCGCGCGGGCCGTCAAGTCACCTTCTCCGCGACGCGTTTACCCCCTCTCATCGCGCAATGCCCGGTTTCACGGCGTTCGCCCGCCACGATGCAGGCAACGATGTCGAACCCCCGGAGGTCATCCGACATGAGAGGGACCCGGCGCACACGACTGTGCCTGGCCTGGGTGATGGCAGCGTCCGCGCTGGTCGCCACCCCCGCCGCAGGAGCCGCCGAGCGGACCGACGGCCACCTCGTCGACCTGGTGAACCCCTTCATCGGGAGCCAGAACGAGGGCAACACCTTTCCCGGCGCCACCGTGCCCTTCGGCATGGTGCAGCTCTCGCCGGACACCGGACACAACACCGGCTACGACTACACCCAGAGCCGTATCCGAGGCTTCTCGCTGGTCCATCTGTCGGGCGTGGGCTGCCGGATCGGCGGCGACCTGCCCGTGCTGCCCACCACCGGCGACGTCGGGCAGACGGACGACGCCAAGTACGCGGTCGCTTTCTCGCACGGTGACGAGGAGGCGAGCCCCGGCTACTACCGCGTCGGCCTCGCCTCCGGCGTCCGCGCCGAGTTGACCGCCGGCGCCCGCACCGGAGTGCAGCGCTACACCTTCCCGGCCACCACCAAGGCCAACGTCCTGCTGAACGCGGCCCAGTCGCTGCACAAGGCGGGCGGCAGCAAGGTGGAGATCCTGGACGACCGCACGGTGCGCACCGAGATCACCGGCCATGGCTTCTGCCGGGACACCGCCCCGTACACGGTCTACACGATCACCCGCTTCAGCCGGCCCTTCACCGCGTACGGCACCTGGGACGGCGCCACCGTCACCGCGGGCTCGCGCGCCGGACACGGCGGCGCCTACGTCCGCTTCGACACCACCAGGGACCGTACGGTCGAGGCGACCACCGCGCTGTCGTACGTCGATCCGGCGGGCGCGGCGGGCAATCTGCGCGCCGAGGGCGGGCGGCCGTTCGACGCCGTGCGCCGGGCGGCCCGCGAGCGGTGGGAGGAGCGGCTGGCCGCGGTGCGGGTCCGGGGCGGCACCGACACCCTGCGCCGTACGTTCTACTCCTCGCTGTACCGGTCGTACCTCGCGCCCAACCTCGGCGGCGACGCCGACGGCCGCTACCTCGGCTGGGACCGCCGCGTCCACCACGCGAAGGGGTTCACGTACTACCAGAACTGGTCGCTGTGGGACACCTACCGCACCCAGGCCCAGTTGCTCGCGCTGCTCGCCCCGCGCGAGGCGCGGGACATGGCCCGCTCGGTGGTGGCGATCGACGAGGACGGCGGCTGGCTGCCCAAGTGGGGCTACGGCCCGGTCGAGACGAACGTGATGAGCGGCGACCCGGTCACGCCCTTCCTGACCACGGCCTACCAGATGGGCTTGCTGAGAGGGTTCGAGGAGCGGGCCTACCGGGCGCTGCGCAAGAACGCGGACGGGGTGCCGCCCGCCGCGAACCCGGGCATCGGACGGGAGGCCAACGCCGAGTACGTCAAGGACGGCTTCGCCCCGTTCGAGAAGGACCGGCCGCTCGCCAAGATGGGCGACTCCGACTACCACCACGGCGCCTCCGTCACCCTGGAGTACGCCCTCGCCGACGCCATGCTCGCCCAGATGGCCCGGGGTCTCGGGCACGACGCCGACGCCGCCCGGTACGCGGCCCGCTCGCGCAACTACCGCACCATCTTCGACCGCTCGACCGGCTTCTTCCGGGCCCGCGACGCCTCCGGCGCCTTCACCGGCTCGGCCGACCCGGCGCTCGGCACCGGCTTCCACGAGGGCACCGCCTGGCAGTACCAGTGGCTGGTGCCGCAGGACCTGCCCGGCATGGTCGGCCTGATCGGCGGCAAGCGGGCGGCCAACGACCGCCTGGACTCCTTCTTCGCCTACGACCGGCTGCTCGCCGACCCGGCGAAGACGGCCCGTGAGGTGTGGGTGCACGGCGACGCGTACGCCTACTACAACGCGACCGTCTACAACCCGATGAACGAGCCCGACCTCATCGCGCCCTACACCTACCTCGCCACCGGCCAGCCGTGGAAGACCACCGACGTCGTGCACGCGGCCCTGACCCTGTTCACCGACAGTCCGACCGGCATGACCGGCAACGACGACCTCGGCACCATGTCCGCCTGGAACGTGCTGTCGTCCATCGGGCTCTTCCCGGTCCAGCCCGGCTACGACACCTGGGGTCTGTCCACCCCGGTCTTCGACCGCGTCGGCCTCACCCTGGACCGCCGCTACTGGCCGAGCGGCGGACTGACCGTCACCGCGCCCGGCACCTCCGCCGCCGACCGCTACGTCCAGGGCGTGCGCGTCGACGGGACGGCCCACGGGCGGACGTATCTGACGACGCGTGCGCTGCGCTCCCTGCGCTCGCTGGCGTTCACGGTCGGCCCGCGCCCGTCGGAGTGGGGTACGTCGGCCCAGGCGGCACCCCCGGTACTGAAGTGACCTCAGGTGTCTCCTGAGTCCCGCCCCGTTCGGCGGGGCGGGACTTTATCCGTTGTTAACTGAGCGTATATCGATCGCACTTGACCGTAATCGACTGCCGGGGATTGACTGAAGTTCCCTTCCGCCGACGCGCGAGGCAAGCCCGTGACCCCCGATCTGCTCGCTCCCCTCGACCTGGCCTTCTGGAACATCGAGTCCGACCGGCATCCGATGCACCTGGGCGCGCTCGGTGTCTTCGCCGCGCACTCGCCCACGGCCGGCGCCCACGCCGCCGACCTGCTGGCCGCCCGCGCCGCCGCCGTCCCCGGGCTCCGCCTGCGCATCCGCGACGTCTGGCAGCCGTTCGCCTTCGGCGGCGCCACCCGCGAGACCGACCCGGACTTCGACCCGCTGAACCACGTACGGCTGCACGCGCCGGCCGGCGACTTCCACGCGGCCGCCGGACGGCTGATGGAGCGCCCGCTGGAGCGCGGCCGGCCGCCCTGGGAGGCGCACGTCCTGCCGGGCGAGGACGGGGTCTCCTTCGCCGTGCTCTTCAAGTTCCATCACGCCCTCGCCGACGGGCTGCGCGCCCTCAGGCTCGCCGCGGGCGTCCTGGACCCGGTGGACCTGCCCGAGCGGGCGCCGCGCCCCGTCGATCCGCCGCGCCGGGCCCTGCCGGACGTGCGCGAGCTGCCCGGCATGCTCCCCGGCCTGGTCAAGGGCGCCCTCTTCGACATGGGCCGGGCCCTGGACATCGGCGCCTCCCTCGCCCTGTCCACCCTGCGCATGCGTCCCACCACCGCGCTCGCCTCCCCGCCCAGCGGCACCCG
Organism: Streptomyces sp. NPDC048106; assembly: GCF_040706415.1. Lineage (NCBI taxonomy): Bacteria > Bacillati > Actinomycetota > Actinomycetes > Kitasatosporales > Streptomycetaceae > Streptomyces > Streptomyces sp. NPDC048106. The sequence continues at coordinate 227,725 of NZ_JBEZND010000002.1, read as the reverse complement.
CCGCACCGCCGGCGTCGTCCTCGACATCGACGACGTGCACCGGGTGCGCAAGACGGCCGGCGGCACCGTCAACGACGTCCTCATCGCGGTCGTCGCCGGTGCGCTGCGCCGCTGGCTCGACGAACGCGGCGACGGCAGCACGGGCGTCGCGCCGCGCGCCCTGATCCCCGTCTCCCGGCGCCGCCCGCGCACCGCCCAGCCACCCGGCAACCGGCTCTCCGGCTACCTGATACGGCTTCCCGTGGACGAGCCGGACCCGCTCGGCCGCCTCGCCGCCGTCCGCACCGCGATGGTCCGCAACAAGGACGCGGGCCCCGACCGGGGCGCCGGCGCGGTGGCGCTGCTCGCCGACCACGTGCCCGCCCTCGGCCACCGGCTCGGCGGTCCGCTCGTCGGGCAGGCCGCGCGGCTGTGGTTCGACATCCTGGTGACGAGCGTGCCGCTGCCGGGAATCGGGCTGCGGCTCGGCGGGCACGAGCTGACCGAGGTCTACCCGCTGGCCCCGCTCGCGCCCGGCCAGTCGCTGGCGGTCGCGATCTCCACGTACCGCGGCCGCGTGCACTACGGGCTGGTCGCGGACGCGGCGGCGGTACCGGACCTCGACCGGTTCGCGCACGCGGTGTCGGCCGAGGTGGAGGCGCTGCTGGCGGCCTGCGTCTGCTGACCGTCGGCGTGTGACGGGTGTGGTTCAAGGGGCTGCCGGTGCCCGTGGGGTGCCCGGATCGCCGGATCCGGGCTGTGATCCATTCGGGTTTGGCCCACGGGCCCGCGGCTCCGTTAAAATTTCGCGTTCGAAAGCGGGCGCGAGTCGGAGCGCTGCGCGGGATCAGGGAAACGGCAGCGCGATGACGGTGACAGAAGACGGCTTCATGGCCACGGACCCCATGGCCACGGAGGAGGCCGTCCACGGCCCGGGCATCGATCCCGAGCGCCTGGCCGTCTGCCTCAGCGTGCTGGAGGAGCTCGACGGGATCGACGTCGACCACCCCGACGCGATCCTGGTGCGCCGGGCCACCTCGCACATCTACCGGACGGTCAAGCAGCGCCGCCGCCAGGAGCGCCGGGCCGCCAAGAGCGCCCACGACCGCGCGGTCACCGAGGCCACGGCCACCGGCTCCGCCGAGCGCATCGACGACGAGACCGAGGGCATCCTGCCCTCCTCGAAGGTCGAGGCCGGCCGGATCGCGGGCATACTCCAGCGACCGCGCTCCTGCTACACCTGCAAGAGCCGCTACGTCGAGGTCGACTACTTCTACCACCAGCTCTGTCCCCGGTGCGCCGACCTCAACCGCGCCAAGCGGGACGCCCGCGCCGACCTCACCGGCAAGCGCGCCCTGCTCACCGGCGGCCGCGCCAAGATCGGCATGTACATCGCGCTGCGGCTGCTGCGCGACGGCGCCCACACGACGATCACCACCCGGTTCCCCAAGGACGCCATCCGCCGCTTCAAGGCGATGGAGGACTCGGCGGACTGGCTGCACCGGCTGGAGGTCGTCGGCATCGACCTGCGCGACCCGGCGCAGGCCGTGGCCCTGGCCGAGCGGGTCGCCGAGGCGGGTCCGCTCGACATCCTGATCAACAACGCGACGCAGACCGTACGACGGCTGCCCTCCGCGTACGCGGCGCTGGTCGAGGGCGAGAGCGCCCCGCTGCCCGCCGGTGAACTGCCCGCCCACGAGGTGATCGGCGCCTTCAACTCCGGCGCCGTCGACGGCATCGCCGCGCTGCCGGTCGGCGTCGCCGGCCTGGACGCGCAGAAGGTGGCCGACCTCGCGCTGGTCGCGGGCAACGCCAGCGTCGCCCGGCACCTGGACGGGACCGCGATCGACGCGGGCGGTCTCGTCCCGGACGTGGTGGACACCAACACCTGGGTGCAGAGCATCGAGCAGATCTCCCCGGTGGAGCTGCTGGAGACCCAGCTGTGCAACTACACGGCGCCGTTCATCCTGATCAGCAAGCTCCGCCCGGCGATGGCCGACGCGGCCCGGAAGGCGGCGCGGGCACGGTCGTACGTCGTCAACGTCTCGGCGATGGAAGGGGTGTTCAGCCGCGGCTACAAGGGCGCCGGGCACCCGAACACCAACGCCGCGAAGGCGGCCATGAACATGGTGACGCGGACCAGCGCGCAGGAGATGTTCGACACCGACGGCATCCTCATGACCTCCGTCGACACCGGCTGGATCACCGACGAGCGCCCGCACTACGACAAGCTGCGCCTCGCCGAGGCCGGCTTCCACGCGCCCCTCGACCTGGTCGACGGCGCGGCCCGCGTCTACGACCCGATCGTGCGCGGCGAGGACGGCGAGGACGTGTACGGCGTCTTCCTCAAGGACTACGCGCCCGGCAAGTGGTGACGGGCACCGGACGCTGGTCCGCGAGTAGGCCGAACGGGTGATACGGAACGTCGTGCCGGCGATGCGCTTTGTGGTGAATAGCTGCACATTGGATGGTGATGGGTTGCTGATCGAAGCGCGATAGTTACCCCTTGTTTGCACTCCCTATCGAGCGGAGGCCCGCTCATTTGGTTAATCTGGAGTGGACGGGCAGCGAAAAGGGGTCCCACCCACACCCATTTCGTCCGTCCGGGGCGTGCCGGAGATCATCGGCCCGCTCCGCCCGAAGTGCCGGCGCCACCGCGCCCGACTGGCTTCCATCCAGACCCGAGCGGGCGGCGAGCGCCGGAGCACAGGCTGTCCGGTCCGCCCGAGGGTGACCCGACACATAAGGAGTGCGCGGTGACACCGGAGAAGACGAAACGCGAGCAACGCCCCGAAGAGAACCCCGAGCGTCCGGGCCGGCGGCCCGGAGAACTCGGCAGCCTCGACGTGTGGGCCCGGTCCGCCCCCATCCGCCTCGCGGGCTACGAGGACGACCTCGCCGAACCCCACATCCTGCCCAGCGTGGACTGACCCCCTTCGCGATCGCCGCCGCGCATGGGCGTGACCTGCGAGAATCACGCCCATGCTGATCAGAGACGCCGTTCCCGAGGACTGGCCGCGGATCTGGCCCTTCTGGCACCGGATCGTCGCCGCCGCCGAGACGTACGCCTGGGACCCCGGCACCGACGAGCCGGCCGCCCGCGCCCTGTGGATGAGCCCGGCCAAGCGCGTGTACGTCGCCGAGGACCCCACGGGCACCGTGACCGGCTCCGCCTACCTCACGGCCAACTACGGCGGCCCCGCCGCCCGCGTCGCCAACGCCGGCTTCATGGTCGACCCCGCCCGCACCGGCGAGGGCATCGGCCGCGCCCTGGCCGACCACGTCCTCACCGAGGCGGCACGCCACGGCTACCGCGCCATGGTCTTCAACGCCGTGGTCGAAACCAACCCCGCGGTCCGTCTGTGGACCTCGCTGGGCTTCACGATCCTGGCCACCATCCCCGACGCCTTCGAACACCCCCACCACGGCCTGGTCGGCCTGCACATCATGCACAAGTCACTCGTCTGACACCCCGGAAACCCTAGGAAACCCCCGGCACCCGCCGGGCGCGGAGGGATAGCCTCGGCCCGGTTCACATCGACGGGGAGGGGCGGGACATGCGGGAGCGGGACTGGATCGGTCAGGCGGGGGAGCTGTTCGAGGCGGCGATGTTCCGAGGGGACGCCGCCGCGCTGGAGCGGTCCGACGACGTGCTGGACGCGGTCGAGGCGCCGCTCGCCCTCGCCCGGGGCAAGGTGCTGCACGTCCGCTTCCTGGACGACCGGGAGGTACGGAACGAGGAACTCGCGCTGTTCGAGCGCGCCGCCGAGCTGTACCGGCGGCTCGGCGACCGGGCCGGCGAGGCGGACGCGCTGTTCTGGATCGGTTGCTGGTACCAGGTGGTGGAGGGGGACGGCACGGCCGGTGTGCCGTACTTCGAGCGGTCGTACGCGCTGGCGCTCGGCGTCGGTGACCGCAGGACGATGTCGTACGCCGTGCGGCACCTCGGGTTCGCCGACAAGGACGCGGGGCACTTCGACCGGGCCCGGGAGCGGCTGGCCGAATCGGTGGCGCTGCGCCGGGAGATCGGCTTCCCGGCCGGGGAGGCGGCCGGGCTGGTGGCGCTCGCCTACCTCGCCGCCGAGACCGGGGACCCGGCGACGGCGTTCCGGCACCTCGACGAGGCCGGGGCGGTCGCCGGAAGCTGCGGTGCGAAGACCGTGTCGGGGTGGGTCGAGCGGGCCCGCGAACTCATCGGGACGCGGGACTGAGGGCGGCGCCGGCCTGCGTGCCGTACGCCGCCGTGGCGCTCAGTCGCCCAGCGGCGCCGTCCGCCGCCATGGCAGCGAGCGCTCCAGTTCCTCCGCCAGGTCCAGCAGGACGGGCTCCGTGCCGGGGCGGCCCACCAGTTGCACGGCGCAGGGCGCGCCCGAGGGGAGGGTGCCGAGGGGGACGGACATCGCGGGCCAGCCGGTCAGGTTCCAGGGCGGGGTGAAGGGCGAGTAGGCGGAGTTGACGACGATGTTGCGCAGCCAGCCGCGTTCGTGCCAGGGCCCGGCGGCGGGGGAGCGGCGGGCCAGGGCCGGGGTGAGCAACACGTCGTGCTCGGTGAGGAAGGGGGTCAGCCGGGCGCGCAGGCGGTCGCGTTCGCCGCTCGTGCGCACTGAGCGGACGAAGCGCCGGCCCAGCGCCGCGTGCACCCGGGTGCGCCGGGCCAGCCGCGCCGGATCCAGGCCCTCGGCGTCCACCGCCGTGCCCGCCGTCCAGTGCCGCAGCGCGGTCACGCCCATCGTCACGGGATACGGCGGCTCCGCCCGGCGCACCCGGTGACCCGCCCGCGCCAGCGCCACCGCGGCCTGCCGGACCGCGCTCGCGTACGGGCCGCTGACGCCTGCCCCGGGGAGCGGGTTGCGCAGGGCCACGGCGATCGTCCGCCGCACGGGCTCCTCGGCCGGCGGGAAGCCGCCGTCGGCCAGGACGCCCAGCATCAGCCGCAGATCCTCGACCGTGGTGGCCAGCGGGCCGTTCTCCGACATGCCGAACCAGTCCCCGTTGCCGATCCCCGCCGGCACCACCCCGAGCGCCGGCTTCAGCGTCACGAGGCCGCAGTTCGCCGCCGGGATGCGCAGGGACCCCATGCCGTCGTTGCCGAGCGCGATCGGCACGAACCCCGCGGCCACGGCGGCGGCGCTGCCCCCGGAGGAGCCGCCCGCCGTGCGCGTGGTGTCCCAGGGGTTGCGTGAGGTGCCGTACGCGCCCTCGGTCGTGCCGAAGACACACAGCTCGGGCACGTTCGTCAGGCCCACCACCACCGCGCCCGCCGCCCGCAGCCGCGCCACCGTGACGTGGTCCTCGTCCGCCGGGGCGTCCGGGGTCGCGGCGGAGCCGTCGCGGTGGGACTCGCCGCGCACCGCCAGGTTGTCCTTCACCGCCACCGGCACGCCCGCGAGTGGCAGTTCGGCCAGGTCGGCGCGCGAGCCCACCTCGTCCGCCTCGGCGAGCGCCGCCTCCCGGCGCACCTTGCGGAACGCCTCGATCCGCCCGTCGTACCGCTCGATCCGCGCCAGGTGCTCCGCCACCACCTCCCGTGGCGTCACCCGCTTCTCCCGCACGGCGGCGGCGATCTCGGCGGCGCTCCGCCCGGCCCAGCTCCCCACGGCACTCCTCGTTCATTCGTCGGCTACTCGCCGGTACACATCAGGACGCAGGGAGAACTGTGCCCCGTCGAGCGCGGTACGTCGAGGGTCCGGCGGCCGCCGCAGGGGAATGCGTTCCTCAGCGAACCCGAAGCGAGAGCGCAGCGAACCCGAAGCGAGACCGCAGCGAGTCCGACCCGTGAACGCCCGGAACCCAGCAGGGAGCACCCCGCATGCATGACGACCGCAGTCTGGTGGAGGACCGCCTGCGCCGCGTCCTGGCCGAGCGCATCCGCCCCGCCGTCCACCCCGAGTCCGTGCCGCTGGAGACCGCGGTGTGGCACGCGCCCGGCGAACCCGTGCCGGTCGCCGAGGGGCTCGCCGCCGAACCCCGGCCGATCGAGGTGGGCACCCGGTGGGGCGCCCCCTGGGGCACCAGCTGGTTCCGGGTGACCGGGACCGTGCCCGAGGCCTGGGCGGGCCGGACCGTCGAGGCCCTGCTCGACCTGGGCTTCGACCAGGACCTGCCCGGCTTCCAGTGCGAGGGCCTGGTCTACCGGCCCGACGGCACCCCGGTGAAGGGCCTGCACCCGCGCAACCAGTGGGTACGCGTCGGGTCCCCCGTCGCGGGCGGCGAGCGGGTGCGCCTGCACATCGAGGCCGCCGCCAACCCGCTCGTCCTCGGCTCCGGGCCCACCCCGCTCGGCGACAAGGACACCGCGGGGAACGCGCCGCAGTACACGCTCACCCGCATGGACCTCGCCGTCTTCGACGAGACCGTGTGGCACCTGGTCCTCGACCTGGAGGTGCTCGGCGAACTGATGGCCGAGCTGCCGGTCGACTCCGCGCGCCGGTACGACCTCCTGCGTGCCGTCGAACGGGCCCTGGACGCCGTCGACCTCCAGGACGTGAACGGCACGGCGGCCCGCGCCCGCGAACAGCTCACCGGCGTGCTGGCCGCGCCCGCCGTCCCGTCCGCCCACCGCGTCAGCGCCGTCGGACACGCCCACATCGACTCGGCGTGGCTGTGGCCGCTGCGCGAGACGGTACGCAAGGTGGCCCGGACGGCGGCCAACATGACCGCCCTGATCGAGGACGAGCCGGAGTTCGTGTTCGTCATGTCCCAGGCGCAGCAGTGGGCCTGGGTGAAGGAGCACCGGCCCGAGGTGTGGGCGCGGGTGCGGAAGGCGGTGGCGAAGGGACGGTTCGTGCCGGCCGGCGGGATGTGGGTGGAGTCGGACACCAACATGCCCGGCTCGGAGGCGATGGCCCGTCAGTTCGTGCACGGGAAGCGGTTCTTCCTGGAGGAGTTCGGCATCGAGAACGAGGAGGCGTGGCTGCCCGACACCTTCGGCTTCGCCGCCGGGCTGCCGCAGATCATCCGGGCGGCGGGCTCCAAGTGGCTGCTGACGCAGAAGATCTCCTGGTCGCGGACGAACAGCTTCCCGCACCACACCTTCCACTGGGAGGGCATCGACGGCACCCGGATCCTCACCCACTTCCCGCCCGTCGACACCTACACCTGTGCCATGCGCGGCGCCGAACTCGCCCACGCGGCGCGCAACTTCAAGGAGAAGGGCCGCGCCCGGCACTCGCTGGCGCCCACCGGCTACGGCGACGGTGGCGGGGGCACCACCCGCGAGATGGTCGCCAGGGCGGCCCGGCTGCGCGATCTGGAGGGTTCGCCCACCGTCGTCTGGGAGACCCCGGCCGCCTTCTTCGAGAAGGCCGCGGCCGAGTACCCCGACGCCCCCGTCTGGGTAGGGGAGTTGTACCTGGAACTGCACCGCGCCACCCTCACCAGTCAGGCCAGGACCAAGCGGGGCAACCGGCGCAGCGAACACCTGCTCCGGGAGGCGGAGCTGTGGGCGGCGACCGCCGCCGTGCGCACCGGATCCGCCTACCCCTACGAGGAGTTGGACCGCATCTGGAAGACGGTCCTGCTGCACCAGTTCCACGACATCCTGCCCGGTTCCTCCATCGCCTGGGTGCACCGGGAGGCACGGGCGACCTACGCGCGGGTCGCCGGGGAACTGGAGGCGCTCATCGCCGGGGCGCAGCGGGCGCTGGCGGGGGAGGGGTCGCGGGAGCTGGTGTTCAACGCGGCGCCGTACGAGCACGACGGAGTGCCGGCCGCGGGCGCGGCCACCCCCCGCACCTCCGGGGCGGCGACGACGCCGCAGCCCCGGGCGGCGGGCGGGTACGTCCTCGACAACGGGCTGCTGCGCGTCGAGATCGACGCGCGCGGCCTCGTCGTCTCCGCCCGCGACCTCGCCGCCGACCGCGAGACCGTCGCCCCCGGCGAGGCTGCGGCCCTGCTCCAACTCCACCAGGACTTCCCGAACATGTGGGACGCCTGGGACGTCGACTCCTTCTACCGCAACACCGTCACCGACCTCACGGGCACCGACGAGCTCGGCGTCGGCGAGGACGGGGCGTCGGTGCGCGTCGTCCGCGCCTTCGGGAACTCCCGTGCCACGCAGGTGTTTTCTTTGCCCTCGGGGGAGCGGCGGCTGGTCATCGACACGGAAGTCGACTGGCACGAGACGGAGAAGATCCTGAAACTGGCCTTCCCGCTCGACCTGCACGCCGAACGGTACGCGTCGGAGACCCAGTTCGGGCACGTCTTCCGCCCCACCCACACCAACACCTCGTGGGAGGCGGCCAAGTTCGAGGCGTGCAACCACCGCTTCGTCCACCTGGAGGAACCCGGCTGGGGCGTGACCGTCGTCAACGACTCGACGTACGGACACGACGTCACCCGCACCGTGCGCACCGACGGCGACCGGGGTACGACCACCACGGTCCGCGTCTCCCTGCTGCGCGCCCCGCGCTTCCCCGACCCCGAGACCGACCAGGGCGTCCACCGCTTCCGGCACGCCCTCGTCCCCGGTGCCGCGATCGCCGACGCGGTCCGCGAGGGCTGGCGGGCCAACCTGCCCGAACGCCGTACGACCGGCGCCCACGACGTCGCCCCGCTGGTCACCGTGGACGAGGAGGCGGTCGTCGTCACGGCGGTCAAGCTCGCCGACGACGGCAGCGGCGACGTGGTGATCCGGTTCCACGAGGCCCACGGCGGCCGGGCCAGGCCCACCTTCACGGCCGGATTCGCGTTCAGCGGCCTGGCGGTGACCGACCTCCTGGAGCGCCCGCTCGCCGACGCGGCGCGGCCGGTCCGCGAGGGTGAGCGGATCACCGTCCGGCTGCGCCCGTTCGAGCTGATGACCCTGCGGCTGCGCAGGCCCTGAATCACCCGTCCGCGGGCACCAGTTCGGCCAGCCGGCCGAGGACGCGGCGGGTGCCGGGATGCCCGCCCGTCCCCGCCCGGTACACCGCGTGCATCCTGCGCCTGGCCGTCGCCTCCCTCGTCCTGGCCGCCGTGGCGCCCCTGACGGGGGTGCGGCGGCCCGCTCGCCGGGACCTGCCCCGCATCGTCCTGGTCGGCGCCCTCGGCGTGAGCGCCTACCAACTGCTGCTCAACTGGGGTGAATTGCATGTCCCGGCCGGCACCGCCAGCATGATCGTGGCCGTCGCCCCGGCGCTGAGCGCCCTGTTCGCCGCCTTCCTGTTCCGTGAACGACTCACCCCGGCCAAGGTCCTCGGGTCCGCCGTCGCCCTCGCCGGGGCGGCCCTGATCGCCACAGCCGGCGGCGACACCGGCTATACCACCGCCGCCTGGGCGGTCCTGGCCGCCGCCGCGGCCCAGGCCGCCTACCACCTGGGCATCAAGCCCCTGCTGGACGGCTACACCGGCCTGGAGGTGGCTGCCTATGTGATGTGGGCGGGCACCGCCCTGCTGCTGCCGCTCGCCCCGGGCGCGATCGGCGCCGCCCTGCACGCGCCCTCCGGCGCGCTGCTCGCCGCGGCTTACCTCGGCGCGCTGCCGTCGGCAGCCGGATTCGTCGTCTGGGGCTACGCCGTCGCCCGTCTCACGGTCACCGCCGCGACCGCCGCCCTGTACCTGGTGCCGGCCGCCACCCTCGCCGTCGCCTACCTGTGGCTGGGCGAACGCCCGCACCTCGCCGAGCTGGGTGGCGGACTGCTCACCCTCGCCGGGGTGGCCCTGGTCGGCCGCCGCCGTCCCGGAGGAGACCGGGCCCCGCGTCCGGGTGTGAGCGGCTACGGCCGCTCGGCCACCCCGGCCAGCCGGGTCGGCGGCAGGTACTCGCGCACGTAACTGCGCTCCCAGCACGCCCCCGTCTCCCGCAACTCCCGCCAGGTGGTGTAGCGGTAGCGGAAGAGGCGGGCGCGGACGTAGCGGGGCGGGGTGTCCGGCGGGAAGGGGGAGCGGCGCAGCAGCCGCAGCGTGGCGCGGTCGTTCTCCAGGAGGCGTTCCACCAGCCCGGCGAACCACTCCCCGGCGTACCCGGGCGACAGCGCGGCGAACCACATCAGCCAGTCCAGGCGCAGATGGTACGGCGCGAACTGGCGCGGCCAGTGCCCTGGCCGTCCCGGCTTGCCCTTGAACTCGTACTCCCGCCACTCCGCGTCCTGCCGGGCCACCTCGTCCAGCGTGCCCTCCACGACCACCTCGTAGCGCACCCGGCTGACGCTGCCGAACGCGCCGTAGGTGTTGACCAGATGCAGCGGGTCGAAGGAGCGGTTCATCACCTGGAGCCGGGAGACCATGTTCACCACCGGGCGGTAGCTGAGGAACAGCAGCAGCGCGGCGAGCGCGAGGACCACGACCTCGTACCACACGGGCGCGGACGGCAGGGCCGGCACCGTCGCCGGGAGCCGCAGCGCGGAGACCGCCAGCACGATGGTGATCCAGTTCAGCCAGGAGAAGTTGCCGGAGAGCACCAGCCAGAGCTGGGTGACGATCATCAGCGCGGCGGCGGCCGAGGCGACCGGCTGGGGCGTGAACAACAAAAAGGGCACCACGAGTTGGGTGAAGTGGTTGGCGGCGACCTCCACCCGGTGCAGCGGCTTCGGCAGATGGTGGAAGAACCAGCTCAGCGGGCCCGGCATCGGCTGGGTCTCGTGGTGGTAGTAGAGGCAGGTCAGCTCGCGCCAGCACGCGTCGCCGCGCAGCTTGATCAGCCCGGCGCCGAACTCCACCCGGAACAGGATCCAGCGCAGCAGGAACAGCACCAGCACCGGCGGCGCCACCTCGTCGTTGCCGAGGAACGCGGCCAGGAAACCGGTCTCCAGCAGCAGCGACTCCCAGCCGAACGCGTACCAGGTCTGGCCCACGTTCACGACCGACAGGTACAGCGCCCACGGCACCAGCCACAGCACGATGCCCGCCCACAGCGGCAGCAGGCCGTCCGCCCCGGCGAGCAGCGCCGCCGACACCGCGCACCCCGCCCACGCGGTGGCCGCGAAGAACCGGTCCGAGTAGTGGAGCTGGAACAGGCTCGGTGCCCGCCGGAAGGGGATCCGCGCCACATAGCGGGGGATCGGCAGCATGCCGCGCTCGCCCAGCAGCGCCCGGAACTGGAGGGCGGCCGTCAGGAACGCGACGAGGTACACGGCGGCCAGCGCCCGCTGGAGGACCAGCCGGCTCAGCCAGTAGTCGGGTGCGGTGAACCAGTCCACGGCCGCCTCGTCTCCCTCCTGCCGATCCCCCCGAGTTGCCAGCGAAACGGGTGCAACGCAAATAATAGGAACAATTCACCCACAGTGATGCGGAGTGCACGGTGCGCATACCCACCGGATCCATGGTCATGGCCTGCGTGCTGTCGGTGGCGCTGCTCCTCACCGGGTGTGCGGGCGCCGCCGTCAAAGAGGCCCAGCTTGGCGAGGAGGTCTACCTCCAGCCCGCCGCCGAGCAGGGGCCCAACCCCTTCACCGCCTCCTCGGCGACCGGCCCCGCCGGCCCCGGCACGACCCGGCCGACCGGCCGCACCGCCGACGTCAGCGCACCGCCCGCGGGTCTCGCCGTCGCCCCCCTGGCGGCGGCCCGCGCCCTGTCCGGCGGCACCCCAGGGCTCTACAGCGGCAGCGTCCGCGTCGCCGGCTGCGACGTCGAACGGCAGATCGGCGGGCTGACGGCGGACCCCGCCCGAGGTGACGCGTTCGCCCATGTGGCCGGTGTCTCCCGTGCGGGCCTGCCCGGCTATCTGCGCGGTCTGACCCCGGTGCTGCTGCGCGCCGACACCCGCGTCACCAACCACGGCTACCGGGACGGAGCGACGGCCGGGTACCAGGCCGTGCTCCAGGCCGGTACCGCCGTGCTCGTCGACAACCGGGGCGTGCCTCGGGTGCGCTGCGCCTGCGGCAACCCGCTCCGGCCGCCCGAGGAGGCCCGCGGCGGCGTCGGCGCGCGCGGCACCGCGTGGTCGGGCTACCGGCCGAACCAGGTCATCGTGGTGACCCCGGCGCCCCGGGCCGTGGGCAGCCTCACCCTGCTGGACGCCGGGACGAACACGTGGATAGAGCGCCGGCTCGGACCCGACGTCCGCAACGACCACCTCGTGGCCCCGCCGGCCGTCTCCGACACCGCGCCCCCCGACCCCGGGCTCACCGGCTTCCCCCATCCGTCCCGGCCGGACCCCGGGCGGCCCAGCCCCGAAGAGAGCCGGCCGAACGCGGCGACGGGCGAGATCGGGGGAGCGGTGATCGGCACCGGACGGGTGACGGCGGGACGGGTGACGTCGGGGCGGCTGACGTCGGGCCGGGGGCACGGCGAGGGGCACGCCGAACGCGCGGACGACCGTCGTACGCGTGCGGACGGCGTCGGCGCGGGGGAGCGGGAGCGGGGGACGCGGGCCGGGAAACGGGGGGCGGCCGACCATGGCGCGGGCCACAGCGACGGCCGTGCCGAGGGCAGGTCGGACACCGGGTCCCACCGCGCCACCGCCGCCGTCGGACACGGCGCGCCCACGGCGGACGACCGGCGTGGCACTCCCACGGCGGACGACCAGGACAAGCCCGCGCGCGCCCCCGCCCCCACCACTTCCCCGGACACCGCTCCGGTACCGGCCAGCCCCCCGGACCCCACCCCCACCGCCTCCCCCGAGGCGCGCGCCGCGCTCCCCACCACGGCACTCCCGCCGGCCTCCTCGCCCCCCGCTTCCCCGCCGCCCCCCTCGACCCCGCCGACGTCACCCACCTCCCCCACCTCCGACACCCCCACCTCCGACACCCCCACCTCCGACACCCCCACCTCCGACACCCCCGCCCCCAGCGCCCCCAAGCCCAGCGCCCCCTCCGCCGCGCCCTCGTTCCTCGACCCCCTCGCCTACCCTCCCGGCACCTCCCTCTACGACCCGCCGCCCTTCGACGCGCCCCTCACGCCCCGGGACCCCGACGAGATCGGTCCGCCCAACGTCACGGACACGCCCGCCATGCCCGGCCCCAACGGGGGGCCGCCCCCCGCCGAGACGCCCGAACCCGCCGGTGCCTCCGGGGGAACCGCCCCCGCCGACGTGCTCGGCGGCTGACGGCGGGGCGCGGCCGTGGTCCGGAGGGACCGGGGACCGGTCGAAGAATCCGGCGAATCCTGGCAAGGTGGCCCCATGGCTGATCGGGGAGCGAGTGCCCTGTCACTCCCGGACGACTGGCCCGCCCACCCGGACCCGATCCTGGCGCTCAACCACCTGGGCACCTTCGACTGGGACCTGGACAAGGGCCTGTTCCACATGGACGCCCAGGCACACGAGGTGTTCGACCTGCTGCCCGGGGAATTCGACGGCCGCCCCGAATCCCTGGTCGGCCGGGTGCCACAACACGAGGCGGCCCGGCTCGACGCCCTGGTGGCCCAGGTCATCAAGGAGGGCGGCGAGAACTACGGCGCCTACTTCCGCATCCGGTGCCGCGACGGCAACCCGCGCTGGACCCACACCCAGGGCTACATCCGCCGGGACGAGACAGGGCGCCCCCGCCGGGTCGTCGGCATCGTGCGCGACGCCACCGAGGAACTGGCCGACAGCGCCTCCCGCGGCATGCGCGCCGCCCAGGAGCAGGCGTTCCGCCAGCAGACCAACATCGTCCAGGTCGTCTCCGCGGCCCTCGCCCACGCCCGCACCGTGCAGGACGTCATCGACGTCCTCAAGGACACCCACGGCATCCGTCGGCTGGGCGCGGCCAGCTTCGTGATGGCGCTGGTGGAGGCCAACCGGATCCGGCTCGTCGCGGAGGCGCCGCCCGGCAGCTTCGTGCCCGCCACCCAGGTGAACCGGATCGACGAGCCGTACCCCATGAGCGAGGTCGTGCGCACGCTGCGCCCGCGGTTCGTCGAGACCCCCGAGGAGTTCGCCGAGGAGTACCCGCTGCTGTGGTCGCAGATCACCCATCTGCGCGTCGCCTCCGCCGCCTACCTGCCGCTGATCGCCCAGGCCCGCCCGATCGGGGTGATGGGCCTGCTCTACAACGACCGGTGCGGCTTCTCCGACGAGGAGCGCGGCGTCCTCGTCGCGCTCGGCGGCAGCATCGCGCAGAGCCTTCAGCGGGCCATGTTCTACGAGCAGCAGAAGGACCTCGCGCAGGGGCTCCAGCAGGCCATGCTGCCGCGCACCATCCCGGACGTGCCGGGCGCCGACATCGCGGTGCGCTACCGCTCGGCCGCGCTGGGCCGGGACATCGGCGGCGACTGGTACGACGTGATCCCGCTGCCCGGCGGCCGGGTCGGCGCGGTCATCGGCGACGTACAGGGCCATGACACCCACGCGGCGGCCGTGATGGGCCAGTTGCGGATCGTGCTGCGGGCCTACGCCGCCGAGGGACACACCCCGGCCGCCGTGATGGCCCGCGCCTCCGTCTTCCTGCACGAACTCGACACCGACCGGTTCGCCACCTGCCTGTACGCCGAGGCCGACCTGTCCACCGGGGTGGTGCAGGTGGTGCGCGCCGGGCACATCGACCCGCTGGTGCGCGGCGCGGGCGGGTGCCGGCGCCTCCAGGCGCAGGGCGGGCTGCCGCTCGGGCTCTCGGCCGAGTTCGGCGAGCTGGAGTATCCCGTGACCACCCTCGAACTCGACTCCGGCGACACCCTCGTACTGTGCACCGACGGGCTGGTCGAGGAGCCCGGCGCCGACCTGGACGACGGCATGCGCGCGCTGGCGGACCAGGTCTGCGCGGGACCCGGCGACGTGGACGAACTCGCCGACCGGCTGATCCAGCCGGCCGAGGAGCGCGGCGGCGACGACGACGTGGCCCTGCTCCTGCTGTGCCGGCGGATGCCGGACACCGGGCGGTCCTGCGGCCGGCTCCAGCAGCATGTGGCGGCCGGTGATCCGGAGGCGCTCGCCCACGCCCGGCACCTGATCCGGTCGGCGGTCCGCGCCTGGGACGCGGGGGAGCGCGCCGACGAGATCGAACTGGCCGCGGACGAGCTGATGACCAATGTCCTGGTGCACACCGAGGGCGCGGCGATCGTCACCCTGCGGTCCCTCGCCGGCCGGCTGCGGATCGAGGTGGAGGACTCCTCCAGCGCCCTGCCCCGGCGCCGGGAAGCGGGCGAGGACGGCGTCTCCGGCCGGGGGCTGCTGCTGGTGGAACTGCTCGCCGACGCCTGGGGCGTGGAGGCGCGGGGCAGCGGCAAGGCGGTGTGGTGCGAGTTCCTGCTGGGCGAGGGCTGACCGGGTGCGGCGGGAGGCGTCGTCGGTGGCGGGTGGCACCCTGGACGTATGCCGGAACTGCCCGAGGTGGAAGCGCTGACGGAATTCCTCACCGAGCACCTGGTCGGCCTCAGGGTGGCGCGGGTGCTGCCGGTCGCCGTCAGCGTGCTGAAGACGTACGACCCTCCCGTCACCGCCTTCGAGGGCGGCACGGTCACCGCGGTGCGCCGGCACGGCAAGTTCCTGGACCTCGCGGCGGACAGCGGGCTGCACCTGGTGACCCATCTGGCCCGGGCCGGCTGGCTCCAGTGGAAGGAGCGGCTGCCGGACGGACCGCCCAAGCCGGGCAAGGGCCCGCTCGCGCTGCGCGTGGCGCTGGAGACCGGCGAGGGCTTCGACCTCACCGAGGCCGGCACGCAGAAACGCCTCGCGGTGTACGTGGTCCGCGATCCGGCGCAGGTGCCGGGCATCGCCCGCCTCGGCCCCGACCCGCTCGCCGCCGGCTTCGACGAGGCGCGCTTCGCCGCCCTTCTCAAGGACGAGAGACGGCAGCTCAAGGGCGCCCTGCGGGACCAGTCCCTGATCGCCGGCATCGGCAACGCGTACAGCGACGAGATCCTGCACGCGGCGGGGATGTCGCCCTTCAGACTCGCCGCGTCCCTCACCCCCGAGGAGACCCACCACCTCTACGAGGCACTGCGCACCACGCTGACCGAGGCGGTCGAGCGCTCCCGGGGCGTGGCCGCGGGCCGCCTGAAGTCGGAGAAGAAGAGCGGCCTGCGCGTCCACGGCCGCACCGGCGAACCCTGCCCGGTCTGCGGCGACACCATCCGCGAGGTCTCCTTCAGCGACTCCTCCCTCCAGTACTGCCCCACCTGCCAGACCGGGGGCAGACCCCTCGCGGACCGGAGACTCTCCCGCCTGCTGAAGTGAGGTGCCCCGGGCGGGTGCGCCGCCGGCTCAGAAGAGGTGGATCGCCAGGTGACCGAGCGGCAGCCCGAGCTGCCAGGCCGGTGTCCACACCTTCGGCCCGTCGTCCTCGTCGGGCAGCGCGCCCCCGCCCGGCACCGCGTCCAGGTCGGTGGCCAGCAGTTCGGTCTCCTCCAGCCAGCGCCAGGCGTCCTGGGCGAGGGCCAGATCGGGGGCCGGGGAACCCGCGGCGCGGGCGGTCAGGTCGGCCATCCGGGCGCGCACCCACTCCTGCCACGGATGGTCGCAGGCGGTCAGCGACAGCCAGTTCTCCAGCTGGGAGACGACCCGGATACCGGACAGCTCCCCCTCGGTGTCGGACAGGTAGACGGTCAGCGCCAGCGCGTCCCGGCCCGCCCGGAACTCGAAGGACGTCGGCGGCATCAGATCGCCGGTACGCAGCAGCTCGTCGGCGATGTACTCGGCGTACAACCACGCCATGGGGACGACCAGTTCACCGCCGTCGGCGCCGTCCGCGCCGTCGGTTCCCTCGTGACCTGTGTGCGGCATTTCCTTCCTGCCCTTCCTCCGGTGCGTGCGCGTCGCCCGATCCCCGGGGACCCGCCCTCGCCCGGAACGCGGATGAGGACAGCCCATTGCCCCAACGGGGTCCGCAGCAAGGCGCTTTACCGAGGTTTGACCAGGTTCCCGGTTTCGGCGCAGGTCGGCTGCATAGCCCGGAAGCTCCCGGGGCGGGGTGCGGAGCGCGTCGTACGCCCAGGACTTCACGGTACCGGGCGGAACGCCGAAGGTGCGCGCCGCTTCCGCCTCACCGGCCCCACGGAGGTACGCGAGGGCAAAGACGTCACGGTGCCGCGGAGTGAGAGTCTTCACAGCCGCCCGCACGTCCGGTGGGAGGCACCGGATGGGTCAATGAGGTGGCCCGGACCGTTTGGAGGGAGAGTCGGCTTCATACCCATATGCCCGTCAAGGCAAGGTCGGTAAATACGTCAGTCCTACTGACGTGCTGAAGCGGATCCCGAGGGGTGAGCCGATGATCGGACGCAGACACCAGGTGGCCCTGGCCCTGACCGCCGTCCTCACGGCGGCCGCCGCCTGCACCAACCTGGTCCGCCAGGACGCCGGCCGGGGCGGCGCCCCCGGGCCCCCCGCCGGCCGCGGCTTCACCCTCGTCGCCACCGGCGACATCCTGACGCACCCCGCCGTCCTCGACCGCGCCTCCTCCGACACCGCCGGCGGCGGCTACGACTTCCGGCCCATGCTCTCGGGCGTCGAACCCCTCGTCCACGGCGCCGACCTGGCGCTGTGTCACCTGGAGGACGGCGCGGGCGACGCGGCCCCGCGGTTCCCGCCGCAACTCGCCCAGGACCTCGCCATGACCGGCTACGACGGCTGCGCCACCGCCTCCGAACACGCCCTGGACGGCGGCGCCGACGGCATCCGGGGGACCCTCGACACGCTGGACGCGGCGGGCCTCAAGCACGCCGGCACCGCCCGCAGCGCGGAGGAGTCCCGCCGTACGACCCTCTACCGGGCCGGTTCCGCCGAGGTCGCCCAGTTGTCGTACACCTTCGACACCGAGCAGCCGCTGCCGTCCGGGCAGCCCTGGGCGCTCGGTCCGATCGACGCCGACCGGATCACCGCCGACGCCCGCGCCGCCCGCAAGGCCGGCGCCGACGTGGTCGTCCTCTGCCTGCACTGGGGCACCGGCGGCGACGACGCCCCCACCGAGGAGCAGACCGCCCTCGCCCACCGGCTGACCGCCTCCGCCGACGGCCACCGCCCGGACGTCGACCTGATCCTCGGCGCCCACACCCACGTCCCGCAGCCGTACGAGAAGGTCAACGGCACCTGGGTGGTCTACGGCCTCGGTGACCAGATCTCCGACGAGCTGGACGGCGCCGACGGATCGCGGGACCCGCGCGGCAACGAGTCCACCCTCGCCCGCTTCACCTTCGCCCCGCCCGCGCGGGCCGGCGGGCGCTGGCGGGTCACGCGCGCCGAGTTCGTGCCGCAGCTGTACGACCTCGACGCCGGGCGGGTGGTCGACGTCGGCCGGGCCGTCGCCGGCGGGGCCGACCTCGCCGGGGTCCGCGACCGGATCCGGGACGTGGTGCTCAGCCGGGGCGCCGCCGCGGACGGCCTGGTCATGGGGGAGTGATCAGTCGGTGTCCGGCCCGGCCAGCGCCGAGCGCTTGTAGGAGTACGTGAAGTAGACGACGCAGCCGATCAGGAACCACACCGCGAACCGCACCCAGGTCTGCCACTGAAGAAACGTGATCAGCCAGACCGAGAACACGATCCCGAGCGCGGGCACGAACGGCACCCACGGCGTACGGAAGGCGCGCGGCAGGTCCGGGCGCCGCCTGCGCAGCATGATCACCGCCACGCACACCACCACGAACGCCAGCAGGATGCCGATGTTGGTCAGCTCGGCCGCCTCCCCGATCGGCAGGAACCCGGCGATGAGCGCGGAGGCCACCCCGACGATCCACGTCACCCGGGTCGGCACGTGCCGCGTCGGGTGCGTCTTGGCGAACCAGCGGGGCAGCAGGCCGTCCCGGGACATCGAGAACCAGACACGGGTCACGCCCAGCATGAACGTGAACATGACGGTGAGGATGCCGATGATGGCGCCCACCGCGATCACGTTGGCGAGCGAGTTCAGGCCCACCGACTTGAACGCGGTGCTGAACCCGCTCTCCTTGTCGATGTCCTTGTAGTTCTGCATGCCGGTCAGCACGAGACAGGCCGCGACGTACAGCACCATGGCGATCACCAGCGAGTAGATGATCGCCCTCGGCATGTGCCGCTGCGCGTCCCTGGACTCCTCGGCCGCGGTCGACATCGCGTCGTAGCCGAACACCGCGAAGAACACCGTCGCCGCACCCGTGAAGGTGCCGCTGATGCCGTAGGGGAAGAACGGGTGGTAGTTCGCGGTGTCGATGTGGAACACGCCGACACCGATGACCAGCAGCACCACCAGCACCTTCACCGCGACCACGATCGTCTCGAAGCGGGCCGCGCTGCGGATGCCGAGGGTGAGCAGCCAGGCGATCAGCAGGCAGAGGACCATCGCGAACAGGTCCACCCGGTGACCCGCGCCGCTGCCGGGCGCGCCCAGCATCCAGTGCGGCAGCTTCGCGCCCATCTGTTCGACCAGGAAGCCGAAGTAGCCCGAGATGCCGATCGCGACGACCGCCACGATCGCCGTGTACTCCAGGAGCAGGTCCCAGCCGATGAACCAGCCCGCGAACTCGCCGAGCACCGCGTAACCGTAGGTGTACGCCGATCCCGCCTTCGGGATGAGCCCGGCGAACTCGGCGTACGACAGCGCCGCGCACGCGCTCGCCGCGCCGGCGATCAGGAAGGACACCAGCACCGCGGGGCCGGCCGTGCCGTTGGCCACCGTGCCGGCGAGCGTGAAGATGCCGGCGCCGATGATGCCGCCGACGCCGATCGCGGTGAGCTGCCACAGCCCGAGCGACCTCTCCAGGCGGGGTCCCTCGCCGACCTCCGTGTCCTCGATGTGCTCGATGGGTTTGCGGCGGAGAATGCCCTCACCCGCGCGGAGTCTTGCCATGCGCCTCACCTCTTCGCCGACGGCAAACGGCTGACGCCGGTTCATGATGGCTCAGGGGCGGCCCGCGGGGAAGGCGCCACGCACGGCCCAGGCCGGGGTCCACGCCCGCGAGGACGGCCGGGCGGCGGGCCGCTCGGCGAGATGGGCGCGCAGCGCGGCGAGCCCCGGATGCGCGTTCGTCGCGTCCCACACCAGCGAGTGCGGGTAGACCGGCGTCGGGTCGGTGAGCGGGATTCGCCGCAGGTCGTGCCCTTGCGGCCAGACGAGCCGGATGCCCTCGGCGACCAGGGTGGCGAGCGACGAGGAGTCCGCGATGGTGTCGAGCAGCGCCTCCGAGCCGAAGTCGGGGCCCACCGAGTCGATGGTGAGCCCGAACTCGGCGGCCAGCGCGGTGTAGTAGGCCGCCCACTCGGTGCCGGCCACCAGGCCCGGCATCCAGATCCGGTGCCCGGCCAGTCGCGCCGGGGTCACCGAGCGGGCCCCGGCGAGCGGATGCCGGGGGCCGGTCAGCAGTTGCACCGGCTCGTCGAACACCCGGGCCGCCCGCAGTCCGGCGGGCAGCCGGGTGCCGACGGCGCGGAAGGTCGCGTCGATGGTGCCCGAGCGGACGGCGGCCACGGCCGTGTCCGCGTCGAACAGGGTCACCACGTCCAGCGCGGTCTCCGGGTGCGCCCGGTGGAAGTCGCGCAGCAGACCCGCCGGGCCGAGCCGGGCCCCGACCACGTCGACGCGCAGCGCCCGCCGGCCCGGCCGCACCGAGGCGGCGGCGCGCTCCTCGGCCAGCAGCAGCTCGCGGGCGTGCGGCAGGAACGCCTGCCCGTCGATGGTCGGCTCCGCCCCGCGCGCGGTCCGCGTGAACAGCCGTACCCCCAGCTCCTTCTCCAGTGCCGCGATCCGCTTGGAGACGGCCTGCTGGGTGATGCCGAGGACGGCCGACGCCTCCTGGAACTGCCCGGTGTCCGCCACGGCGACGAAGGTGCGTACGGCCTTGAGATCCACCCCGTCATCGTAGCCACCGCGTCCCGTCGCACAACCAATGGTTGTGGGACTCGTCGCTCTGGTTGTTTGATACGCACCCCACCTGCTGGCTTTCATGTTCCCGGTCAACGGGAGGTTGTGGATGAAGCTGGGTCGGCGGTTCGGATGGCTGTGGGCCGCGTACACGGTCAGTACCTTCGGTACCTGGCTCGCGTTCGACGCCTTCGCGCTGATCGCGGTTCTCGTGCTGCACGCGGGCGCCGCCCAGGTGTCGCTGCTCGCCTCCGCCGGAGTGGCCGTCGGCGCGGTGGCCGCCGTACCGCTGGGGCCGTGGATCGAGTTCCGCCGCAAGCGCCCGGTGATGATCACCGCGGACCTGGCGCGCGGGGTGGCGCTGCTCACCCTGCCCGCCGCCCACGCCCTCGGTGTGCTCGGCTTCGGGCAGCTCCTCGTGGTCTCCGTGGTCGTCGCGGCCGCCGACATCACCTTCACCGCCGCCTCCGGCGCTCATCTCAAAGCGCTCGTGCCGCCCGACGGCCTGCTCACCGCCGCCGGCCGGTTCGAGTCCACGAACTGGACCGCCAGCGTGCTCGGACCCCCGCTCGGCGGCGCCGTCGTCGGCCTGCTCGGACCGGTGACCACCGTGGCCGCGGACGCCGTCAGCTATCTGCTCTCCGCGCTCGGCATCCGCGCCATCGGCCACGGCGAGACCGTCCCCCAGCGCACCGCCGCACCCCGCGCCGGAGAACTGCTCGACGGCTGGCGCCACCTGCTCACCAGCCGCGCCGTGCGCCCGCTCTTCTTCAACGTGCTGCTGAACAACGCCCTGATCATGGCAGGCTCGCCGGTCCTGGCGGTCCTCATGCTCGGCCATCTCGGCTTCACCCCCTGGCAGTACGGCCTCGCCTTCGCCGTGCCCTGCCTCGGCGGGCTGCTCGGCTCCCGGCTGGCCCGCCCGCTCGCCACCCGGTACGGCAGGCGCCGGGTGCTGCTCGCCTCGGGCGTGCTGCGCGCCTGCTGGCCGATCGGGCTCGCCTTCGTCGGGCCCGGCGTATCCGGGCTGCTGGTGGTGATGGTCGTCGAGGCCGGCCTGATCACCTGCTGCGGCATCTTCAACCCGCTCGCCGTCACCGAGCGCCTGGAGCTGACCCCGAACGACCGGGTGGCCCGCGTGCTGGCCGCCTGGTCGGTCACCGGCAAGGCCGTCACGGCCGCGCTCACCGCCCTGTGGGGCCTGATAGCCGCCCTCGCCGGCGCACGCACCGCGCTCGGCCTCGCCGGGGTGCTGATGCTCGCCACGCCCCTGCTGCTCTGGCCGCGACCGGCCGCTACGGAACGACCGTCACCGGCCAGCGTCCCGCCTTCACCAGCCGCACCGCCACCGATCCGATGATCCGGTGCCCGGCCTGCTCCGAGGCGCCCACCACCACGGCGTCCGCCTTCAGTTCCGCGGCCGCCGTCACCAGACCGGCGTAAGGGTCGCCGTGGAAGGTGTGGAACTCCCAGCGCACCTCGAATATCCCGCGGACGCGCTCGGCCGCCTCCCGGATGTGGGCCACCAGCTCCTCGGCGATCTCGTCGGTCGTCTCCATCACCGGCGCCCCCAGCGCCGCCCCGGCCGCCAGCACCGGCCGCACGTACACCACCGCGAGCAGCGCGTGCTGCCGCCGGGCCAGACCGCTCGCGTAGGCGGCGGCCCGCATCGAGGAGTCGGAGCCGTCGACCCCGACGAGGATCACCTTCGGCCCGTCCGTGCCCCGCTCGAACTGGTGCGCATGCTCTTCGTGCTGCTCCGTCACGACCCGAGGCTATCGGAACGGCTGGTTCCCCCGTGCCCCCCGTACCGCCCGCCCCTCGACGCGCGCGTCCCCCTCCCCCCTCCCTACAGTCGGAACCATGACCGCCACCGCGCAGCCCGCCGCGCGTGGGAACGGCACGGGCACGGGGCCTTCGGACGGCGGTGGGCGGCTTGCATGGGTGCCCGAGGCCTTCGGGGGGCTGTTCGCCGGGCTGGGGCTGCTGTGCGCGGTGATCGCGCTCGTGGAGCCGCTGCGGCGGCTGCTGCGCCCGCTCGTCCGGGGCATCGATCTGCTGCTGGTCCCCATCAGCGCCAACCTCGCCTACGCGGTCTTCCTGTTCCTGCTGGCCGGAGCCACCGCCGCTCGCAAGAAGGTCGCCTGGTGGCTGGTCGTCGTCTATCTGGGCCTGCTCGTCCTCACCGACGTGTTCGGCCTCGCGCTCGGCCTGTACGCCCAGTCGCTGCCCTCCCTGATCCCCTGCGGCCTGCTGCTGGTCCTGCTGCTCGTGGCCCGCGGGGAGTTCTACGCCGCCTCCCGCCGGGGCGCGGTGTGGCGGGCCCTCGCCGTGCTGCTCGGCGGGCTCGCCGCCGCGATCCTGCTCGGCTGGGGCCTGGTCCTGCTCTTCCCCGGCACCCTCCCGGCCCGCCAGCACCTGGCGTGGGCGGCCGACCGGGTGTGCGGCGGCCTCGTCTCCAGCAGCTCCTTCGCCGGGCGTCCGCCCCGCGAGGTCACTTTCGTGCTCGGCCTGCTCGGCGCGCTCGCCCTGCTCAACGCCGCCGCCACGCTGTTCCGTTCACAGCGCCTGGAGGCCGCCCTGCACGGCGACGAGGAGGCCCGCATCCGCGCCCTGCTCAGGGCGTACGGCGACCGCGACTCCCTCGGCTACTTCGCCACCCGCCGCGACAAGGCCGTCGTCTTCTCGCCCAGCGGCAAGGCCGCCGTCACCTACCGCGTCGAGACCGGCGTGTGCCTGGCCAGCGGCGACCCCGTCGGCGACCCGGAGGCATGGCCGCACGCCATCGCCGCCTGGCTGGACCTGGCCCGCCGCTACGCCTGGGCGCCCGCTGTGATGGGCGCCTCCGAGGACGGCGCCCGCGCCTACGCCCGCGCGGGACTGGGCGCCCTCCAGCTCGGCGACGAGGCGATTCTGCACGTCGCCGGCTTCGATCTGGACGGCCGGGACATGCGCGTCATCCGGCAGGCCGTGCACCGGGTCCGCCGCACCGGCGCCACCTGCCGCATCCGCCGCCACGCCACCCTCGGCGAACGGGAGATGGAGGAGGTCGTCGGCCGGGCCGACGCCTGGCGCGACACCGAGACCGAGCGCGGCTTCTCCATGGCCCTGGACCGGCTCGGCGACCCCGCCGACGGCGCCTGCCTGCTCGTGGAGGCCTGCGGCGAGGACCGCCGGCTCCTCGCGCTGCTCTCCTTCGTGCCCTGGGGCACCGACGGCGTCTCCCTGGACCTGATGCGCCGCGACCGCACCGCGCCCAACGGCGTGATGGAGTTCATGGTCAGCGAACTGGTCGCCGCGGCGCCGAAGCTGGGCATCCGCAGGATCTCCCTGAACTTCGCCGTGTTCCGCTCGGTCTTCGAGGAAGGCGCCCGCATCGGCGCCGGGCCCGTCCTCAGACTCTGGCGCCGGCTGCTGCTGTTCTTCTCCCGCTGGTGGCAGCTGGAGGCCCTGTACCGCTCCAACGCCAAGTACCACCCCGAGTGGTACCCGCGGTTCCTCTGCTACGGCGAGACCGCCTCCCTCGCCCGCATCGGCCTGGCCTCCGGCATCGCCGAGGGCTTCGTCCCCGTACCGTCCTTGCGCAGCCTGTGGGGGAAGGGGCGCCGGGCGACCGGACAGCGGCCCGCGGCCACGGCCCCGCCGCTCCCCACGGCGCCCGCCCTCGATGCGGGTGCCGGGGCCGCCGCGCCGGACGCGGGCCTGCCCGACCAGGTCCGCGTCCGCCACCGCAAGCTCGGCCGGCTGCGCGCCGGCGGCACCGACCCCTACCCCGTCGGCGTCCGGCCCCCCACCCACGCCCTCGCGGACGTCCCGCCCGGCGCGGACGTCACCGTCGCCGGGCGGATCATGCTGGTCCGCGACCTCGGCGGCATCGTCTTCGCGGTGCTGCGCGACTGGTCCGGCGACCGCCAGATCGCCCTCACCCGCGACCGCTGCGGCGCCGCCCTCGACCGCTTCACCGCCGACGCCGACATCGGCGACCACATCACCGTCACCGGTACGAGCGGCCTCAGCGACCGGGGCGAGCCCACCGTCTTCGCCGCCTCCTGGCAGCTCACCGGCAAGTGCCTGCGCCCGCTGCCCGACAAGCACCGGGGCCTGACCGACCCCGAGGCCCGGGCCCGCCTGCGCCACCTCGACCTGATCACCAGGCCCGCCGCCCGCGCCGCGCTGCGCGCCCGCTCCGCCGCCGTCGGGGCCCTGCGCCAGGGGCTGCTGGACCGCGGCTTCACCGAGGTCGAGACCCCGGTGCTCCAGCAGATCCACGGCGGCGCCAACGCCCGCCCCTTCACCACCCACAGCAACGCCTACGACCTCGGCCTGTACCTGCGCATCGCCCCCGAGCTGTACCTCAAGCGGCTGTGCGTCGGCGGCCTGGAGAGGGTCTTCGAACTCGGCCGCACCTTCCGCAACGAGGGCGTGTCGCCCCGGCACAACCCCGAGTTCACCATGCTGGAGGCCTACCAGGCGTACGCCGACTACGACGTCATGCTCGACCTCGCCCGCGAACTGATCCAGGGCGCCGCCACCGCCGCCCACGGCGCCCCGGTGGCCCGCGGACACGGCGAGGAGTACGACATCTCCGGGCGCTGGCCGGTGAAGACCGTGCACGGCGCCCTGTCCGAGGTGCTGGGCGAGGAGATCGGCCCGGGCACCGAACTGCTGCGGCTGCACCGGCTGTGCGACCGGACGGGGGTGCCGTACACGGCGGACGACCAACCCGCCGACGTGGTGCTGGAGATGTACGAACGGCTGGTCGAGGAGCGCACCCGGCTGCCCACCTTCTACAAGGACTTCCCGACCGCCGTCTCCCCGCTGACCCGGCAGCACCGCGCCGACCCACGGCTCGCCGAACGCTGGGACCTCGTCGCCTTCGGCGTCGAACTCGGCACCGCCTACTCGGAGTTGACCGACCCCGTCGAACAACGCCGCAGGCTCACCGAGCAGTCGCTGCGGGCGGCCGGCGGGGACCCGGAGGCCATGGAGCTGGACGAGGACTTCCTCCAGGCCCTCGACTACGCGATGCCCCCGACCGGGGGCCTCGGCCTCGGCGTCGACCGGCTCGTCATGTTCCTCACCGGCCTCACGATCCGGGAGACCCTGCCGTTCCCGCTGGTGCGCCGCCGCTGACCCCGGGCTCCGGCTCCGGCTCCGGCTCGGGGGCCGGCGCGACCCGGGTCAGCGTCAGCAGCGCCACCACCGTCGCCGCCAGGGACAGCGCCACGCCCAGTTGGAAGCAGTCGTGCGCGCCGTGCGCCACGAACGACCGGTACGCCTTCATGCCGGTCGCGTTCCGGGCCTCCTCCTGCTGTACGACCGTGAGGATGCCGGGGAACAGCGACGCGCCCAGCCCCGCGCCCAGTTGCCGGGACGCGTTCAGGCCCTGCGGCCGGGCACCGCTGCCGGAGCGGGCGAAGCCCACCGGCAGCGCGAGCACCCCGCAGCCGAACGCGACCAGCAGCAGCGGCAGCACCACCTCGCCGAAACCGGCGGCGCCCCGCAGGCTCAGCACCAGGAACCCGGCGGCCGCCACGGCGCAGGCCCCGGCCACCGCGAACCCGACCCCGATCCGGGCCGCGAGCACGGGCAGCACCAGCCACCCGAGGACGATCCCGGCGACGGCGGGCAGCATGGCCCAGCCGACCTGGAGCGGGGACATGGCGCCGAGCAGTTGCAGGCTGAGCGAGAGGACGAGCAGCAGCCCCGCCAGACAGGTCGCCACCAGCGTCACCACCGTGTACGCGCCGACCGCGGCCCGCTGCCGGTACAGCCGCGCGAACAGCTCCGGCATCCGCTCGCCCCGGCCCAGCCAGGCCACCAGGGAGGGCAGCAGCGCCCCGGCCACCGCGATCAGGACGACCGTCTCCAGGGACACGCTGTGGTTGCCGAGCCAGTCGGCGAACCACGCCAGGAACCCCAGGGGCACCACCCACCGCGCGGCCGACCCGACCCGGCGCGCCGCGCCCGGCACCGGCGTGGTCTCGGTGAGCACCACGGGGGTCAGCAGCAGGAGCACCGCCGAGGCCACGGCCTGCACCCAGAAGGCCGTGCCGCCGTCGTCGGCGGCGTCCAGCAGCAGTACGGCCGGCAGCAGCACCGCGGGCAGCGCGGCGGCCACGACCACGAAATGCACGCTCAGCGCCCGGTCCCGGCCCGGCCCCGCGGGGTGCGCGGCGTCGATCAGCGCCAGCGCGCCCGCCGTGACCACCGCCGCCGCGATGCCCTGTACCGCCCGCGACCACAGCAGCAGCGAGGCGTCGGAACTCACCGCGGGCACCACGGCGGCCAGCGTCGACAGGACGAGCCCGCCCGTCAGCACCCGCCGCTGCCCGAACGCCTCACCGAGCGCCGCCGCGAGCGCGGGCAGCGCGGCGAAACACACGCTGTACACGGTCAGCAGCCAGGTCAGGCCCGAGACGGTCAGCCCCGCCCGCGCCATGATCCACGGCAGCCCCATGGCGAACATCGTGGTGTCGAAGACCACCAGCACCTGGGCCACGCCCAGCAGCACCACCGCCGGCCCGCTGCGCCGCAGCCGGCCCGTTCCCCCTGACGACGCCAACTCGGCTCGCCTCCCTGTCCGTTGTCGTGACGATGTCCGTGCCGACTGAAGGACACCGGAGAGGTCCCGGGGGTTCCACCGGGGGTGCCGCCGCTGGTCCGACCGGGTGGAATACCGCCCGTACACCCGTGCCGTTGCGGTGCGGCGGCGCCTTGCGGGGCGACTGATGAGTCATGCAGAAGGATCAGTTGTTCACACGCCGCCGCATGCTCCTCGCCGGGGCCGCCGCTCTGGGAGCCGCGGGCACGGCGGGACTCGTCGTGGCGGGCGACGAGGAGGCCGTCCGGACCGCCGCGCCCGCGCCCGCCCCCGGCCCCCAGGCCCGCCAGGCGCCCCTGAAGTCCTCCGCCTTCCGCCTCCAGCCGCTCGCCGGGGGCGGCGGACCGCCGCGCTCCGCGCCGCGCCGGCTGAAGGTGCGCACGGAACCCGTCTTCCGGATCTCCGAACGCGGCCGGCAGATGATGCTGACCTTCGACGACGGCCCCCACCCCGATTACACCCCGCACATCCTGGACACCCTCGCCAAGCACGACGTACGGGCGATGTTCTTCGTGTGCGGCGAGTGCGTCGAGGCCAACAAGCACCTGGTGGCCCGGATGGCCACCGAGGGCCATGTCGTCGGCAACCACACCTGGACGCATCCGCTGCTCACCACCCTCGACCGGGCGGAGATCAGGTCCGAGATGGAGCGCACCAGCGACATCATCGAGGACACCTACGGCGAGCACCCCCAGTGGTTCCGCGCCCCCTACGGCGCCTGGAACCGGGCCGCCTTCCAGCTCGGCGCCGAGATGGGCATGGAGCCGATGGCCTGGACCGTCGACACGACCGACTGGGACACGCCGGGCACCGACGTCATCATCGACCGGGTGGAGAGCGGGGCCGCGCCGGGGGTGGTCATCCTGTCGCACGATGCCGGGGGCGACCGTTCACAGACCGTGGAGGCCATTCACGAGTGGCTGCCCTATCTGCTCGACAGCGGGTACCACCTCACGGTGCCGCACCGGCGTACCTGACATCGTCCCCGACTGTCCGCCGGGCCGCGGTGGTTCAGGTGACCGCGACCAGGCGGGCGAAGACGACGACATTGCCGTCGTAGCCGTTCTGCTTGGAGAAACCGCCGCCGCAGGTGATGACGCGCAGCTCCGGGGCGCCCTTCGAGCCGTACACCCGGTCGCCGGGGAAGCCGGCCTTGGAGAAGACCTCGATGCCGTAGATCTCGAACACCGCCGTCCTGCCGTCCTTGCGCAGGACCTCGACGCGGTTTCCCTTCTTCAGGGCCCCGAGGCCGTAGAACACGGCGGGGCCCTGCTGGTTGTCGACATGGCCGACGACGACCGCGGTGCCCTTCTCGCCGGGGGAGACCGCGCCGGTGAACCAGCCCGCCAGACCGGGATCCTCGGGCGGCGGCGCGCTCACCGCGCCGGTCGCGTCCAGGCCGACGGGAGTGACGGGCGCGTCCACGTGGATCGCCGGGATCCGCACCCGGTCCGCGGCGGAGAACCCCAGTGGTACGGGTCCCGTGGGCAGCGGGCTTTGCGGAGCGCGGGTGTCGGGTGCCGCCGCCGAGGCGGGCTGGGGCGGGCCGACGTCGAACTCGCCCGAACCGTTGCGGATGAGTGCCAGACCGGAGAGCAGCAGCAGCGCCATCACGCCCCACGGGGCGCGCCGCCGGCGCCGTTCGGCGTCGGCCTCCTCCTCGTCGGCGAACCGGGCCGGCTGGTACAGCAGGGGCGCGGGCCCGCGCCATCCCGTCTCGAACCGTCGGTCGTCACCTGCGTTGCGCATGGGAAAAAGCTAAGTCCCGCGCGCACGCCCGGCGACGGGCCGAGTGGCGAACGGGTGGCCCCGCACTCTCGTGGTGCGCCATCCGAGTTGCCGTTCCCAGGAATTTTCTGACGGTCCGTGACCTGCGGCTATATCGGATTGTCAGGTTGTCGTGAGGGGTGTCGGATCACCAGGACGGAGCATTCTCGACATGCGGGCGTGTTCCGCGAGCCCGAGGGTCTTTGCTGGGAGGTGCTTTCTCGCCGATCGACCGGGTACGGGCCCCGGGGTGCCTTCCGCGGAGGATCACATGCGAAACCAACGCGCACTGGCGGCCGCGTGCACCGCGGTGGCCGTGCTCGGGCTCGCCGCCCCCGTGGCCGTCGCGGACGGCATGGGCAACGGGGGCGGCACCACGGCAGGCACGGGCACGGGCACGGGGACCATCGTCGGCCCGGGCACCGGCGTCGGCAACTTCGGGAACGGCAACATCGGCATCGGCATCGGCAACGGGGGCGGGAACGTCGGGAACGGAGGCGGGAACGGAGGCGGGGGCGGTGGCGGCGGTGGGGGCGGGAACTTCGGGAACGGGAACGGGGGTGGGGGCGGGAACTTCGGCAACGGGAACGGCAACTTCGGAAACGGGCGCGGGAACGGGAACGGCAACGGGAACGGCAACGGGAACGGCAACGGGAACGGGCACGGGAACGGCAACAACGGGAACGGGAACGGCAATTTCGGGAACGGGAACGGAAACGGGAACTTCGGCAACGGAAACGAGAACGGGAATTTCAACGGAAACGGCGGCTTCAGCGGCAACGGCCGCTTCGAAGGCCACTTCAACGGCACCATCAGCGGCAACGGACGCATCAGCGGCAACGGCCGGGGCGACGACGTCGGCAACGGCAGAGGCGGCAACGACCGGGGTGACGACTTCGGCCGCGGCGACGACTTCGGCCGTGGCGACAACGGGCCCGGCGGTGACTTCGGCGGGCGCGGCGACGACTTCGGCAACGGCAACCGGCCCGGAGGCGAGAACGGCGGTCTGCGCAACATCGTCGTCACGCCGAGCGCGGTCGCGGCCGGGGGTCGGCTGACCGTCACCGTGCAGGGCTGCCGGCGCGGCGGCGAGATGGCCTCGCGGGCCTTCCGCACCGCGCCGCTGACGCCGTTCCGCGACGACACCGCACGCGGCGTCGTCTTCGTCGACCGCGACGCGCGCCCGGGCCGGTACGACATCTCCGTGCGCTGCGAGGGCCGCACCATCACCCGGCCCCGGGCCTTCACCGTGATCGGCGGGGTCAACGGCGGGCTCGGCGGCAGCAGGACCGGCGGTGCGACGACGGCGGACATGGCCATCGGCGGCGGCCTGGTCGGCGTGGCCCTGCTCGGCGGCGGGGCCTACTGGCTGCGCCGCAGGGGCGAGCGGCGGGCCTGACGGGACCCCCGGGACCCCCGGGGCGCACCCGGACCGGCGGCCACCGTGCGCGGGCGGCCGGTCCGGGATCGCGGGCGTCGGCCCGGTCAGCTCGTGATGCCCGGGAACAGGTTGAGGAACGGTTCGGCGGTCACCGCGATGCCCCGGCTGTAGGGCGAGTCGAGGTCCCAGATCAGGAAGAGCATGAAGGCGATGGTCGCGGAGAACAGCCCGGCGAGAACCAACTCCCTTCTGGTGCGCCGGATCTGGAGCGCGAACACCATGCCGACGGTGACCACCGCCCCGGTGAGCAGCCCCCACCACACCACCGACGGCATGGTCGCGCCGGTGGAGTCGGCCCGCGCGTTGCGCGCCTGGTCGGCGGCGGCCATCTGGTCCAGCAGCGGCTGGTAGGCCTGCGCCTCGAAGTCGTTCTTCGGCTGGTAGTCGGTGACGTCCTGGCGGACCTTCTGGAGCAGCGCGGTCCCGTGGTCGGTGACGCGCTCCTGGTGGGCCATCGTGGGCCACTCGGTGCGCACGACGTAGCTCACATAGGAGTTGACATCGGCCCGGATGAGGTCCCGGGTCTCCGGCGGATAGACCCGCACCCGCTCCGAGATCTCGTGCAGCGCCTGCGCCTCCGACTGCACGTAGCTCTGGGCGGAGTCGCGCGCCTCCCACACGCCCGCGATGGCCAGACCCAGGACGATCGCGTACACGACGCCGATCCACATCGTCATGTACTCGATGACGTCGGGGGTCTCGCTGGGGTCCTCGTCCTCGGGTGCCCGCCGGTGCCGTACGAAGGTCACGAGGACCACCACGGCGCAGGCCCCCAGCATCCCGAGGACGAGAACAAGCCAATCCGACAACGGATACCTCCAGAGGTGAGCGGCCCGGCGGGTCAGCGCGGGCGCAGGGCCGCGACGGCGACGATCGCGGGTACGGCGATGAGCAGGACGTAGGTGACGGGCGCGGTGTGGCCCGGCGCGGGCCGGCCGGCCGGATGCGGGTGGTAGGCCGGGAAGCTCACCGGCGTCGCCGTCGGCCGTGGCGCGGGTTTCGGCTTCGGGGCCGGTACGGGCTTCGGGGCCGGCGGGGGAGTGGGGGCGGGCGTCGGCCTGGGCGCCCGGACGGGCGGCGCGGGCTTCGGCGTGGGCCGGGGTGTGGGCGTCGGCTTCGGCGGGGGCGGCGGAGTCGGGGTGGGGGAGGGGGTGGGCGTCGGAGTTGGTGTCGGTGTCGGCGTGGGCGGGCACGGTGGCGGTGGCGGCGATGGGCAGTGCCGGGGCGGCGGCCCGGGGTGGTGGTGCGGGGGGTCCGGTCGGTGGTGATGGTGGCCGTCGGAGAGGGCCACCGAGGCGCCACCTGCGGAGACCGAGGCCCCCGCCGCCGAGACCGAGGCGCCTCCCGCGAATGCCCAGGCGTCGTCGGCCGGGGCCGAGACGTCGCCCGTGGAGGCCGTCGTCGAGGCGCCGCCCGCCGAGGCCACCGCCACTGTGCCGTCCGGGCCCGTGGAGGCGTACGCGCAGGCGTCGGCCGACGCGCGGCCGACCGGGCAGCCCGCCAGGGCGCAGGCCACCGCCAGCAGGGCCAGCACCCTCGGAGCGGGCGCGCGTCGGGTCACGTGGAGTCCATGCACGCGGAGATCATGGGGCCGCGCGGTGCGGCCGTGACCCGGAGTGCGCCGGGATTGGTCCGAAGGAGGGATAAAGCCGATCAGTGGTTTGACGATCGGATGAGTTCGACATGGCCGAAAAGTGTCCCTATGTGACGCTCGGCCCTCGCGAGGACGGTGCCGGGGCGTCAAGCAGAGACCTCCGAAAGGCGTCACCCGTCCCGATGGTGTGCGGTGGACGGCGGTCGACACCGTCCGCGGCCCAGGACGTCACCGAGCGGGGTCACTTGGGCACTTGCCGCAGGCAGTGACCGGGAACGGATGGTCAATTTCCGGTTCGGGTCGCTCCTTTGGCGGGCGATCAGTAGCCTCAGCTCGAACACCGGATCGCCTACGTCCACGTCCCGCCTTGGAGAGATAATGGAGCGTCCCGCCTGGGCCCCACGCAGCATCGACATCTCGGTGCCGAGCGTCTCGCGCATCTACGACTACTACCTGGGCGGTTCGCACAACTTCGAGGTGGACCGGGAGGCCGCCCGCAAGGCCATGGACTTCATGCCGGGGCTGCCCAAGACCATGCAGGCCAACCGGGCCTTCCTGCGCCGGGCCGTGCGCTTCGCCGCCCGAGAGGGCATCACCCAGTTCCTCGACATCGGCTCGGGCATCCCGACGTACGGCAACGTCCACGAGATCGCCCAGTCCGCCGCCCCCGGCGCCCATGTCGTCTACGTCGACAACGACCCCGTCGCCGTCGCGCACAGCCAGGCCGTGCTCGCGGGCAACGACACCGCGGGCGTGGCCGCCGCGGACCTGCGCACGCCGGAGGACCTCCTCGCCAGCCCCGAAGTGCGGCGACTGATCGACCTGAACCGGCCGGTCGCCCTCCTTCTCGTTGCCATACTGCACTTCGTGGAAGACGCGGACGATCCCTACAGTGCGGTGGCCGAGCTGCGCGAGGCGCTCGCGCCCGGCAGCATGCTGATCCTCACCCATGCCTCGTACGAGGGAATCCCCGTGTCCGCGGAGCGGGCCGAGGGCGCGGTGGACGTATACAGGGACATTCGCAACCCGCTGATCATGCGCTCGCGCGACGAGATCGCGCGGTTCTTCGAGGGGTACGACATGGTGGAACCCGGACTGGTGCCGTTGCCGCTCTGGCGCCCGGAATCGGCGCCGGAGGACGAGGATCCGTTCGCCTTCGCCGGATACGCCGGCGTGGGGCGTACGGCGTGAGCGCGGAACCGGACGGGCCGGAGGACAGACTGCGCCGGCTGACGACGATCTGGAGCCGGGCGCTGTACCCGGTGACCTCGACGTCCCTCACCCGCGCCGAGTTCGAGGAACAACTCCTTCCGCTCGCACGCCGGTTGAGCGAGCTGCTGCGGGCCCGCAGCTTCGACGCGGACGCGGCGAAGGCGGTCGGCGCCGCCCTGGTCGAGGCGCACTGCACCGACCCAGAGGCGCTCTCGCGGACCCTGGACTGCGTGGACGCCTACCTGGTGCTCTACTGCGGCGGGGACGGCCCCCAGGACGAACTGCGCATGCGCGCCTCGCGGTTGCAGCACGCGATGGCCGCGGGCTACGCGCACGCGCTGCGCCGGCGCACCCTCGCCGAGCAAGAGGCCATCGCCCAGGCGGCGTTGCGCGCCCAGGGCGTGGTCGCGCAGGCGCTGCACGCGAGCGAGGCCCGGTTCCGCGCCGTCTTCGAGGGCGCCGCCATAGGGATCAGCATCGCCGACCTGGACGGCAACATCCTCCAGGTCAACGAGGCGCTGATGCGCATGTTCGGGCTCACCCAGCAGTCGCTGCGCGGCCGCCGGGTGCAGGACTGGACGCACCCCGACGACGCCCCGCAGACCTGGCGGCTCTACGACGAACTGGTCCGCGGCGAACGCGAGCACTACCACCTGGAGAAGGCCTTCAACCGGCCCGACGGCACCGTGCTGTGGACCAACCTGACGGTCTCCCTGCTGCGCGACGCCGACGGCAGACCGCAGTACCAGCTCGCGCTCATGGAGGACACCACCGAGCGCCGGCTGCTCAACCTCCGGCTGCGGTACGAGGCGACGCACGACGCGCTCACCGGACTGCCCAACCGCACGCTGTTCTTCGAGCGGCTGGAGAAGGTCCTCGCCGCCGGGGACGGCCAGCGCTTCGGGCTGTGCTACCTCGACCTGGACGGCTTCAAGACCATCAACGACAGCCTGGGCCACGCGGCCGGCGACCGGCTCCTGGTGGAGGTCGCCGACCGCCTGGAGTCCTGCGCGACCGCGCCGGGCGAGATGGTCGCCCGGCTCGGCGGCGACGAGTTCGTGGCGCTGACCACCGGACCCGGCACCGAGCGCACCGTGGACGAGCTGGCCGAGCGCATCATGAACGCGCTGGTCACCCCGATCAGCATCGACGGCCGGGACCTGCTGGTGCGCGGCAGTCTCGGCATCGTGGAGGGCCCGGCGGGCGAACGCACGGCCGCCGAGGTGCTGCGCAGCGCGGACATCACCATGTACCGGGCCAAGTCGGCGGGCGGCAACCGCTTCGAGCTGGCCGACCCGGAGGCGGACGCCCGCGCCATCACCCGGCACGGCCTTACCACGGCCCTGCCCACCGCCCTGGAACGCGGCGAGTTCTTCATCGAGTACCAGCCGCTGGTGCACCTCGGCGACGGCAGCGTGCGCGGCGCCGAGGCCCTGGTGCGCTGGCTGCACCCGCAGCACGGCGTGCTCGGCCCCGACCGCTTCATCCCGCTCGCCGAGCACACCGGGCTGATCGTGCCGCTCGGCCGCTGGGTCCTGGAGGAGTCGATCCGGCAGGCCCGCGCCTGGCGGGAGCGGCACGGCGGCCGGCACGCGGGGCCGCTGCGGATCAACGTCAACCTGTCCCCGTGCCAGCTGAGCCATCCCGGCCTGGTCCAGGACACGGTGGAGATCCTCGAACGCGCGGGCGTCACCCCCGACGCCCTGTGCCTGGAGGTCACCGAGTCCGCGCTCATCGGCGCCGACGACGATCTGCTCAAACCCCTGCGCAGACTGGCCGACATGGGCGTGGACATCGCCCTGGACGACTTCGGCACCGGCTACTCGAACCTGGCCAACCTGCGCCGCCTGCCGGTGAGCGTCCTCAAACTGGACCGCTCCTTCACCCAGGGCATGCAGCAGTTCCCCGCCGACCCCGTCGACCTGAAGATCGTCGAAGGCATCGTCACCCTCGCCCACAGCCTCGACCTCGCCGTCACGGTGGAAGGCGTGGAAACCGGTGCCCAGGCCGAACAGCTCCGCGTTCTGGGCTGCGACACGGCCCAGGGCTGGTACTACGCGAGACCGGGCCCGCCGGAGAGGCTCCACGACCTCGCGCTGGCGGACGCGACGGGCTGAGCGGGCCGGGGCGCGGCCCCGCCCGCCCAGGGGTGCGGGGCCGTACCGGGGTGCGGCTGCGCCGCCGGGGCACGACCGGCCACGGCGCACCCGCAGCGGTGCTGCCGGGGCGGGCGCGGCGTGCCCTCACCGCTCCAGCAGCATCCGCTGGAGCTCCCGCGCGGCTCGCGGCGGCGCGACGTCGCTGCGGTGCGCCAGCGCGATGGTCCGGTGCAGCCCCGGCCGGGCCAGCGGAGTGACCCGCAACCCCCGCCCCGCCCTGGTCGCCACCATCCTCGGTACGACCGCCACCCCCAGGCCCGCCCGCACGAAGCCCAGCACCGCGTCCATCTCGCCCCCCTCGACGGCGAACTCCGGCTCGAACCCGGCGGAGCGGCACGCCGCGACGGTCAGCTCCCGCAGGTCGTACCCGTGCCGGAACATCACCAGGCGTTCCCGCGCCAGATCCCCGATGTGCACCGTCCGCCCGCCCCGGCCGGGCGCCGGCGCCTCCGGGGAGGAGACCACGACCAGATCCTCGCGCAGCACTTCCCGCGTGGTCAGCGCGGGCGACGGCGTCGGCAGCGGCAGCACGACCAGCGCGAGGTCGAGCGCGCCCCGGGCCAGCTCGCGCACGAGGTCGTGGGAGCCGCCCTCCTCGATCATGAGCCGGATGCCCGGATAGCGGTCGTGGAAGGCGCGCAGCACGTCCGGCAGCAGACCCGTGCACAGGCTCGGCGTCGCCCCGAGCCGCACCCGGCCGCGCCGGAGCTGCACCAGCTCCTGCACCTCGTGCCGGGCGGTGTCCGTGTCCGCGAGGATCCGCCGGGCCAGCGGCAGCAGCGCCTCGCCCGCGTCGGTGAGCGTGATGTTGCCCCGCGCGCGCAGGAACAGATCCGCGCCCAGCTCCCGCTCCAGCGCCTTGATCTGCTGCGACAGCGACGGCTGTGCCACATGGACCAGCTCGGCGGCGCGGGTGAAGTGCCGGGTCTCGGCGACGGCGACGAAGTACTGGAGCTGCTGGAACTGCATACAGCAACGATAGCTGGTGCCTATGGAAACAAGCCGTTCCATGTCTTGGACCGATCGGGACCTTCGGCCCTAGCGTGCTGTTCCATGGCTTTGGCAACGCGGACGGACCGACGGTCGTCCATGGCGCGCACGATGTGGGACTCCTCCGTCGGCAAGAAGACGGTGATGGCCGTCAGCGGTCTGATCATGCTGCTCTACCTGGTGGTGCACATGATCGGAAACCTGAAGATCTACTTCGGGGCGGGCGAGTTCAACCACTACGCCCACTGGCTGCGCACCATCGGCGAACCCTTCATGCACTACGAGTGGACGCTCTGGCTGATCCGGATAGTCCTCGTCGTCGCCGTGGTCGCCCACGCCACGTCCGCGTACCAGCTCAGCCGCCGTGACATCAAGGCGCGGCCCAGCAAGTACGTGCACAGCAGGCCCCGGGCGAGCTATGCCACGCGCACCATGCGCTGGGGCGGGATCATCCTCGGCCTGTTCATCGTCTGGCACATCCTGGACCTGACCACCGGCACCGTGCACTCCGGCGGCTTCCAGCCCGGCCACCCGTACCAGAACGTCGTGGACACCTTCTCCACCTGGTACGGCGACGTGATCTACATCGTCGCGATGCTCGCGCTCGGCCTGCACATCCGGCACGGCTTCTGGAGCGCCGCGCAGACCCTCGGCGTCGGCAGCCGCGCCCGCGACCGCGCCCTGAAGGCCGTTGCCGACGTCCTCGCGCTGCTGCTCACGGCCGGCTTCATCGCCGTACCCGTGGGCGTCATGACCGGAGTGGTGAGCTGACATGACCGACTACGTGAACTACACGACCGGCGAACCCGTCGCCGACACCAAGGCCCCCGCCGGCCCGATCCACGAGCGCTGGGACACCCGCCGCTTCGAGGCCAAGCTGGTCAACCCGGCCAACCGGCGCAAGCACACGGTCATCGTGGTCGGCACCGGACTGGCCGGCGGCTCCGCGGGCGCCACCCTGGCCGAACAGGGCTACCACGTCGTCCAGTTCTGCTACCAGGACTCCCCGCGCCGCGCCCACTCCATCGCCGCGCAGGGCGGCATCAACGCGGCGAAGAACTACCGCAACGACGGCGACTCGGTCCACCGGCTGTTCTACGACACCGTCAAGGGCGGCGACTTCCGCGCCCGCGAGTCCAACGTCGCCCGGCTGGCACAGATCTCGGTCGAGATCATCGACCAGTGCGTGGCCCAGGGCGTGCCCTTCGCCCGCGAGTACGGCGGGCTGCTCGACACCCGCTCCTTCGGCGGCGTCCAGGTCTCCCGCACCTTCTACGCCCGCGGCCAGACGGGCCAGCAGCTCCTCCTCGGCGCCTACCAGGCGCTGTCGAGGCAGATCGCCGCCGGGAACGTGGAGATGCACCCGCGCACCGAGATGCTGGACCTGATCGTGGTGGACGGGCGGGCGCGCGGCATCGTGGCCCGGGACCTGATCACGGGCCGCATCGACACGTACTTCGCGGACGCCGTCGTGCTGGCCTCCGGCGGCTACGGCAACGTCTTCTACCTGTCGACCAACGCCATGAACTCCAACGCGACCGCGATCTGGCGGGCGCACCGGCGCGGCGCCTACTTCGCCAACCCCTGCTTCACCCAGATCCACCCGACGTGCATCCCGCGCACCGGCGACCACCAGTCCAAGCTCACCCTGATGAGCGAGTCGCTGCGCAACGACGGCCGGATCTGGGTGCCCAAGGCCAAGGGCGACGACCGCCCGCCGAACCAGATCCCCGAGGACGAGCGCGACTACTACCTGGAGCGCATCTACCCCTCCTTCGGCAACCTGGTCCCGCGCGACATCGCCTCCCGCGCCGCGAAGAACGTCTGCGACGAGGGCAGGGGAGTCGGCCCCGGCGGGCAGGGCGTCTACCTCGACTTCGCCGACGCGATCCAGCGCATGGGCCGCAAGGCGGTGGAGGCCAAGTACGGCAACCTCTTCGACATGTACCAGCGGATCACCGACGAGGATCCGTACGAGGTGCCGATGCGCATCTACCCGGCCGTGCACTACACGATGGGCGGACTGTGGGTCGACTACGACCTCCAGACCACCGTCCCCGGCCTGTTCGCGGTCGGCGAGGCCAACTTCTCCGACCACGGCGCGAACCGGCTGGGCGCCTCGGCCCTGATGCAGGGCCTCGCCGACGGCTACTTCGTGCTCCCGGCCACCATCAACGACTACCTGGCCCGCAACCCCCACCAGGACCCCGTCACCCCGCAACACCCCGCCGTCCAGGAGGTGCTGGCGGAGACCGAGGACCGGCTGAACCTGCTGCTCGCCGTCGACGGCGACCGCACCCCGGACTCCTTCCACCGCGAACTCGGCGAGATCATGTGGGAGTTCTGCGGCATGGCCCGCACCGAGGAGGGCCTGCGCAAGGCGCTGGAGCGTATCCCGCAGATCCGCGAGGAGTTCTGGCGCCGCATCAAGGTCCCGGGCACCGGCGAGGAGTTCAACCAGTCGCTGGAGAAGGCCAACCGCATCGTCGACTACCTCGAACTCGCCGAACTCATGTGCCTCGACGCGCTGCACCGCGCCGAGTCCTGCGGCGGCCACTTCCGCGAGGAGTCCCAGACCCCGGACGGCGAGGCCGCCCGCAGGGACGAGGAGTTCGCCTACGCGGCCGCCTGGGAGTTCGCCGGTACGGGCTCCGCTCCCGTCCTGCACAAGGAAGACCTGGTCTTCGAGTACGTCCACCCCACTCAGCGGAGCTACGCATGAAGCTCACCCTGCGCGTCTGGCGGCAGAAGAACGCCGACGCCGACGGCACGATGTCCACCTACCAGGTGGACGGCATCTCGTCCGACATGTCCTTCCTGGAGATGCTGGACCTCCTCAACGAACAGCTCATCCTCTCCGGCGAGGACCCGGTCGCCTTCGACCACGACTGCCGCGAGGGCATCTGCGGCGCCTGCTCCCTCGTGATCAACGGCGACGCGCACGGGCCCGAGCGGACCACCACCTGCCAGTTGCACATGCGGTCCTTCAAGGACGGCGACACGATCGACATCGAGCCGTGGCGGGCCGCCGCGTTCCCGGTGATCAAGGACCTCGTGGTCGACCGGTCCGCGTTCGACCGGATCATCCAGGCCGGCGGCTACGTCACCGCGCCGACCGGGTCCGCGCCGGAGGCGCATGCCACGCCGGTGCCGAAGGCCGACGCCGACTTCGCGTTCGAGCACGCCGAGTGCATCGGCTGCGGGGCGTGTGTGGCGGCGTGCCCCAACGGGGCGGCGATGCTGTTCACCTCGGCCAAGATCAACCATCTGAACGTGCTGCCGCAAGGCGCTCCCGAGCGGGAGAGCCGGGTGCTGGACATGGTGGCGCAGATGGACGACGAGGGCTTCGGCGGGTGCACGCTGGCGGGGGAGTGCGCGACGGCCTGCCCCAAGGGCATCCCGCTGATGTCCATCACGAGCATGAACAGGGAGTGGCTGCGAGCCACCCGGAAGGCGGGCAAGCGGTAACGCCGCCCGCACACCGAGACGTTCGCCGGGACAGGCGGGCGGGCGGGGCCGGGAGTCTGGTGCTCATCCGGCCCCGTCTCGTGTTTCCCGCGCTCCCACGGCACCGCGCGCCGCTCGTCCGGCGTCGGCCGACCAGCCGTACCCGGCCGTTCAGCATCCCCACATCCGCTCTCCCCGCCTCCGTCACGCGCCGGTCGACCGGCGTCGGAAGAACAGGAGCGGCGGGCCGTGAACCACCGGCCCGCCGCCGCCGAACCGGCCCCGTGACAGGAGAGAGCCATGACCGGCGTTCCCACCCTCGACCGTCCCCCGCAGCCCGCGGCACCCGCCCGCTACACCGTCGCGCTCGCCCGCGACGAGGAGGACGTGCGGGCCGCGCAGCGGCTGCGGCACGACGTCTTCGCCGGGGAGCTGGGTGCCGTCCTCGCCACCCCGCGGCCGGGCCACGACATCGACGCCTTCGACGCCCACTGCGACCACCTGCTGGTCCGCGACACCACGACCGGGCAGGTCGTCGGCACCTACCGGCTGCTGCCGCCCGAGCGGGCCGCGGCCGCCGGACGGCTGTACTCCGAGGGCGAGTTCGCGCTCGACGCGCTGCACGCGATCCGGCCGGGACTGGTCGAGGTCGGCCGCTCCTGCGTGCACCCCGACCACCGTGACGGCGCGGTCATCGGCCTGATCTGGGCCGGCTTGGCCCGCTACATGACCGACGGCGGCCACGAGTGGCTGGCGGGCTGCTGTTCGATACCGCTCGCCGACGGCGGCGCCCTCGCCACCGCCGCCTGGGACCGGGTGCGGGACAGGCACCTGGCGCCCGAGGAGTTCCGGGTACGGCCGCTGCGGCCCTGGACCCCCGACGCCCAGGCCCCCGCCGGGCGCACCGAACTGCCCGCCCTGCTGCGCGGCTACCTCCGCCTCGGCGCGTGGGTCTGCGGGGAGCCCGCGCACGACCCGGAGTTCGGGGTGGCCGACCTGTACGTGCTGCTGTCGATGCGCCGGGTCGATCCGCGCTATCTGCGGCACTTCCTCTCCCTCGTGCCGGGTCGATGAGCGCCTGGCTGCCCAGCGCGCCCTGCACCCCGGACGCCTGTGTGGAACCGGCGCCCGCCGCCGTGGCCGTACCCCGTGCCGTGCTGCGGCTGACCGCCGTCACCGCCCTGCTGCTGGCCGGAATCGCCCTGTCCCCGCTCGGCGGGAGGATCCCCGCCGACTGGGTCAGGCGCTGGTGCCGGGCCCTCGTGCGGGCCATCGGGGTGCGGGCGCGCGTCACCGGCGCCGCGGCACCGGGCGGCGGGCTGCTGCTGGTCGCCAACCACGTCTCCTGGCTGGACGTCCCGCTGCTCACCGCCGTACGGCCGGCCAGGATGCTCGGCAAGACCGAGATCCGGCGGTGGCCGGTGGCGGGCACGCTGGCCGCGCGCGGCGGCACCCTGTTCATCGAGCGGGACCGGCTGCGCGCCCTGCCCGGCACGGTGGCGTCGATCGCCGGCGCCCTGCGCACGGGCTCCGCCGTGGCCGCCTTCCCGGAGGGCAGCACCTGGTGCGGGCGCGCCCACGGCCGCTTCCGCAGGGCCGTCTTCCAGGCGGCGCTGGACGCGGGGGTGCCCGTGCAGCCGGTCCGCCTGCGGTACCGGCTCCAGGACGGCGGGACGGGCACCGCGGCCGCCTTCGTCGGCGCGGACACCCTGCTCGCCTCCCTGTGGCGGGTGGCCCGCACCAGGGGACTGGTCGCCGAGGTGGAGGTGTGCCCGGTGATCGCGCCGGGCACGCACACCGACCGCCGCGCCCTCGCCGAGGCGGCCCAGCCGATCACCTCCGGCCCGGCCTGGACCCACGCGGCCCTGGTCGACGGCCACCCCGCCGCCGGCGGCGCGGTTACGGCATGACGCGCGCCAGGTACGGCGCCGTCGCGCTGTCCTTCGCCCGGGCCACCCGCTGCGGCGGCCCCGCGGCGACGACGCGGCCGCCCTGGTCGCCGCCGCCCGGCCCGAGGTCGATCACCCAGTCGGCGCCCGCGACCACCGTCATGTCGTG
This sequence comes from Streptomyces sp. NPDC048106, assembly GCF_040706415.1. Classification (NCBI taxonomy): domain Bacteria; kingdom Bacillati; phylum Actinomycetota; class Actinomycetes; order Kitasatosporales; family Streptomycetaceae; genus Streptomyces; species Streptomyces sp. NPDC048106. The sequence continues at coordinate 185,871 of NZ_JBEZND010000002.1, read as the reverse complement.
CTCCACCACGACGACCGTGTGCCCGGCGTCGACCAGTCCGTGCAGCCGGTCCATCAGGACCTCGACGTCGGCCGGATGCAGCCCGGTGGTCGGCTCGTCCAGCAGGTACAGGGTGTGGCCGCGGCGGCCGCGCTGCAGCTCGCTCGCCAGCTTGATCCGCTGGGCCTCCCCGCCGGACAGCTCGGTCGCCGGCTGGCCGAGCCGCAGATAGCCGAGGCCCACGTCGAGCAGCGTGCCGAGGCTGCGGGCGGCGGCCGGCACGTCCGCGAAGAACTCCGCCGCCGCCTCCACCGTCAGGTCCAGCACCTCGGCGATGTTCCGCCCCCGGTACGCCACCTGGAGCGTTGGCGGGTTGTAGCGGGCGCCGCCGCAGTCCGGGCAGGGCGCGTACGTGCTCGGCAGGAACAGCAGCTCGACGCTGACGAACCCCTCGCCCTGACAGGTCTCGCAGCGGCCCCCGGCGACGTTGAAGGAGAACCGCCCGACGCCGTACCCGCGCTCGCGCGCCCCGTCCGTCGCCGCGAACACCTTGCGTACGACGTCGAACAGGCCGGTGTACGTGGCCAGGTTGGAGCGCGGGGTGCGGCCGATCGGCCTCTGGTCGACGCGCACCAGACGGTCGACGCCCTCCAGCTCCTGCGTCAACTCGCCGATCAGCGTGGACTTCCCGGAGCCGGAGACCCCGGTGACGGCGGTGAACGCGCCCAGCGGGAACGCGGCCGTCACCTCGCGCAGGTTGTGCCGGGTCACCGGGCCGACCTTCAACCAGCCGCGCGGCTCGCGGACTTCACGCGCCGGTCCGGGCGCCTCGTCGAACAGGAAGGCGGCCGTCGCCGACTCCTCGACCGACGCCAGCTCGGCCGGCGGCCCGCTGTACAGCACGCGCCCGCCGTGCTCGCCCGCGCCGGGCCCCACGTCCACCAGCCAGTCGGCGCCGCGCACCACCTCCAGATGGTGCTCGACCACGAACACCGAGTTGCCCGCCGCCTTCAGCCGGTCCAGCACGGTGAGCAGCGCCTCGGTGTCCGCCGGGTGCAGTCCCGCGGACGGCTCGTCCAGCACGTACACCACACCGAAGAGCCCGGACCGCAACTGCGTGGCCAGACGCAGCCGTTGCAGCTCGCCCGCCGAGAGGGTGGGCGTGGAGCGGTCCAGACTCAGGTAGCCGAGGCCGAGTTCGACCACCGGCGCGATCCGGGACTTCAGATCCTCGGTGAGGACGCGGGCCGTCTCGCCGCCGCCGTCGAGCAGTTCCGCGAGACCGGTCAGCGGCAGCGCGGCCAGCTCGGCGATGGTGCGGCCGCCGAAGGTCACCGCCAGCGCCTCGGGCCGCAGCCGGCTGCCCCCGCACCCCGCGCAGGGCGTGCTGGTCAGGAAGCGCTCCGCCTTGGTGCGCAGGGTCGGCGACTTGGTGTCGGAGAACGTCTTGAGCACATACCGGCGGGCGCTCGTGTACGTGCCCTGGTAGGGGCGTTGGATACGGTCCGCGTCCCGCACCGGGTGCACGGTGACGACCGGCTGCTCGTCCGTGAACAGGATCCAGCGCCGCTGGTCGGCGGGCAGTTCCCGCCAGGGCCGGTCCACGTCGTAGCCCAGCGCGTCCAGGATGTCCCGCAGGTTCTTGCCCTGCCAGGCGCCCGGCCACGCGGCGATCGCCCCCTCGCGCACGGACAGCGACGGGTCGGGCACCAGCAGCTCCTCGCTGGTGTCGTGCACCTGCCCCAGACCGTGGCAGCGCGGACACGCGCCCGCCGCCGTGTTCGGCGAGAACGCGTCCGAGTCCAGGCGCTCCGCGCCCGGCGGGTACTCCCCGGCGCGCGAGAACAGCATGCGCAGGGAGTTGGAGAGATTGGTGACCGTGCCCACCGAGGAACGCGAGGTGGGTGCCGCGCGGCGCTGCTGGAGCGAGACCGCGGGCGGCAGCCCGGTGATCTCCCCGACCTTCGGCGCGCCGACCTGGTGGATCAGCCGGCGTGCGTACGGCGCGACCGACTCGAAGTAGCGTCGCTGGGCCTCGGCGTAGATCGTGCCGAACGCCAGGGACGACTTCCCCGAGCCGGACACCCCGGTGAACACGGCCAGTACGTCACGCGGGACGTCCACGTCGACGCCCCTGAGATTGTGCTCACGGGCGCCGCGGACGCGGACATAGGGATCATGGGGGCTGGGGTGCATGGAAAGCACACCTTATCCGCCCCCACCTGTCAGGGCTGCGGCGGGTTGCCCCGGTCCTGCCGGGTGCCGAACTCGTCCCGCGCCTTGTCCTGAGCGGTGTCGACCTGCTTCTGGTACTTGTTGCCGGTGCGCTGGTCGACGTAGTCGCCGCCCTTGCCGATGCCCTTGTCGGCGATGTCCTCGTGGCCCTTGAGCATGCCCTTGATTTTATCCATGAAGGACATGGCGGTCCTCCTCGTCGATGGCGTCCTTGCCCTCCCAGGGTCACCGTCCCGGGCCCGCCTCGCATCTCGGGGCGCCGCCCCGGCGTCAGGGCGCGGGCGCGAAGAGGGCGGCCAGCGCCCGGTAGGAGTCCAGCAGCGCCGTGCGGTCGTAGCTGCTGGTCGTGACCAGGACCTCGTCCGCACCGGTCTCCTTGAGCACCGTCTCCAGCTCGTGGGCGACATGCGGGGGCGTGCCCGCGAGCTGTCCGGCGAGCTGGCCCTCGTACGCCTCCCGCTCGCGCGCGGTCATCGCGCGGGCCTCGGTCTCCTCGGCCGGGGCGAGCGGCGGGAAGGTGCCGTGCGTGCGCGCGTATGCCATCGACCAGGCCTCCGGGACCAGCAGCCGCCGCGCCGCCTCCTCGGTGTCCGCGACCGCGACCGCCCCGGAGATCACCACGTACGGCTCCGCCGCCCAGGGGGAGGGGCGGAAGGCGGCGCGGTAGCGGTCGACGCCGCGCAGCAGCCGCTCGCGGTCGCGCAGATCCCCGATGACCAGGGGCAGCCCGGCCCGCGCCGCGATCGCCGCGCCCTCGCCCAGGGCCAGCACGAACGGCGGCACCCGCAGGCCGTCCGCGGGCCGGGCGCGCACCCCCGTCGGGGAGGCGCCGGTGAACCAGTCGAGCAGCTCGCCGAGCTGGGCGCCGAAGTCCTCCGCGTCCGCCTTGCCCCGGCCGAGCGCCCGGCGCACCCCGTCCGTGAAGCCCACCGAACGTCCGAGGCCCATGTCGATGCGCCCCGGGAACAGCGACTCCAGCACCCCGAACTGCTCGGCGACGACCAGCGGCCGGTGGTTGGGCAGCATCACCCCGCCGGTGCCCACCCGGATCGTCCGGGTGGCGGCGGCCACCGCGGCGGCCAGCACGGTCGGCGCGGACCCGGCCACCCCCGGCACGCCGTGGTGCTCGGAGACCCAGAACCGGTGGTAGCCGAGCGCCTCCGCCTCCCGCGCCAGCGCCACGGTCTCCCGCAGCGCCTCGGCGGGCGGGCGCCCCTGCCGGACGCGGGAGCGGTCGAGGACGGAGAACCGTATCCGGGCGATCGATGAACTGCTCACTCGTGGTTCAACGCACCTGCGGTCCGCGGATTCCCGCATGTGACTAGGGTTTTGGTGTGAGCGACAGCAGCGTACGGCCGATCGCCGTGTTCGACCTCGACAACACCCTGGCGGACACCGCCCACCGGCAGCACTTTCTGCGCGGCCGGCCCAAGGACTGGGACGGGTTCTTCGCCGCCGCGCCCGCGGACCCGCCGCTCGCCGAGGGCGTCGGGCTGGCCCGTCGGAGCGCGCGGGAGTGCGAGATCGTCTATCTCACCGGCCGCCCGGAGCGCTACCGCCGCGACACCCTGGACTGGCTCGCCGCGCACGAACTGCCCGCGGGGGACCTGCACATGCGGGGCGACGCGGACCGCAGGCCGGCCCGGTTCACCAAGCTCGCGACGCTGCGCCGGCTCGCCCGGGACCGCCAGGTGCGGTTCCTCGTGGATGACGACGCACTGGTGTGCGACGACGCCGAGCGCGCCGGATTCACCGTGGTGCGGGCCCGCTGGGCCGAGGGGTCCGAGGCGTTGAGGGAGGCCCAGGAGAAGGAGGGCCGCACCTGAGAGGGGCGCGGCGGCGGGGCGGTCAGTCGCCGTCCTCGATGCGGAAGCCCACCTTCAGGCCCACCTGGTAGTGCTCGATCTGCCCGTTCTCGAGCTGGCCGCGGACCTGCGTCACCTCGAACCAGTCCAGGTTGCGCAGCGTCTGGCCGGCCCGCGCGATGCCGTTGCGGATGGCCTGGTCGAGGCCCTCGTGCGAGGTGCCGACGATCTCGGTGACCCGGTAGGTGTGGTTCGTCATCAAAGGCTCCTAGGGCCTCTCGTTTGGATCGTGCCGGGCTCGCGGGCCCTGATCCGGCCTGATCCAAACGAAAGACCCTATGGCCGGGGGACACGCCGTACTCCACCGTGCCGCATCCCGGCCCGCTCCGCACGGCGTAGGGGTCGTCACCGCACGTGATCCGCGACAGCCCTTGACCTCGGCATTGGTCCAGACCAAAATCCAGTCACACCCGTACGAGCGCGTGTGCTCGTCCCCCCACGTCGGGCCCCACCCCTGTGCGCATCCGCCATGCCAGACAGAACAGGACCCCTCGTGAGACGACGTCTGCTCGCCCTCAGCTGTGTCACCGGTTGCCTCGTCAGCGGCTGCGGGATGCTGCCCGGCACCCATCAGCGCGAGACCGTCACCGTGTGGCTGATGAAGGACAGCGCCTCGGCGGACTTCCTCGACCGCTTCACCGCGGACTTCGAGCACACCCACCCCGACCTGCGCCTGGACATCCGTATCCAGGACTGGACCGGCATCGTCGCCAAGGTCCGCAAGGCGCTCGCGGGCACCTCGGGCGACGGGCCCGACGTGATCGAGGTCGGCAACACCCAGGTACCGCTGTACGCCGACGGCGGCGGGCTGGCCGATCTGACGCTGGAGTCGATGCGCGACTGGGACAAGGACAAGTGGCTGCCGGGCCTCGCCGAGCCCGGCAAGGTCGGCAACCAGCAGTACGGCGTCCCCTGGTACGCGGCCAACCGCGTCGTCATCTACCGCAAGGACCTGTTCGCCCAGGCCGGCATCGCCCGCCCGCCGCGCACCCGCGCCGAATGGCTCGCGGACACCGAGAAGCTCGACTCCGGCGGCAACCAGGGGATCTACCTCGCCGGGCAGGACTGGTACACCCTTTCCGGCTTCGTCTGGGACGAGGGCGGCGACCTCGCCCGGAAGGTGGACGACTACCAGTGGAAGGGCACCCTGGACACCCCGGCCGCGCTGCGCGGCATGGACTTCTACCGGCGGCTTCAGTCGCTGGGCGACGGGCCCAAGGACGCCGACGAGGAACACCCGCCCCAGGCCGGGGTGTTCGCCGGCGGCAAGGTGGCGCAGATCGTCGCCGTGCCGGGGCTCGCCCAGTCGATCGTGCGGCAGAACCCCGAACTCAAGGACGAACTCGGCTTCTTCCCGGTGCCCGGACCGACCGCGGCCCGGCCCGGTGCCGTGTTCACCGGCGGCTCCGACCTCGTCATCCCGGATCACACCAAGGACCAGTTCGCCGCGACCGCCGTGGTCGGGGCGCTCACCGGCACCAAGTGGGACACCGAACTCGCCCGCACCATGAACTACGTGCCCAACAAGACCACGCTGGCCGACGCCGTCTCCGGCGAGGAGGGGGTCGCCGCCATGGCCGTGGGCGCGGCGCACGGCCGGGCGACCCCCAACACCCCTCAGTGGGCGGACGTCGAGGCCGACAACCCGATCAAGCAGTACATGACCAGGGTGCTGAACGGGGCCGACCCGGCGACGGAGGCCCGCCGGGCGTCCCGCCGGATCACCGGGGAACTCACCCCGGACCTCTGACGCCCCGGCTCACCTCCGACGCCCCCGGCTCACCGCGCCACGCTCAGCGACAGCGCGAACCGGTCCTGTGCGTCCGTCCACCAGTGGGTCAGCTCCATCCCGGCGGCGGCCAGTTCCCGGCTCACCCCTTCCCGGCGGAACTTCGCCGACACCTCGGTGCGCAGCTCCTCGCCCGCCGCGAACTCGACCGCGAGGTCCAGCGCGGGCACCTTCACGGTCTGCGCGGTGCGCGAGCGCAGCCGCATCTCGACCCACTCGTGGCGGGCGTCCCACAGCGCCACGTGCTCGAAGGCGTCCGGGTCGAAGTCGGCGCCCAGTTCGCGGTTGACGACGTTGAGCACGTTCTTGTCGAACGCGGCCGTCACCCCGGCCGCGTCGTCGTACGCCCGGACCAGCACCCGCTCGTCCTTGACCAGGTCGGTGCCGAGCAGCAGCCCGTCGCCGGGGTCGAGCAGGGCGCGCACCGAGGCGAGGAACGCGGCACGCTCGGCGGGCAGCAGATTGCCGATGGTGCCGCCGAGGAAGGCCAGCAGCCGGGGGCCCCGGGTCGCGGGCAGGTCGAGCGGCGCGGTGAAGTCGGCGATCAGGGCGTGCACTTCGAGGCCCGGACGCTCCGCGACGAGCGCCCGCCCGGCCTGGGTGAGCGCGCTCTCGCTGACGTCGACCGGGACGTACGCCGTGAGCGAGGTGAGCGCGTCGAGCAGATAGCGGGTCTTCTCCGAGGAGCCGGAGCCCAGCTCGACCAGCGTCCGGGCGCCGCTCGCGGCGGCGATCTCGCCGGACCGGGCGGCGAGGATCTCCCGCTCGGCGCGGGTCGGGTAGTACTCGGGCAACTCGGTGATCCTGTCGAAGAGTTCGCTGCCCCGGGCGTCGTAGAACCACTTCGGCGGCAGCCACTTGGGGTCGTCGGTCAGGCCGCGCTCGACATCGGCGCGCAGCGCGGCATCCGTCGCGTCCTCGGGGAGGGTGCGGGTGACGTGCAGAGGGCTCACGTGCAGGGCTCCTTAGGTGTCGCGACGGCCGGTTCCGCCGCCGGGGCGAGCAGCACTCCGGTGCTGTCCGCGGTGAGCACGGTCCGGTCGGGGACCTCCCGCCACAGCGGGTCGTCGTCGTACGGCTCGGAGGCGACGACCGTGCCCAGGCCGGGCTCCGTGCGGTACCAGAGGCTGTCGCCCCAGGCGGTGGCGGCGATGGTGGTGCCGTCCGTCAGCAGCAGGTTCAGCCGGGAGGCGGGGGCCGCCCGCGCGACCTCGCGCACGGTCTCGGCCAGGGCCCGGTCCGGGCCGGCCCCGGCGCGCAGCCGGTGCAGTACCAGGGCCCAGACGAATGCCGAGTCGTTTCGCGCGGGCAGCGACAGCAGGTCGACCGGGGGCAGCGTGGCCACCAGGGGCGCCGCCGCGTCCGGCCAGCCCGCGACCGCCCCGTTGTGGCTGAACAGCCAGCGCCCCGCGGCGAACGGCGCCGCCGCGGCCTCCGCGTCCGCCCCCGCGAGGGTCGCGTCCCGCACGGCGGCGAGCACCGCGCCGGAGCGCACCACCCGGGCCAGGTCCGCGAAGGACAGGTCCGCCCAGATCGGCCCGGCCCGCCGGTAGCGGGCGGGCGCGGGGTCGCCGGGCGCGTACCAGCCCACCCCGAATCCGTCGGCGTTGACCGTGCCGTACCGCTGGCGCCGCGGCGCCCACGACTGCCGGAACAGGCTGTGCGGGGGCTCCACCAGCAGCCGGCCCAGCGGCAACTGCGGCCCTACATAAGCGAGATGACGACACATCAGTCGTCCTCCGAGCGGGCGGTGCGGAACCCGGAGAAGATCTGCCGCCGGATCGGGTAGTCCCAGTTGCGGAACGTGCCCCGGCAGGCCACCGGGTCCACGGCGAACGAACCGCCGCGCAGCACCTTGTGGTCGGAGCCGAAGAACACCTGCGAGTACTCCTTGTACGGGAACGCCTGGAACCCCGGGTACGGCAGGAAGTCGCTCGCCGTCCACTCCCATACGTCGCCGATCAACTGCCGCACCCCGAGGGGTGATTCACCCGCCGGGTAGCTGCCGGCCGGGGCGGGACCCAGGTGCCGCTGGCCGAGGTTGGCGTGCTCCGGCGCCGGATCGGCGTCGCCCCAGGGGTAGCGCCGGGAGCGGCCGGTGGCCGGGTCGTGCCGGGCGGCCTTCTCCCACTCCGCCTCCGTGGGCAGCCGGCGCCCGGCCCAGCGGGCGTAGGCGTCGGCCTCGTACCAGCACACGTGCAGCACCGGCTCGTCAGGCGCGACCGCCTCGGTGGTGCCGAAGCGGCGGCGCAGCCAGCGGTCGCCGTCCCGGTGCCAGAACAGCGGCGCGGCGATGCCGTGCCGCCGGATGTGCGCCCAGCCCTCCGGCGCCCACCAGCGCTCGGTGTCGTAGCCGCCGTCCTCGATGAACGCCTGGTACGCCGCGTTCGTCACCGGGGTGGTGTCGATCCAGAACGGCGCCACCTCCCGGGGGTGCGCGGGGCGTTCGTTGTCCAGCGCCCACGGCTCAGCGGAGGTGCCCATGGTGAACGGGCCGCCGGGGACGAGCACCTCGGCCGGACCCGTGAACGGCGCTCCCGGCTCCGGGTCCGGCGCGGTCAGGACCGGCGGGCCCGTGCGGAGCTGATGGGTGATCAGCATCGTCTCGTCGTGCTGCTGTTCGTGCTGCGCGATCATGCCGAAGGCGAATCCGGCCTCGGTCAGCCGGGTGCCCCGGAAATCGGCGGACGCCAGGACGTCGATCACCCGGCCGCGCACCTCGGCCGCGTAGTGCCGGGCCTCCGCGGGCGGCAGCAGCGGCAGCGAGGGCCGCTCCGCCCGCGGGTGCTCGAAGGCGTCGTACAGGCCGTCGATCTCCGGGCGCATCGCCTCCCGGCCGCCGACCGCGCGCAGCAGCCACAGCTCCTCCTGGTTGCCGATGTGGGCGAGGTCCCACACCAGCGGGGACATCAACGGCGAGTGCTGCGCGGTGAGATCGGGTTCGTCCACGCATGTCGTCAGCAAGGTGGTGCGGTCCCGGGCGGTGGTGAGCGAGGCCAGCGCGCGTTCGCGCAGGGCCTCGGTGTCCGGCTCCGTGGTCGTGGTGTCGGCCTTGGGGACGGTCATGAGGGGATGTCCTTCCTGCCGTGGGCGGCGGGGCCGCTCCCGGCCGGGGCGGGGCGGGTGCCGGGCAGCGCGTCCAGCAGGTCGTCGGCCGGGCAGCGGCCCCGGGCGACATAGCGCTCCAGGTACCCCGCGACGGCGTCCGTCACCTCGGTGGTGGCCCCGAGCCGGGGCAGGGCGTCCAGCGCCGCGGCGAAACACACGGCGGCCGCCTCCCGCAGCTCCGGGTCGGCGAGCCCGCGCCGGGCCGCTTCGGTCCACAGCGGGTTGTGCGGGGCCGGCAGGTTCAGCGTCCGCTCGGCCAGGGGTTTCACGCACCGGTAGGCGGTCTCGGCGGCCTGGGGATCGTCGAACAGCGCCGCCGTCACCGCGAGCGGCACGATCCACCCGTCCTCGCCCGGCTGCGCGTCGATCATCCGCAGTTCCAGGTGGCCGCGCGGTCTGACCGGCGGGAAGAGGGTGGTCAGGTGGTAGTCGAGGTCCGCCCGGGTGGGCGGCCGGGGCTGGTGCCGCAGCGTCCACTCGCGGAAGGTCAGCCGCTCGGGCACCGCCCAGGGCCCGTCGTCCCGGCGCACGCACATCACCGGGGAGTCCAGGACGTGCCGGGCCCACGCGGACCGCGGCTCCTCGTGCAGCGGGGGCGCGCCGGCCCGGTCGGTGCCGATCTCCATCCACATCAGCTGCCGGGTGGACAGCCAGCCCGTGGGCAGCCGCCCGATCAGCGGGGAGTTGGCGAAGGCGGCCACCAGGACCGCGCCCAACTGGTGTGCCAGCCACCAGCGCCGCCCGTGGCCCAGCGGACCGGGCTCCTCGTGGCCCGCGTCCACGCAGACCTGCACGGAGGCGGAGGCACGCATCATGTGCCGGCCGGCCGGGCCGGTGCGGTCCAGACAGGTCTCCATCGCGTCGTAGCGCGGCTCGTGCAGGAACCTGTCCGGCAGGTGGAAGGGATCGTGGCCGATGCCGACGAGGGCGAGCCCGTCCTCGGCGAGGACGGCGCGTACGGCCGCGAGGTCGGCGGAGACGGTGCCGACGCACTCCATCAGGGAGGCGGCGGGCGGCGAGCTCAGCTCCAGCTGGCCGCCGGGTTCCACGGTGAGCGCCGACCCGAGGGGTACGGCGCGTACGGCCGCGTAGGCCGCGCGAAGTCGTTCGGGTGGCACGGGGTGCTGCGGCCGGCCCCGCTCCCGCACCAGCCACTCCAGCTCCACACCGAGGGTGCGGGGCGGGCCGGTCTTGAAGCAGATGCCCTGGATCAGGGCGTCCACCTCGGCCTCGGTGACGGCTGTGCGGTGCCCCGTACAGTCGCCACCGCCGTTTATCGCATCGGACATGTCGGGATCCTCCTGAGATTCCACCATGTCTCCGGTCCGGCGTTCGGTCAGCCGGGCCGGCACTCGTCCCACCCAAGACCCTTGTGCCGGATCGCACAAGAGCGCCCTTTCAGGCGTTCCGGACGGGTCGTCGGGGTGACCGTGTGCCTTTCCGGCGGGCTCCGGGGCCGGGAAACTCCGTTGCACCGCCTCACCAGCATCACTCAGGATGACCGTATGAGCACAACGGGGGAGACCGCGTGGGCCGCGGTCGTGGCGCCCACGGGGGTGGCGCCATGAGCGCACGCCTGCGCGGGATCGCCGCCGAGACGGAACGGATCGTGGCCGCGGGCCGCTACCGGGCCCCGGACGGCCGGGAGGTGTCCCTCGCGGACGCGACGGCCGCAGCCCGGGCCGGCACCCGGATGTACGGACCCGGGCCGGTCCCGGTGCCACCGGCGCCCGGCGTGGACACGGTCGTCGAGGTGACCGGCGAGAGCAGCCTGGAAGCGGCCCGCCGGCTGGCCGGCGCCCCGGTCGCCGTCCTGAACTTCGCCTCGGCCAGAAACCCCGGCGGCGGCTATCTGAACGGCGCGCAGGCCCAGGAAGAGGCCCTGTGCCGCGCCTCCGCGCTGTACACGTGCCTGCTGCGGGCCCGGGAGTTCTACGACCACCACCGCGCCGACCGGGACCCGCTCTACTCCGACCGGGTGATCCACGCCCCGGGCGTCCCCGTCTTCCGTGACGACCGCGGGCGGCTGCTCACCGAGCCCTACCGCGCGGGCTTCCTCACCGCCGCCGCCCCGAACGCGGGCGTGCTGCGGCGTACGGCGCCGGAGCGCGCCGCCGAGGTCCCGGCCGCCCTCGCGAGCCGGGCCGAGCGGGTCCTGGAGACGGCCGTGGCCCATGGGTATGGGCGGCTGGTGCTGGGCGCCTGGGGCTGCGGTGTCTTCCAGAACGAACCGGCGCGGGTCGCGGGGGCGTTCCGGGGCCTGCTCGGTCCCGGGGGCCGGTTCGAGCGTACTTTCGAGCAGGTGGTGTTCGGCGTACTGGACCGGACGCCGGGGGCGACGGTGCGGGAGGCGTTCCTGCGAGCGTTCGCGCGGGCCGGCGTCTGAGTCCCGCGGCGCCGTCCGTCAGGTCCAGCCGTAGCGTTCGTGCAGCCGCTGCCGGACCAGGTTGAACCGCATCCGGTCCAGCGCGCACGCCTCCCGGCGCATGCCGTCCTCGAACAGCCGCAGCACCCGGTCCACGTCCACCCAGGAGTCCCGGCCCGAGCGGTCCCAGGGGCCGCTGCCGATGGCCACCCACTCCCGGTCGCCGTCGTGCCGCTTGCTGGAAAGCTGCACGGCCAGCAGGGTGCCCGCCGCCTCGCGGGCGACGACCAGCACCGGACGGTCCTTGCCCCGGCCGTCGTTCTCCTCGAACGGCACCCAGGTCCAGACGATCTCCCCGGGGTCCGGGTCGCCGTCGTGGGCCGGGGAGTACTCGGTGCGCACCCGGCCGACCTCGCGCGGGTCGGCCTCGGTGGTGGCGTGCGGGCCATGGCGGCCGGGGGTGTTCTCATCGGTGTCGGTAAACGTGCTCACGGGGGCACCCTAGTGGCCCCTCCTGAGGGTGCAACGGGCGCCTGCCGGACCGGGGTTGGCTCATGTCCGGATCGGTCCGCATATGGCCGGGGCCGGCCGTCGGCGGGATGTGCGTCAGGCCGGTCCGTCGGCGGGATGCGGGTCAGGCTGGTCCGTCGGCGGGATGCGGGTCAGGCCGGTCCGTCGGCGGGCCGGGCGGTGATGCCCAGGCCGGGCCGTCGGCCGTGCACGGTGAGATAGGTCAGGCCCCGCTCCCCGGCGCTGATGCTGCGGGTGGATCCGCGCGGCAGCCACACCAGGGCACCCTCGGCGACCGGCCGCGCCTCCTCCTGAGCGCCCGCGCCGAGCACCCCGTCCCCCGCCACGACCAGCAGCAGCACATCGAGTCGCGCCTCCGCGTGCGCCGCGATCCGCCCGCCCGGCGCGATCCGCACGACGTTGGCGTCCAGCTGGCGCCCGCTCTCGGCGAGTTTCCACAGCACGCCGGATGGCACCGGCGGCTCCGCGGCCAGCTCCCGCGCATCGCACAGGAGCCGCGGAACCGGCTCCGCCTGCTTCGCCGATCCACTGTCGGCCGCGGACTCTGACGTCATCTGCACCCCTCGCAGTCGTGGTTTCCGGGCTCCAGCGTACAATTTCCACACGTAGGATTCGTGAAAAATACGCGCAGGTGAGAGGGGTGCCCGAGTGACGGCGGACGGGACCGACCCGGCGCGGACGACCCCGCGGGAGAGCCCGCGCCGGCGTGCCGTGCTGGACGCGCTGCGGGCCGCGCCCACACCGCTCGGGGTGACCGAGACGGCCGAGCGGCTCGGCGTGCACCCCAACACGGTCCGCTTCCACCTGGACGCCCTGGTGGCCGACGGCCTGGTCGAGCGCCGGGCCGAGGCGCCCGCGGGCCCTGGCCGGCCGCGCACCGTCTACACCCCCCGCCCCGGCATGGACCGCGGCGGTGCGCGCGGGTACCTGCTGCTGGCGCGGATGCTGCTCAGCCGCTGGGCGTCCGCGGATCCGGCCGAGGCGCGCGGGGAGGCCATGGAGACGGGCCGTGAATGGGGCCGCTTCCTGGTGGAGCCGCCGCCCCCGTTCGAGCGGGCGACGGCCGAGCGGTCGGTCGCCCGGCTCCTCACGCTCCTCGCCGACCTGGGCTTCGAGCCGGAGCCCGCACCGGGGAGGGAAGAGCCGGACATCCCGGAACGGATCCGGCTGCGGCACTGCCCCTTCCTCGAACTCGCCGAAGAACACGGCGAGTTGATCTGCCCCCTCCATCTCGGCCTGATCCAGGGCGCCCTGGACCGGCTCGACGCGCCGCTGACGGCCACCCGTCTGGAGCCGTTCGCCGAACCCGACTCCTGCCACGCCCACTTGAGCGCTGCGGGCCCCGCACCACGGGACACGAGAAAGGGAACTCACCGATGAACACCGCGTCCGCGGCCGTCGCCACCGCCATCACCTTCGTCTGGCTCGGGATGGTGCTGGCGATCTCCTTCCTGGAGGCGCCGCTGAAGTTCCGCGCCCCGGGGGTGACCATCCCCGTCGGGCTCGGCATCGGCCGGCTGGTGTTCCGGGCGCTGAACACCGTCGAGGCGGTGTTCGCGGTCGTGGTGATCGTCGCCGTCGCGGTGCACGGCGCCCCCGCCCGGATCATCGGCCCGACGGTGGCCGCGGCGGTACTCCTCCTGGCCCAGCTGGCCGCCGTCCGCCCCTACCTGAACCGCCGCTCCGACCGTGTCCTCGCGGGAGAGGACCTGCCCCGCTCCCGCAGCCACCTCTGGTACGTGGCCCTGGAGCTCCTCAAGGTGGCCGCCCTGCTCGTCCTGGGCATCGGCCTGCTCACGGTCTGACCCGTCACCCGGCCGGCCCGGCGGGCCCGCGTCTCACCGGGTCAACAGCCGCCGCAGCCAGCCGAGCCGGGCCGCCCGTGCCGCGCGGGACAGGGCCGCCTCGGGGGCCAGCGCGTCGAAACCGTGGAACGCGCCCGGCCAGACGTGGAGTTCGGCCGCGCCACCGGCTGCCCAGAGGCGGGACGCGTAGGCGACCGTCTCGTCCCGGAAGGTCTCCGCCGAGCCGGTGTCGAGGTAGGCCGGCGGCAGGCCCGACAGGTCGGCGGCGCGGGCCGGGGCCGCGTAGGGGGAGACGTCCGGGCCGCCCCGGCGCGCACCCAGCAGGGCCGTCCACGCGGTCTCGTTGGCGGTGCGGTCCCACAGTCCGGTGCCGGCCATCTGACGGCTGGAGACGGTGTCGTTGCGGTCGTCCAGCATCGGGCTCATCAGCAACTGCCCGAGCGGGCGCGGTCCTCGCCGGTCCCGGGCGAGCAGGGCGGCGGCCGCCGCGAGCCCGCCGCCCGCGCTGGCGCCCACGACCACGATCCGCTCCGGGACGCCGCCGATATCCGGCGCGTGCCCGGCGGTCCAGACGAGGCCCGCGTACACGTCCTCGACCGGCGCCGGGTGCGGGTGTTCGGGGGCGAGCCGGTAGTCGACCGACACCACCACCGCGCCCAGCTCCCTCGCCCAGTCCAGCGGCACCTCCACCCCGGCCCGGTCTGTGCCGGCCATCATGCCGCCGCCGTGCACGTGGTAGAGCACCGGCAGTGGGACCGCCGTATCCGCCGGGCGGCAGACCAGCAGCGGGACCCCGGGGGCGCCCGGCGGCCCCGGCACCGCGTGCTCGCTCACCTCGAAGGCGCCGTCCAGGGTGAGGTCCGGCGATCCCGCGCAGGTGCCCCGCCGGACCGCGGCGAGGTCCGTCAGGCGGAAGCCGGGCGCGGCCGCGTCCCCGAGCGACTCCAGGCACGCGGCCAGCTCGGGGTCGAACGGGGGCGGGACCAGGGGCACTGCTTCCTCCTCGGGGCTCACGGGGCACGGCCGTACGGCCATCGTCCGCATACCCCCGACCGGCCCCGGAAGTCGGGCACGGCGCGCGGCCCTGCCCCGGATGCCGGAAAACCCGTGGGGGCCGGAGCGCGTTCGGCTCCGGCCCCCACGGGCGGTACGGGGTGAGGCTCAGGCGGCCGTGGTGCCGTGCAGGCGCGCGACGACCTCGGAGAGCTGGGCGGCGACCTCGGCGTCGTCGACCGGGTGCGTCTCGGCGAAGCGGGTCATGGAGCCGGGGATCGACAGCTTGATGTCCTCGATCACCTTGCCGCCGGCGATGCCGACCGACTTGCGGGTGTCGTCCTGCGCCCACACGCCGCCGTACTGGCCGAACGCGGTGCCGATCACGGCGACGGGCTTGCCGCCGAAGGCGCCGGCGCCGAAGGGGCGGGACAGCCAGTCGATGGCGTTCTTGAGGACGGCCGGCATGGTGCCGTTGTACTCGGGCGAGAACAGCAGGAACGCGTCGGCGCCCTGGGCGGCCTCGCGCAGGGCCGCGGCGGCGGCCGGGACGCTGCCCTCGACGTCGACGTCCTCGTTGTAGAAGGGCACGTCGGCCAGGCCCTCGAAGAGCACGACCTCGGCGCCCTCGGGGGCGAGCTTGGCGGCCGCCTCGGCCAGCTGACGGTTGTGCGAACCGGCACGCAGGCTGCCGACGAGCGCGAGGATACGAACAGACATGGGGAAACTCCAGGGGGCTGAAACATCGTAGAAACGATCCGGACCAAGGTCCGTTTAAATTTCTACCACTCAAACCGGACCGGGGTCCAGTTCTGTTCCCCGTGCTTTACGCTGTCTTCATGTCCAGCGCGCCGCAGCCCTTCCCGATGCCGCAGGAGCCCTCCGACGCGCCCACCTTCCTGGAGCTCGGCACGGCCTCCGAGGAGCCCTGTCTGCGCGCCGACGCGGCCCGCAACCGGGCCCGGCTGCTGGAGGCCGCCGCCCGCCTCATCGCGGAGCACGGCGTGGCCGGAGTCACCATGGAGGCCGTCGCCGCGGCCGCACAAGTGGGCAAGGGTACGGTCTTCCGCCGCTTCGGCGACCGTACGGGGCTGCTGATGGCCCTGCTCGACCACTCCGGCCGGCAGCTCCAGGCCGATTTCCTCGGCGGACCCCCGCCGCTCGGCCCCGGGGCGCCGCCCCTGGAGCGGCTGCGGGCGTTCGGCATCGCGGTGCTCTACCGCTCGGCCGAGCACCTGGAGCTGCAACTCGCCGCCCAGCCCGAGGCCTGCCGCCGCTTCTCCCATCCCGCGGTCCAGGCGCTGCGCACCCACGTCGCCATGCTGCTGCGCCAGATCGTGCCGGACGGGGACTGCGAGCTGCTGACCCAGACCCTGCTGGCCTCGCTCGACCCGGCGCTGATCCACCATCTGACCCGGCAGCGCGGGATGCCCATGGCGCGTCTGGAGGCGGCCTGGCTGGACCTGGTCGCGCGGGTGACGCGCACTCAGCCACCCGCCTGACCAGGGGCCCAACGGCCCTGCGCCGGTCTCCGAACGGCCTTGCGGCACACGGGAGTTCGTCCAAAAGCGAACCACTCTCCCCTGCCCGCCGCGCCGCCGGAACGCTCTGCCAAGATGCGGTCTGTCATGGTGCAGATACCGAACACTCCCACGAGTGCCGATGTGGCCCGGCTGGCCGGCGTCTCGCGCGCGACCGTGTCCTACGTCCTCAACAACACCAACGCCGTGCGGATCAGCGAACCCACGCGGCGGCGCGTCCACGAGGCCGCGCGGGAACTGGGGTACGTCCCGCACGCGGCCGCCCGCAGCCTGCGCGCCGGACACAGCCGTACGGTCCTCATGCCCGCCCCCTCGATCCCGGTCGGGCCGCTCTACGGCACGTTCCTCAACGAGGTGCAGGGGGCCCTGGGCCGGCTCGACTACACCGTCGTGCAGTACGGCTCCGTCGGCCTGGAGGGCGACGAAGCCGCCCGCGCCTGGGCCGAGTTGAGGCCCGTGGCCGTCCTGGTGCCCGGCACCGGGACGGGACCGCGGGGCGTGGCGATCCTCAAGCGCTCCGGCGCCCGCGCGGTCGTCACCCTCGGTCCCGAGCGCGTCGAGGGCGCGCACGCCCTGCTGATGGACCACGACGCCGTGGGCCGGTGCGCGGCCGCCCACCTGTACGAGCGCGGCAGGCGTCGGATCGGGGTCGTCGTACCCGAGGAACCCGGTCTGGAGGTCTATTCGGGGCCCCGGCTCGCCGGTGTCCGGCAGGCGCTGCACGGCACCGGCGCGAGCGTCACCGCGGTGCCGCTCGCCTACACGGAGCGGGCCGCCGCGCGCGTGGCGGCCGACTGGCCGGGGCTGGACGCGGTGTTCGCCTACAACGACGAGTACGCCATGCTGCTGATGCGCGCCTTGCAGGACGAGGGACTGCGCATCCCCGAGGACGTGGCGGTGATCGGCGCCGACGACCTCATGCTCGGACGGCTGCTGCGGCCCCGGCTGAGCAGCGTCCGCATCGAACTGCCCTCGGGCCGCGACCTCGCCGCCCTGGTCGACCGCGTGGTACGCGACCCGGGCGGCGAGCCGGAGGTGCACCGGGTCCTGGGCGCCTCGGTCGTACGACGCGAGTCCACCTGAACCCGGCCCGCCACCCCCGGGTTACTGCTCCTGGCCCTGCTGGGCGGCGATGCTCTTGCGCACCTCGTCCATGTCCAGCTTGCGGGCCTGGCCGATGACGTCCGTGAGGGCCGCCTCGGGCAGCGCGCCCGGCTGGGCGAACACGGCCACCCGGTCCCGCACGATCATCAGGGTCGGGATCGACTGGATGCCGAAGGCCTGCGCCAGCTCCGGCTGGGCCTCGGTGTCCACCTTGCCGAACACCAGGTCCGGATTGTCCTCGGCGGCCTTCTCGTACACCGGCGCGAACTGCCGGCACGGTCCGCACCAGGATGCCCAGAAGTCGATGAGCACGAACTCGTTGTCCGTGACCGTCTGGTCGAAGTTGTCCTTGGTCAGCTCCACGGTGCCGCTCATGGCCTGGTTCCCTCTTCCTGGTCCGGGGATGTACCGACGGCGGAAACACGGCCGGTGGCCCGCCTATTCCGGGCACTCTCACGGGTGTCCGGACGCCTCTCGCGCACCCGGACACCCACGCCCGCGCTCGTACCCATGTGGCCGCCGCGCACACCACCCACCAGACTGACCCCATGACGGATACGACGGAATCGGAAACCATCGCGTACGACGTCGTGGTGCTCGGGGCCGGGCCCGTGGGGGAGAACGTCGCCGACCGCACCCGCGCGGCCGGTCTCACCACCGCGATCGTGGAGAGCGAACTGGTCGGCGGAGAGTGCTCCTACTGGGCGTGCATGCCCAGCAAGGCGCTGCTCAGGCCGGTCATCGCCCAGGCCGACGCCCGCCGGCTGCCCGGCCTCGCCGCGGCGGTCCAGGGCCCCCTCGACACCCCGGCCGTGCTGGAGCGCCGCGACAACTTCACCTCGCACTGGCAGGACGACGGCCAGGTGGACTGGGTGGAGGGCATCGGCGCCGACCTCTACCGCGGCCACGGCCGCCTCGCGGGCCCCCGCACGGTCACCGTCACCGTGTCCGACGGCAGCGTCACCACCCTGACCGCCCGGCACGCCGTCGCCGTCTGCACCGGCACCCGCGCCCTGCTGCCCGATCTGCCCGGCCTCGCCGAGGTACGGCCGTGGACCAGCCGCGAGGCCACCAGCGCGGAGGCGGCCCCGGGCCGGCTGCTCGTCGTGGGCGGCGGCGTCGTCGCCACCGAGATGGCCACCGCCTGGGCGGCGCTCGGCTCCCGGGTCACCCTGCTGGTGCGCGGCAAGGGCCTGCTCAGCCGGATGGAGCCGTTCGCCGGTGAACTGGTCGCCGAGGCGCTCGCCGAGGCCGGCGTGGACGTGCGCACCGGCGCCTCCGTCACGTCCGTCGCCCGGGAGAACGGCTCCGTCGTGGCCCTCACCCGCACGGGGGAGCGGTTCGAGGCCGACGAGATCCTCTTCGCCACCGGCCGCGTCCCGCAGACCGACGACATCGGCCTCGACAGCGTCGGCCTGGAGCCCGGCACCTGGCTGGAGGTCGACGACACCCTGCGGGTCACCGGGACCGACTGGCTGTACGCCGCAGGCGACGTCAACCACCGTGCGCTCCTCACCCACCAGGGCAAGTACCAGGCCCGCATCGCGGGCGCCGCCATCGGTGCCCGCGCGGCAGGCACCCCGCTGCTGGACGGCCCGTGGGGCGCCCACGCGGCCACCGCCGACCACGAGGCCGTACCCCAGGTGGTGTTCACCGACCCCGAGGCCGCCGCGGTCGGCCTCTCCCTCGCCGAGGCGGAACAGGCCGGCCACCGCGTCCGCGCGGTCGACGTCGAGTTCTCCTCCGTCGCCGGGGCGGCCCTGTACGGCGACGGCTACAAGGGCCGCGCCCGCATGGTCGTGGACCTGGAGGAGGAGATCCTCCGGGGCGTCACCTTCGTCGGCCCAGGCGTCGGCGAACTCATCCACTCGGCCACGGTCGCCGTCGCGGGCCGCGTCCCGGTCAGCCGCCTGTGGCACGTCGTCCCGTCGTACCCGACGCTGAGCGAGGTGTGGCTGCGGCTGCTGGAGGCGTACCGCGACAACTGAGGGGCCCGCGCGGGCCCGTCACGGGCGACGCGCGAGGCCCCGGACCGCTGACGGGCGGAAGTGTCAGGGCAGTTCGAAGCCGAGCGCGTCGGCCGCGGTGGCCGGGGTCGGCTGGGACCACAGGGCCGCGACCGCCTGGTCGGTGGACAGCGAGCGCGGCTCGGCGCGGTCGATGTAGAGCGTGCCGTCGAGGTGGTCCGTCTCGTGCTGCACGATGCGGGCGGGCCACCCGGTGAACACCTCGTCCACCGGGCGGCCCCGCTCGTCCTCGGCGCGCAGCCGCACCTCGGCGTGCCGGGCCACCACGGCCTGCCAGCCGGGCACGCTGAGGCAGCCCTCGAAGAACGCGGCGCGCGCGGTGCCGACGGGCTCGTACGAGGGGTTGACCAGCACCCGGAAGGGCTGCGGGCGGCGGCCCCGGGCGACGGCGATCTCCTCCGGCACGGGCGCGGGGTCCTCCAGGACCGCGATCCGCAGCCCGATGCCGACCTGCGGCGCGGCGAGGCCCACTCCGGGGGCGGCGTGCATGGTCAGGCGCAGGGCCTCGACGAAGCGGGCCAGCAGGGCGGGGCCGAGCTGGCCGTCGTACGGCTGGGTGGGGCGGCGCAGTACCGGCCGGCCGGCGGCGACGAGGGGCAGCGGGCCGCCGGCGGCGAGGAGTTCCTCGACGCGTTCGGCGAGGGGCGCGTGATCACGGTCGGGTGCCATCGCGCCAGGATGCCACGGGGGCACTCCTGGCACGAGACCGACCGCTCAGAGCTGCGGGAAGTCGCCCGCGAGCGCGGAGGCGATCCGCAGATGCCGCTCCGCCTCCTCGTGCCGCGACTGCCGTTCGAGCGTGCGCCCCAGCATCAGGCGGGCGTAGTGCTCCACCGGGTCACGCTCGACGATCACCCGGAGCTCGTCCTCCGCACGCCGCAGCTGCGCGGAGTGGTAGTAGGCACGGGCCAGCAGCAGCCGGGGCCCGGTCTGCTCCGGCACCTCCGCCACCAGCCCGGTCAGCACGCGCGCCGCCCCCGCGTAGTCCTTGGCCGCGAAGAACGCCTGCGCGCGCTCCCAGCGCTCGGCGGGGGTGCCGTGGTCGTAGTACGTGATGTCCACTTGTGACCTCCTTCGCCGGGCACAACCGCCCCGGTTAGTTCAATATTCCACTAACGGTTTCCGGGGGCCCGGCCCGCGCGGGGCGCTGCCCGGGCGGCGCCGCCGGGCGTTCGGCCGACCGGACGGCGGCACCCGCCTTCCCTTCGCCGTCAGGCCCCCAAATCCGGAGGAATTGATAGCCTGTCACCTTCGCATTCCCTGTCAGCAGCGCCGAAGGAGAATGACGCATGGGCATTCTGGAGACGATCCACGGCCCGCAGGACCTGAAGAAGCTCGACGCCGATGACCTGGGGACGCTGGCCGGGGAGATCCGCGCCTTTCTCGTCAGCGCCGTCTCCCGCACGGGCGGGCACCTGGGACCGAACCTGGGCGTCGTCGAGCTGACCATCGCGCTGCACCGGGTCTTCGAGTCCCCCAAGGACCGGATCGTCTTCGACGTCGGCCACCAGACCTACGTCCACAAGCTGCTGACCGGCCGCCAGGACTTCTCCGGGCTCCGCAAGGAGGGCGGCCTGTCGGGATACCCCAGCCGCGCCGAGTCGCCGCACGACATCGTCGAGAACCAGCACGCCTCCGCCGCCCTGAGCTGGGCCGACGGCATCGCCAAGGCCGACCGCCTGGCCGGCCGGCGCGACCGGTCGGTCGTCGCGGTGGTCGGGGACGGCGCGCTCACCGGCGGCATGACCTGGGAGGCGCTGAACAACATCGCCGCCGACAAGACCCTCCCGCTGGTCATCGTGGTCAACGACAACGGCCACTCGTACAACCCCACCATCGGCGGCCTCGCCACCCACCTGGCCGCCCTGCGCACGACGGACGGCTACGAGCAGTTCCTCCAGCGCACCAAGGCCGTCCTCGACCGCACCCCGATCGTGGGGCGCTCGGTCTACGACGCCCTGCACGGCGCGAAGAAGGGCCTCAAGGACTTCATCGCCCCCCAGGGCATGTTCGAGGACCTGGGCCTGAAGTACGTAGGCCCGGTCGACGGCCACGACACCGAGGCCCTGGAGTCGGCGCTGACCCGCGCCAAGCGCTTCGGCGGCCCGGTCATCGTGCACTGCATCACCGAGAAGGGCCGCGGCTACAGCTTCGCCGAGGAGTCCGACGAGCGCTTCCACCAGGTCAAGGTGATCGACCCGGACACCGGCAAGCCGGTCTCCGTCGCCGGCAAGGACTGGACCACCGTCTTCGGCGAGGAACTGGTCCGGCTCGGCGGCGAGCGCGACGACATCGTGGCGATCACCGCGGCGATGCAGAGCTCCACCGGCCTCGCGCCCTTCGCCGCCCGCTTCCCCGACCGCTTCTTCGACGTCGGCATCGCCGAACAGCACGCGGCCACCTCCGCGGCCGGCCTGGCCACCGCCGGACTGCACCCGGTCGTCGCCGTCTACGCCACCTTCCTGAACCGCTGCTTCGACCAGCTCCTGATGGACGTGGCCCTGCACCACTGCCCCGTGACCTTCATGCTCGACCGCGCGGGCATCACCGGCGACGACGGCGCCGCGCACAACGGCATGTGGGACATGGCCGTCCTCCAGGTCGTCCCGGGCCTGCGCATCGCCGCACCGCGCGACGCCGGCCAGTTGCGCGCCCAGATGCGCGAGGCCGTCGAGGTGGCGGACGGGCCCACGGTGGTGCGCTACTCCAAGGGCACCGTGGGGTGCGAGGTCCCCGCCGTCGGCAGCGTCGCCGGCATGGACGTGCTCCGCGGCTCCGCCGAGGAGGGCGCCGACGTCCTCGTGGTCTCGGTCGGCGCGCTCGCCCCGATGTGTCTGGAGGTCGCCGACCGCCTCGCCGAACAGGGCATCGGCGCCACCGTCCTCGACCCGCGCTGGATCAAGCCGGTGAACGCGGCCCTGCCCGGTATCGCCGCCCGGCACCGGCTCGTCGTCACCGTCGAGGACGGAGTGCGGGCCGGCGGTGTCGGCGCCGCCGTCGCCCAGGCCCTGCGCGACGCCGAAGTGGACATCCCCGTACGGGACTTCGGCATCCCCGTCGAGTTCCTCGACCACGCCGAACGCGGCCGGGTGCTCGCCCGCGTCGGCCTCACGGCCGCGGACATCGCCCGCCGCGTCTCTGGCGTCTTCGCGGGCCTCGGACGCGACGAGCGGGACGAGATGGCCTTCCCCGCCTGAGCCGCACGCGTCCTCCGGGGCCCGCCCGGGCTCCGGAGGCCCCCGCGGGGAACAGGCGTCAGCGATGGATCGGCAGCGGCGTGGTCTCCACCAGCCGCCGCCCCGTCCCGCCCCACCTCAACGCGATGACCTCCGCCATGACGGCCACCGCCGTCTCCTCCGGCGTACGGGCCCCGAGGTCGAGCCCGATCGGCGAGGACAGCCGGGACAGCTCCGCCTCGCTCACGCCCTCCTCGCGCAGCCGCCGCAGCCGGTCCTCATGGGTACGACGGCTGCCCATCGCCCCGATGTAGCGGGCGGGGGTGCGCAGCGCCCGCCGGAGCAGCGGCACATCGAACTTCGGGTCGTGGGTGAGGACACAGATCACCGTGTTCTCGTCCACCTCGGCGGAGTCCAGATACCGGTGCGGCCAGTCGACCACCAGCTCGTCCGCGTCCGGGAAGCGGCGGCGGGTGGCGAAGACCGGGCGGGCGTCGCAGACGGTGACGTGGTAGCCGAGGAACTTCCCGATCCGGGCCACGGCGGACGCGAAGTCGATGGCGCCGAACACCAGCAGCCGCGGCGGCGGCGCGAACGACTCCACGAACACGGCGACGTCGTCCCGCCGCTCCTCGCCCGCGCGTCCGACCCGCACCACATCGGTACTGCCCCCCGCCAGCAGCCCCTGCGCCCGCTCGGTGACGACGGCGTCGAGACGGGCGTCACCGAGCGTGCCCTCCGCTCCGGACGGGCTCACGATGAGCTGCCCGGTGGGCGCGGCCGCGGGCTCCGGTTCCGTGCCGCCGCCCTCGGCCGGCAGCGGCGACACCACCGCCACCGGCCGCCCCGCGCCGATCGCCTCCAGTACCCCCGGCAGTCCGGGGAAGCGGCCCGCGCCCGCCGGCCGGACCAGGATCTCGATGATCCCGCCGCAGGTCAGGCCCACCGCCAGCGCGTCGTCGTCGCTGACCCCGTACGTCACGAGGGCGGGCTCGCCGCTCTCCAGGACCTCGGTCGCCAGCTCGTACACCGCGCCCTCGACACAGCCGCCCGAGACGCTCCCGATCACCTCGCCGTCCTCGGCGACCGCCAGCGAGGAGCCCGCCTGGCGCGGCGCCGACTTCCAGGTCCGCACGACCGTCGCCACCGCGAACCGCTTGCCCGACGTACTCCAGGAGGAGAGGCCCTCCGCGATGTCCCGCATCCGTGTGCCTCCTTCGGCGACGTGCCGGGTGCCGCGTGTCAACCGCAGCTTAAGTCCTCACCTGTCCAGGGGCCGTCCGGCTCCGAAATCCCGGCCGACAGGCCCTGTGCCCGCCGTCCGCGCATGGCGATGATCAACGCATGGGGAGAAGGGAGATCCAGGAGTGATCGCCGTCGTCGGACATCCGGATCTCACCGTGCCCACGCTGGCCCTCCTGGAGGAGGAGCTGCGCCCCCGGCTGGCCGACCGCGCCCGCACCGGACGCGCCGGACTGGTCCGGGCGGGCAAGGGCCTGCCCGTGGTGTTCGGGCGGGCCGCGCGCAAGGCGGGGCTGGCGCTGGTGACGGTACTGCCGTCCCGCAGGGGCGTGCCCGGCTCCGTCGCCGAGCCGGACCGCAAGGCGGCCGGCGAGCTGCTGCTGTCCCAGATGGTGCGCCTGGTCGAGTACGACCCCGGCGAGCGCGCCTCCTGCATCGGCGCCGACGAGGCCCTGGTCCGCTCCTGCGCCCGGGTGCTGGCCATCTGGGACGGCTCACCCTTCAACGGCCGCGACGCGACCGCCCACCTGGTCGCCTACGCCCGCAGCCACGGCGTCGACGTCGAGGTCCTGTGGCCACGCGGCGCCGAACACCGCGCCGGCCCACCGCACCGCCGGCCACGGTCTTCCCTCCGCTGAGCACGCAGGCTGCCCCCGGCATCAACTCCAGCCGCACTCGGGGGCGTTGGACGCGTGATGTGCGGGCCGGTGTCCCGCGGGACGGCGGAACCGGGTTCAGGAAGGCCGGCATGGACTTTTCCCTGGAAGCGGCCGAGGCGGCACGCCGTGCCCACGCATGGGCGGTGGCATGGACGTGGGCCGAGGCGGCCCTGGCCTGCGCCGCCACCGGCGCCGAGTAGCCGGAGGGGTCGGCTAGGCGGGCCCGGCCCCCTGCTGTGCCGCTTGCAGGTCGGCGAGCAGGACCGCCTGTCCCGCCAGCACGCCGGACAGGATCGTGCGTGCCACCCGCAGCAGCTCGCTCACGTGCGGGCTGGTCAGGGAGTAGTGGACGGTCGAACCCTCCTTGCGGCTCCGGACCAGGTTGGCGCGGCGCAGCACCGCCAACTGCTGGGACAGATGGGCGGGTTCGATGCCCACCTCGGGCAGCAGCTCGGCGACCGCGTGCTCACGTTCGCTGAGCAGCTCCAGGACGCGGATGCGCGCCGGATGCCCGAGCGTCTTGAAGAACTCGGCCTTCAGCTGGTACAGCGGCGCACTCACCGCGCTCACCCCTTCGTACTGGTCGAGAACACGCGCCCGTCCTCACGCCCGCCGCGCCCGCCGGTTCAGGCCTTCTTGACCACGCCGGACTTCAGCCGCATGGCACCGAACCCGTCGATCCGGCAGTCGATGTCATGGCCGTCCACCCCGTCCACGAGCCGGATGCCGCGCACCTTGGTGCCCGCCTTGATACCGGACGGGCCGCCCTTGACCTTGAGCGACTTGACCACGGTCACGGTGTCGCCGTCGGCGAGTACGTTGCCGACCGAGTCCCGGATCACCCGGCCCTCCTCGGCGGCCGCGTCCGGGGACGCCGGCCACTCGTGGCCGCACTCGGGGCAGACGAGCAGCGCGCCCATCTCGTAGGGGTACGTGCCCGAACAGGCGGGGCAGGCGGGGAGGTTGTCGCTCATGGAACTCTTTCCGGCTGTCGTGGAGAGGGGTCGTACGAGGGTCAGGAGGTGGGCCAGCCGTCGGTCCGCCACTCCTGGCGGCCGTCGTCCGGCGCGGCCCCGTCCCGGCCGTGGGCG
The DNA here is from genome assembly GCF_040706415.1 of Streptomyces sp. NPDC048106. Taxonomy (NCBI): domain Bacteria; kingdom Bacillati; phylum Actinomycetota; class Actinomycetes; order Kitasatosporales; family Streptomycetaceae; genus Streptomyces; species Streptomyces sp. NPDC048106. Next base: position 160,361 of record NZ_JBEZND010000002.1, on the reverse strand, counting down.
GCGAGGGCGGCGGCCAGGTCGCAGTGGACCGGGATGTTCGGGCAGTCGCCGGCCGGCACCAGCGAGCCGTCGGCGGGTATGGCGGCCAGCTCCAGCGCGCGGCCGGCGGCGGCGAGCACCCGGGCGGCCTCGGTGATGGCCACCTGGCCCTCCGCGGACCAGTTGCGCAGTTCGGTCAGGTCGAGGACGACGGGCCCGGTGCCGCGCGCCACGACCCAGCCGATGGCGCCGTTGAAGCGGCGTACGGCGTCCGGGCCGAGGTAGCCGGCGACGGAGAGAACGCCGAGGTCCTGCTCGATGGTGTAGCGCCAGTCGATGGTCATACGGGGGCGGCTTCCTTGGGGAGGGACGAGGGGAGGGGCCCGGCGGTTCTACAGGGGCAGGGTGATCCAGATGCTCTTGCCCTCGCCGTCGGCGTCCGCGCGGACCACCGCGGTGCCGCCCAGGCCGAGGACCAGCTCCATCACGGTGGCCAGGCCCCCCGGTCCGGTGAGCGCGGTGCGCAGGAGCGGCTGGTAGGGGTGGCGGTCGTGCACGGCGAAGGCGAAGCAGTCGCGGGCGGCCGCGTAGATGACGGTGACCTGCGGGGAGACGTCGGCGGCGTGCCGGACGCTGTTGGTGACCAGCTCGCTGAGGATCAGCAGCGCCGGGTCCGCGACACGGTGGCGCAGCCCGATGCCCCACTCCACGAGGGTCTGCTCGGCGGTCTCCCGGGCGACGCGCACCGCCGTGGGGACGGTGGGCAGGGTGAGCACATGGCGGTGGGGGAGGGACTGGGGCATCATCGCCCCGCCGGGCCGGTACGGACGCCCGTCATGGCCGGCTCGCTCATCGGACGGCTTCCTCGCTGGGCGCCGAAGCGTTTCGCCGCGCGGCCGGGATGGGCACGACGCCCACGAGGTGGCCGCGCGCCGCCTGGATCGCCTCCGGGGTGGTGGCGTAGTCCCGGCCGTCGGGCCGCAGCGGTTCCAGCGCGCCGACCGAGTCGAGGACGCGTCGCTGACCGGGCCGGATGCCCGAGGCCAGGACGACGATGCCGCGCCGGCGCAGCTTCTCCACCGCGTCCTTCAGCACCAGGGCGCCGGTGGCGTCGATGGTCGACACCCGCGACATGCGCAGGATCACCACCCGGACGTCGGCGACCTCGGTCAGCTCCAGCAGGAAGCGGTGCGCGCCGGCGAAGAACAGCGGTCCGTCGAGCCGGTAGGCCACGATGTGCTCGGCGAGCAGCGCGTGCTCCTCCGCGCTGTGGTCGCCCCGGTTCAGCGGCACCCGGTCCAGGCGGGCCTGCCGGGCCACGGCGCGCAGGGCGAGGGCGCCGGCCACGGCCAGACCGATGATGACGGCGTGGACGAGGTCCAGGGCGAGGGTGCAGACCGCGGTCAGGACGAGGATCGCGGCATCAGACCGGGTGGCCCTGGCCATGGCCTTCAGCGAGCCCACCTCGACCATGCGGACCGCGGTGGCCAGCAGCACACCCGCGAGCGCGGCCAGCGGGATCTTGGAGACCAGGGGCGCGGCGGCGAAGACGATCACCGCGAGGACCACGGCGTGGGTGAACGCGGCGGTCCGGGAACCGGCCCCGGTCCGGACGTTGACCGCCGTGCGCGCGATCGCCCCGGTGGCCGGCACGCCGCCGAACAGCGGGGCGGCGATGTTGGCCAGGCCCTGGCCGAACAGCTCGCGGTCCGGGTCGTGCCGCTGTCCGACGGTCATGCCGTCCGCGACCGACGCCGACAGCAGGGACTCCAGGGCGGCCAGCGCCGCCACGGCCACGGCGGGCGCCGCCAGGGAGCCCAGGTCGCCGAGGTGGAGGAAGGAGAGGGAGGGCGCGGGCAGTCCGGACGGCAGGTCGCCGATCGGCCTGGCCGCGTCGAGACCGGCGAGCTGGGCGACGACGGTCGCGGCGATCACGGCGAGGATGGAGAAGGGGACCTCGGGCCGCCACCGGGCGCCGAGCAGCATCACCGCGGCCACGGCGAGCGCGAGTCCCACGGCGGTCCGGTTCGGCGCCTTCGCGAACTCCTCGACGGCCCGCCAGGCCACGACCAGCACCTTGTCGCCCTCGGGCGTGGGCACGCCGAGCGCGTTCGGCACCTGCTGGAGCCCGATCACACAGGCGATGCCGAGGGTGAAGCCCTCCACCACCGGGGCGGGCACGTACCGCATGTACTTCCCGGCCCGCAGCGCGGCCAGCCCGATCAGCAGGACACCGGCCAGCAGCCCGACGGTGAGCACACCGGTGGGCCCGTACCGGCCCACGATCGGCACGAGTACGACGGTCATGGCGCCGGTCGGCCCCGAGACCTGGAGGTTCGAGCCGCCGAACACCGCCGCGACCGCGCCCGCGATCACCGCGGTGGCCAGGCCCGCCTTGGCACCGAGCCCGGAGGAAACTCCGAAACCGAGGGCGAGGGGCAGCGCGACGATCGCGACGGTGAGTCCTGAGAGGAGGTCCCGGCGCGGATCGCGCCGCACCGCGGCGAGATCGGGGCGGCCGGGCAGCAGGGCGGTGATCCGGGTGCGTACGGTCCGTACACCCCGGCCGAGGACGGCGTTCATCGGACGGAGACCTCGTCCTTCGCCTGGCACAGCGGAACCGGCACGTTCCCTCGACTTTCCTCACCGCGGACTCAATGAACATAGCATCTAAGCAATTGCGAAGTTTCGCAATTCTGCTATTCGGTATGTCCCAATACATGCCGAGATGTCGAATTCGCCGGTCCTGCGGTCGGTCCTGCGGTCGGTCCCGTGCCGGTCCCGTGCTGTCCCGTGCCGGTCCCGTCAGAGCGTCGGCGGTCCCGCCTCCACGCGTCGCAGCACCGGCTCCAGCCGGTCCAGATCGGGCCCGCCCTGGAGCTGCCGCTCGTCCCACCAGGTGGCACCGGCGTCGCGCAGCGGACCGATCAGGTCTCTGGCCCGGGCCGGGTCCGCCGGGGTGGCGCCGCCGAGGACGAACTCGAAGGGGCGGTCGCCGTCGGCCGTACGCTGCCCGCGCACATAGCCGATCAGTTCGCGCACCTGGGCCACGTCCGGGATCTGCCCGTGGCGGGCGGTCTCGAAGAGCGGCACGGCGCCGTCCCAGCGCGCCGCGCGGCGCATGGGCGCGCGGCGCGGCCAGAACCCGCCGATCCAGACGGGCGGGCGGGGCCGCTGCGCGGTGGCCGGCAGCAGGGTCACGTCCCGGGCCGTGTAGTGGAGACCCTGGTGGTCCACCGGCTCGCCGGACCAGAAGCGGGCCAGCAGCTCCAGGCCCTCGTCCAGCCGCCCGGCCAGCTCGCGCGGCCCGGCGGTGTCCCCGAAGCTCTCGTACTCGTCCTCGACCGGACCGCCCAGGCCCGCCGCGAAGACCACCCGGCCGCCGCTCGACCGGTCCAACGTGGCGACCTGCCGGGCCAGTTGCTGCGGACGGTACCGGGGCACCGGCGTCAGCAGCGTGCCCAGGCGGATACGGGAGGTCGCCAGCGCGGCCGCCGTCAGCAGCATCCAGGGATCGCCGAAGGGACGCCCCTGGTGCCGCCGGTGCAGCACGTGGTCCCAGACGAACAGTCCGTCCCAGCCCGCCTGTTCGGCGGCGACGGCCACCGTCGCGACGGCACGGGGGTCGGCGAAGTCACCGAAGTTGGGTACGTTCACGGAGAAGCGCATCCGGACATGATGATCAGCCCACCGCTTCCCGGCAATCGCCACCGGCCGCGGGCCGGGCCGCCCGGCGGGGCGGTCGTCCCGGAACGCGGGCCCGTCACCAGGCCGTACCCGCCACGCGCTATCCTGGAGGCCGCGGCGCGACCCCGGTCCCCGCACGGCGGTGGGTCCCGCCGTACCCAACCGCGGCAATGTCGCCGCCAATGGTCCCTCCTTACGACGAAGCGCGCCCCGGCATGCCCTGGGCGCCCCGCATCAGGAGGCCCATGTGGCAAAGCCGGCCGCGCTGAACGAATCCACCGGGCCCGGCATCGAGCGGCGACCGCCGGACCACCGGCACGCGCGCCGGCGCGCCCAGTGGCCGGTCCTCGCGGCCGTGGCCGCAGGCGGCGCCCTCGGGGCCTGCGCCCGCTACGCCGCCGCGCTGCTGTGGCCGACCGCGTCCGGTGCCTTCCCGTGGACCACGTTCTGGGTGAACGTCGCCGGCTGCGCCGTCATCGGCGTCCTCATGGTCGTCACCACCGAGGTCCGGACCGGACACCGGCTGGTCCGGCCCTTCTTCGGCACCGGGGTGCTCGGCGGGTTCACCACCTTCTCCGCCTACACCGTGGACATCGAGCGCCTGACCGGCACCGGCCGGCCCACCACCGGCCTGCTGGACCTCGTCGTCACCGCGCTCGGCGCCCTGGCGGCCGTCTGGACCACCGCACACCTCACCCGGCGCGTCATCGGGTGGAGGACGTCATGAGGCCACCGGCCGTGCCCGGCACCCGGCTCACGGAACGCGCCGGAGAGAACGACATGGGACACCGCACCGAGGAGATGGAGAGTTCGTGAACTGGCTGCTGGTCATCGCCGGAGCCGCCGTCGGCGCACCGCTGCGTTATCTGACCGACCGCACCGTGCAGTCCAGGCACGACACCGTCTTCCCCTGGGGCACCCTCACCGTCAACGTACTGGGCAGCCTCGTCCTCGGCCTGGTCACCGGGGCGGTCGTCGCCGGCGGGATGTCCTCCGACCTCCAGCTGCTGATCGGCACCGGGCTGTGCGGGGCGCTGACCACGTACTCCACGTTCTCCTACGAGACGCTGCGGCTCGCCGAGGACGGCGCGCGCTTCTTCGCCGCCGCCAACGTGGTCGCGAGCGTCGTCGCCGGTCTCGGCGCCGCCTTCATGGGCGCCGCGCTCGCCCAGTCCCTCTGGGCCTGATGTGACCCCCCGCTCCGACATGGTGTTTTACAGTGGCTGCCGCCAGTTTCGACGACAGGACCTGTGAGGTATCCGCGAACATGTCGACGCAGACGTTTGAGTTTCAGGTGGAGGCCCGTCAGCTGCTCCAGCTGATGATCCACTCCGTGTACTCGAACAAGGATGTCTTTCTGCGCGAGCTCGTCTCCAACGCGTCCGACGCGCTGGACAAGCTGCGCCTGGAGAAGCTGCGGGACGACGCGCTCGACGCAGATGTGTCCGACCTGCACATCGAGTTGGAGGTCGACGCCGACGCCCGCACCCTCACCGTGCGGGACAACGGCATCGGGATGTCCTACGACGAGGTCGGGCAGCTCATCGGCACCATCGCCAACTCCGGCACCGCCGAATTCCTGCGCGAGCTGCGCGAGTCCAAGGACGAGGCCGGCGAGGAGGGCCTCATCGGCCAGTTCGGCGTCGGCTTCTACTCCGGCTTCATGGTGGCCGACGAGGTCACCCTGGTGACCCGGCGGGCCGGCGAGAGCCAGGGCACCCGCTGGACCTCGCGCGGCGAGGGGACGTACACCCTCACGGCGGTCGACGACGCGCCGCAGGGCACCTCCGTCACCCTCCACCTCAAGCCGGCCGACCCGGAGAACCAGCTCCACGACTACGCCTCCCCCTGGAAGATCAGGGAGATCGTCAAGCGGTACTCGGACTTCATCACCTGGCCGATCAGGATGACGTCCGAGGGCGCGGCCGACGGCGGCGAGCCGGCGCCGGAGACCCTCAACTCCATGAAGGCGCTGTGGGCGCGGCCGCGCGACCAGGTGTCCGACGACGAGTACCACGAGCTGTACAAGCACATCGGCCACGACTGGCGCGACCCGCTGGAGACCATCCGGCTCCAGGCGGAGGGCACCTTCGAGTACCAGGCGCTGCTCTTCCTGCCCGCGCACGCGCCCCACGACCTGTTCACCCGGGACTTCCGGCGGGGCGTGCAGCTCTACGTCAAGCGCGTGTTCATCATGGACGACTGCGAGGCGCTGCTGCCGCCGTACCTGCGCTTCGTCAAGGGCGTGGTCGACGCGGCGGACCTCTCGCTCAACGTCTCCCGCGAGATCCTCCAGCAGGACCGCCACATCGAGATGATGCGGCGCCGGCTCACGAAGAAGGTCCTGTCCACGGTCAAGGACCTGATGGGCGAGGAGTCGGACCGGTACGCCACGTTCTGGCGGGAGTTCGGCACCGTCCTCAAGGAGGGCCTGGTCACCGACGCGGAGAACCGCGACGCCCTCCTCGCCGTCTCGTCGTTCGCGAGCACGCACCACGACAGCGAGCCGACCACGCTGAAGCAGTACATCGAGCGGATGAAGGACGGCCAGGACGATATCTACTACCTGACCGGCGACTCCCGCCAGGCCATCGAGAACTCCCCGCACATGGAGGCGTTCCGCGACCGGGGCATCGAGGTGCTGCTGCTCACCGACGCCGTGGACGAGGTGTGGGTCGACGCGGTCGGCGAGTACGAGGGCAAGAAGCTGCGCTCCGTCGCCAAGGGCGAGTTCGACCTCGACGCGCAGGGCGAGGACGCCGCCGCCGAAGACGAGCGGGAGAAGCGGAACGAGGCGTACGCCGGCCTGCTGGAGTGGATGGGCAAGCAGTTGGAGGACGACATCAAGGAGGTACGGCTGTCCTCCCGGCTCACCGTCTCGCCGGCCTGTGTCGTCTCCGACGCGCACGACCTCACCCCGGCCCTGGAGAACATGTACCGCGCCATGGGCCAGGAGGTCCCCCGCGCCAAGCGCATCCTCGAACTCAACCCCGATCACGCCCTGGTCAAGGGCCTCAACCAGGCCTACACCGAGCGCGGCGACGGCACCGCGCTCGCCGAGACCGCCGAGCTGCTGCACGGCCTCGCCATCCTCGCGGAGGGCGGCCAGCCGAAGGAACCGGCCCGCTTCGTGAAGCTGATGGCGGAGCGTCTGGAGCGGGCGCTGTAACGGCACGTACGGCCGAGGGCGTTTCGAGGGTGCTGGTCGCGGCCGTTCGCCGACGGCCGCGACCAGCACCGCTTCGTGGCCCAGGGCGAGTTCCCTCTAGGCGTACGGGGTGAAGTGTGCCGGCGTGTGATCGATGGGCAGTTCGGGGCGCCACGCGGTGAGGATCTGCGCGCTGCACACGAACAGGCCGTCGGGCAGCCGGTCCAGGGGGTACCAGGCCCAGTCGCCGACGCGCTCGTCCGGCTGGGTGGCCGGCCGGCCCTGCCAGGTGGTGACGAGGGCGCCGACGGTGACGCGTACGACGTCCTCGACGTGGTCGACCAGCGTGCCCAGGAGCCTGACGTCCTCGGTCCGTACGCTCAGCCCGGTCTCCTCGGCGACCTCCCGCACCACGGTCCGCTCCAGGGACTCCCCGGCCTCCACGGTGCCGCCCGGCAGTTCGAGGGTGCCCCGGTGGTGGCGGCCGAGGAGGATGCCCTGCTCACCCAGGATGATCGCGCCCACGCCGATGGCGGCGTGGGGGACGGGCGGCCTGGCCGAGCGGTTGCGGCTGGTGATGACGGGGACGTCCGGTGCGGACACGGGGGCTCCTGGAGGGCCGGGTGCGGAAGGTGCGGCCGACCGGAACCGGGAGGCCGTCACCATGGTCATGGCGGTCCAATTGTGCCGGTGGCCCGCGCCGGGCTCACTCGGCCGCGTCGTCCGGGACCTCCCCGGACCCGGCCGGATAGACGGACGGGTCGTCCAGCGGCAGCTTCAGCCAGGCGATCATCTCCCGCAACTGGTGGTACGCCCGCAGCCGTTCACCGTCGCTGTCCTGCCGCTCCGCCTCGGCGATCGGCTCCCACAACCGGTGCACCATCACCGGACCCACCTCCAGCAGCCCGCCACTGCCACCGGTCGCCCACCGCGCCAGCACATAGCGGGCGAGGGCACCCACCGGGATGCCCAGGTTCTCCGACATGCCCCGCAGGGTGACGAGTGGATCGAGCCTGCCGTAAAGGACCACGTCCGACTTGAAGTTGGCGTCCGGATCGTCATCCGGCCACATGGCGTCCCAGCGGTGCAGCCGGATCACCGGCTCCGCCGCCGGGCCCGCCGCCGGGGCCGTCTCCGGGGCCGTCTCCGGGGCCGTCTCCTCGTGCTCGCCGTGCGGCATGGTGGTCATCGGCCTGCCTCTCGGACTGTCGGGTGCTCGGGCTGCCCGGCTGCCCGGCTGCCGGGCTTTCGGACGTCGGCGAGGCATAGCCTGTCGCACCATGGGCCTTCTCATCATCGGCGGCAGCGGATTCCTCGGCGGGGAACTGGTCCGGCGGGCGACAGCGGCGGGGCATGCCGTGGCGGCCTCCTTCGGCACCCGTCCCGGCACGCTCCAGGGCGTCGAATGGCTGCCGCTGGACGTCCGGCGCCCCGACGAAGTCGCGTCCGTCATCGGCCGGTTGCGGCCCACCGTGGTGATCAACACGGCCGCTCGGACGTCCGACTGGGCGACGACGGCCGAGGGTGCCGTCCGGGTCGCGGTGGCCGCGGACCGGCAGGGGGCGCGTCTCGTCCACGTGTCGAGCGACGCGGTGTTCTCCGGCGCCCGGGTCCACTACGACGAATCCGCCGCCCCCGACCCGATCACCCCCTACGGCGCCGCGAAGGCCGCCGCCGAGGCCGCGATCCGCGTGCTGGTCCCCGCGGCCGTCATCGCGCGCACGTCGCTGATCATCGGCGACGGCGGCTCGGCGCACGAGGCCTTCGTCCACGAGCTGTCCGCCGGCCGCCGTGCCGGGACGCTGTTCACCGACGACGTCCGGTGTCCCGTCCATGTCGCGGACCTCGCGTCCGCCCTGCTGGAGCTCGCCTTCTCGGACCACGCCGGTGTCCGCCACGTCGCCGGGACCGACGCCGTCAGCCGGTACGAACTCGGCCTTCTGATCGCCCGCCGGGACGGCCTCGATCCCGCCACGCTGCCCGCGGGCCGGCGGGCCGGGACGGGGATTCCCGGGGCGCTGGACGTCCGGCTGGACAGCGACCGCACCCGGCGCGGCCTGCGCACCAGAGTGCGCGGAGCCCGTGAATTCCTCGCCACGCCGGGCTCGGGCGCCGGACTCCGGTAGCCCCGCGTCACTCGTCTGCCCCGCCGAGGGCGACGGCGAGCGGCCGTCCACCGAGGCTGGGGCCTGACAGAGGCGCGGCGGACCCGCGCGACCGGCCGCGGGAGAAGGGGTCTGCGCATGTCACACCGCACCGCGAGGACGCCGGGGGCCGCCTGGGCGGTCAGAGGCGTGGGAGCCCTGCTGTGCCTGGCGGTGGCCGCCATCCACGTCGTGGACCAGGGCGGTATCACGACGACGAGGGACCCCCGCTATGTCGGCGTCGCCTACCACGTCCTGGAGATCGCGGCCGTGGTCGCCGCCGTGCTGCTCCTCGCCGGCCTCGTCCGCCCCGGATGGCTGCTGGCCGCCGTGGTCGCCGTGGGACCCCTGCTCGGCTACGTCCTTTCGAGAGGCCCGGGCCTGCCCGGCTACAGCGACGACATCGGCAACTGGACGGAACCGCTCGGATTGGCCAGCCTGGCGGTCGAAGGAGTCCTGCTCCTGCTGTCGGTGCCGCTCTTCGTGCGGAGCCTGGGCCGTAGGGCGTCCTGAGGCCGGGCGGGTCCGTCACGCGGCGTCTGCTTGAATACCGCGGATGACGACGAGTTCCCCCGCCCCGCGTGCGGACGACGCCGGTTCCGGCCGCCTCGGTGGCCTGCTGGCACGTGCCGCCACGGGCCGGGACGGCCAGGCGTGGAGCGACCTGTGGACGGAGCTGTACCACAACGGCACCCTGGACGCCGCCCACCCCCTGGTCCTGCGCACGCTGGCCGACCTGGCGCAGTCCGGCGAAGCGGAGACGGCGGCCTCGGCACTCCACCTCGCCGGCGCCCTCCTCGTGCAGGCCGACCAGCGGTACGAGACACGGGACCTGCGGCACCGGTACGCGCCGGAGGTCGCACGCCTGCTGGACGCCGCGAACCGGTGGCGGCGGGTCTTTGCCGACCGGAGCGACTACTGCTGGCTGATCGAGGCGGTCCTGAACCTGGAAGGCGATGTCCACTGGGCGGAGGACCTGTTCCACGGCATCCTCGACGAGGAGTACGAGCTGGAGTGTCCCGATCCCGACGGGTGCGCGTCGCTGTGGGTGGTTCTCGGAGAGCGCGGCTTCTTCAGCGCGGCGGAGGACCACGCCCTCACCGACGACGCCGGGACCTTCCCGCTGCACCCGGCCGATCCCCGCGCCCTGGACGGTCTCGGCCGGCGCCTCCACGACCTTGCCCTCGCCGACGGCCACGAGGACGTCGCGCGTTCCCTGACCTATGCCTTCGGCGAGGCGACCTGCCCGGAATGCGAGCGGCGCCTCTCCGTCGTCGGTCAGATCATCGCCAGGTACGGATGAAGGGGCGGATGAAGGGGCGGATGAAGGTGCGGACTCAAGGGCGCGGCGAGCCTTTGGCGAGGGCCGCGCTCGCGTACTCCCAGAGCCGGTCGGCGGACTCCGGGCTGAGGGCGTGGGCGGCCACGCCTCCCGGCCGGTCCTCGTCGCCCCGGACGACCCGGGCCTCCTGGTTGTCCTCGAAGTAGCGGCCGGTGACGCCGTCGGCGGCGGCTTCACGTTCCCGTCGCCGTCCATCACGCCGAACGCGCCGGCGCATCGAACCGGCCGCCCGGCGACTGCGGGGCGGAGGCGGAACACTCGCCGCCATCGCCCGCGAGGTGGGATACGGCTCCGAAAGCGCCCTCAGCGTCGCCTTCAAGCGGGTCCTCGGAGTGTCTCCCGGCGACTACCGGCGGCACCCGGTGCCGCTGTCGTACGGCGAGGTCCCGGCCTCCTCGGGAGCCTCCTCCGGAGCTTCCTCGGGAGAGCGGCGGCCGCAGGACTGACCCCCACCCGCCAGAACCGCAGCCGACTCTGCTCGCAGCGCTGCTTCTTCTTCCCTGGGGAGCGCAGGCGCCCGGCGGCAGGCTGCTGGGAAAAGACGGCTGGGAGGCGACAGTGACAACAGGCCCGGCCCCCGCGGGGGCACCGAACGACGTGGACACCCGCACGGCATCCTTCGCACAGCGCCGGCTGTGGTTCCTGGACCAGCTCGCGGGCTCCTCCACGGGATCGATGCTCCCGCTGGTGCTGCGGCTGCGCGGTCGGCTCGACGCCGACCGACTGGAGCGGTCGCTGGGCGGGATCGTGGCCCGGCACGAGGTGCTGCGGACACGGTTCACCGCCGTCGACGGGGAGCCGGTGCCGGTCGTGGACGCCCCCGCCGGATTCACCCTGAGCCGGATCACGGCGGACGGGCCGGCCGACCTGTACGCCCGCTGCCTGGGCCGTCCCGTCGACCTCGCCGCCGAGCACCCGGTCCGCGCCACGCTGGCCCGCGTCGCCGCCGACGAGCACCTGCTGCTGGTCGAGGTCCACCACATCGCCGTGGACGGATGGTCCTGGGGCGTACTGCTGGAGGAACTGGCCGCCGGCTACCGCGGCGAGAGCGTGGCCGCGCCCGCCGTGCCGTACTCCGAACTCGCCCGCGCGCAGGCCGGACGGCTCTCCGGGGAGCGGCTGGAGCGGCTGCTCGGACACTGGCGGGAGCGCCTGACCGGGCTGACCCCGCTGGACCTGCCCACCGACCGGCCGCGGCCCCGGGTCTGGGACGGCTCCGGTGACGTCGTCCGCTTCGACCTGCCGGCCGACCTCGTCACCGCCGTGGACGGCCTGGCCCGCACCCGGCGCGCCACCCGGTACATGGTGCTGCTGGCCGCCTACCAGGCGCTGCTCGGCCACTGGGCGGGCCGCACCGACGTCGCCGTGTGCAGCACGCTCGCCGACCGGGCCCAGCGGGGCGCCGCCGCGCTGATCGGCCCGCTGGTGAACACCGTCGTGCTGCGGACGGACCTGTCCGGGCGGCCCGGCTTCGACACGCTGCTCGCCCGGGTGCGCGACCGGGTCCCGGCCGATCTCTCGCACGCCGAGGCGCCCTTCGACCTGGTCGTCGGCGCGCTCGGCGGCTCCCGCGACCTGTCCCGGCACCCCCTCGCCCAGGCCTCGTTCACCCTGCTCAACTCCCCGATCCGGCCGGTGCGGATGGCGGACCTGGAGGTGACGCTCGTCGAACCGCCGCTGACCGAGACACCGCTGGACGTCTTCCTCGACCTGACACTGCGCACGGACGGCAGCATCGCCGCCGTCCTCCAGTACGCCACCGCGCTGTTCGACACCGCCACCATGAGCGCGTTCGCCCAGGCGTACGTCGCGCTGCTGCGCGCCGTTCTCGCCGAACCGGGCACCCCCGTCCACGAGTTGGCGCGTGCCCTGCCCACCGGGCCCGGCGCGCCCGCCCGGCCCAGGGCCGCCTGGCACCACGCCCCCGACCGGCCCGCGGCACCCGCGGACCCGGTCGCGTTCTCCGGGCGGCCCGGGGCGACCGCGCTGCGGTGCGGCGACGACAGCGCCACCTACGCGGAACTCGACGCCATGTCCGGCGGACTCGCCGCCGCGCTGCGGGCCGCCGGAGTCACCACGAGCAGCCCGGTGGGCGTCGTGCTGCGCCGCGGCCTGTGGTCGGTCGCCGCCATCGAGGGGATCTGGCGGGCCGGTGGGGTATACGTGCCACTCGACCCCGAACTGCCCGCCGAGCGGCTTGAGTTCATGGCGCGGGAGGCCGGCCTCGCCTGTGTCGTCACCGCACCGGCGACGGCCGCCACCGCCGGTCCGCTCGCACCCGTCGCCGTCGACGTCACGACCGTCGCCCCGGACGCGGACGGGCCCCGCCACCGGCCCGACCCCCGCCAGCTCGCCCACGTCATCTTCACCTCCGGGTCCACGGGACGCCCCAAGGCGGTCGGCGTCGAACACGCCGCGCTCGCCTCGCACGTGACCGCCGCCCGCCGGCGCCTCGGCATCACCGCCGCCGACCGGGTGCTGGCCTTCGCCTCCTTCTCCTTCGACGCCTCCCTCGACCAGGTGCTGCCCGCGCTCACCTCGGGCGCCACCGTCGTCATGCGCCCCGAGGAGCCCTGGCTGCCGACCCAGGTGCCGGAGATCGTCCAGCGGCACGAGCTGACCGTGGTCAACGTGCCGCCCACCTACTGGTCCGAGCTGGCCCTCTCCCTCGACCGGCGGCTGGCCGCCGCCCTCGCCCCGCTGCGGCTGCTGGTGCTCGGCGGCGAGGCGGTCCCGGCCGACACCCTGGCCGTGTGGCGGGCCGCCGTGCCCTGGGTGCGGGTCTGCAACGCCTACGGCCCCACCGAGACCACCGTCACCGCCACCACCTACGACGCCGGGGAACCGGCCGCCGACAGCGTGCCCATCGGCCGTCCGCTCGGCGACCGGCGGGTCTACGTGGTGGACGCGGACGACAAGCAGGTGCCGGTCGGGGTGTCGGGCGAACTCCTCATCGGCGGAACCGAGTTGGCCCGCGGCTACCTCAACCGTCCGGCGCTGACCGCCGAACGCTTCGTGCCCGACCCGTACGGCCCTCCCGGCGGGCGCCTGTACCGCACCGGCGACCTCGTGCGCTGGACGCCCGGGGGAGACCTGGAGTTCGCCGGCCGCCGTGACGACCAGGTCAAGATCCGGGGCTTCCGCGTCGAACTCGGCGAGGTGGAGGCCGTGTTGCGGGCCTGCCCGCTGGTCGGCGCGGCCGCCGCCCGGCCCGACCGCGCCACCGGCCGCGCCCTCGTCGGATACGTCGTACCCGCCCCGGACGCGACCTCGGTGCCCGACCGGGCGGAGCTGCGGGCCTGGTGCGCCCGCTTCCTGCCGCACTACGCCGTCCCCTCCGACTTCGTGCTCCTGGACGCCCTGCCGGTCGGCGTCTCCGGCAAGCTCGACCGCAACGCCCTGCCCGATCCCGACCGCGGCCGCCCGGCCGACCTCGCCGCCTGGACCGCGCCCCGCGACGAGACCGAGCGGATCGTCGCCGAGGTGTGGGCCGACGTCCTCGGCCTGGACCGGATCGGCATCGACGACAGCTTCTTCGACCTGGGCGGGCACTCCCTGCTCGCCACCATGGCGGTCTCCAGGATCGCCGGGCGGCTGGGCCGGGACATCGAGCTGCGCACCGTCTTCGAGCACCCGACCGTGCGCGGCTTCGCCCCCCGCGTGGCCGGCGCCCGCGCCTCCGGCACCACCGAGGTGGAACCCGTCGACCGCACCCGGCCGCTGCCGCTGTCCTTCGCGCAGGAGCGGCTCTGGTTCCTGGACCGTACGTCCGACCGCGGCGACTCCTATCTGCTGTGGTACTGCTGGCGGGTGCGCGGCGGACTCGAACGGGCGGCCTGGCAGCAGGCGTTGGACGATCTGGTCACCCGGCACGAGGTGCTGCGCACGGCGCTGATCGAGTCCGACGGCCGGCCCGTGCAGCAGGTGTGCGACCCGGTGGGCGTGCCGCTGCACTGGGAGGCGGCGCCCGCGGGCCCGGACGAGGAGGCCCGCCTGGCCGCCGTGCGGCGCCGGGCCGTGGCCCTCGCCACGCGCCGCTTCGACCTCGCCCGGCCGCCGCTGCTGCGGGCCGGGGTGTGGGAACTGGCCGACGACGACCACGTGGTCCTGCTCGCCCTGCACCACGCCGTCACCGACGGCTGGTCCAAGGGCGTCCTGCTGGACGAGCTGGCCCACCACTACGCGGCCCGGCGGGCGGGCCGGGAAGGCCGGCTCCCGGCGCTGCCCGTCCAGTACGGCGACTTCGCCGTATGGCAGCGCGAACGCGCCGACAGCGGCGCCCTGGAGCCCCAACTCGCCTACTGGGAGACCGTGCTGGCGGACACGCCCGCCCTGGAGCTGCCCACCGACCGGCCCCGGCCGGCCGCGTTCACCGGGCGGGGCGGCGCCGTCGAGATCGACCTGCCCGCCGGGCTGGTGCACCGCGTGGACGCCTTCGCCCGGGAGCGCGGCGCGACCCGGTTCATGGTGCTGCTGGCCGCCGCCCAGGCCGTGCTGGCCCGCTGGTCAGGGCAGACCGACATCGCGGTGGGCACGCCCGTCGCCGGGCGCGGCCGGCTCGAACTGGAGCCGCTGGTCGGCTTCTTCGTCAACACCGTGGTGCTGCGCACGGACCTGTCCGGGCGGCCCGCCTTCACCGCACTGGTGGACCGGGTACGCGACGTCGTGCTGGGCGCCTTCGACCACCAGGAGGTGCCCTTCGAACGGGTCGTGGAGCGGCTGCGCCCCGCCCGCGACCTGTCCCGCAACCCCCTGTTCCAGGTGATGGTGGACGTCCAGGACGCGTCCACCGGCGGCTCCGGACTGCCGGGACTCGACACCCGCGACTTCCCGCTTCCCTGGGAGTCCGCCAAGTTCGACCTCACGGCCACCTTCGTGGTGCGGCCCGAAGGGTTCGCCCTCAACGTCGAGTACGCCGCCGACCTGTTCGAGCCGGCCACCGCCACCCGCTTCGCCCGCCACGTCGGCCGGCTGCTGGAGGCCTTCCTCACCGACCCCGCCGCCCGCGTCGACGCGGCACCGCTGCTGTCCGCGCGGGAACGCGACCTCCTGCTGGCGACGGCGGGCCGGGAGATGCCGGCCGCGCCGCGGTTCCAGGTCGCCGGACCGCCCGGCGCCACCGCCGTCGTGTGCGAGGGGACGAGCCTGGACTACGCCCGACTCGACGCGCTGACCGGGGGATTGGCGGCCGTCCTCGCCGACCGGGGAGTCGCCCCCGGCGACCCCGTCGGGGTGTGCGTCGGGCGGGGCGTGTGGTCCGTGGCCGCGATGCTCGCCGTGTGGCGGGCGGGCGGTGTCTACGTCCCGCTCGACGCCCTGCTGCCCGAGGACCGGCTCCGCTACATGCTCCAGGAGGCGGGGGTACGGCACGTCGTGGCCGACGCGCACACCGCCCGGAAGGCCACCGCGCTCGGGGCGAGTGCCGTCGCCGTCGAGGACGTACGGCCGCTGCCCGACGGGCCCCGGCACACGGCCGACCCGGACGAGCTGGCGTACGTCATCTTCACCTCGGGATCCACCGGCCGCCCCAAGGCCGTCGGGGTGGCGCACCATGCCCTGGACGCCCATGTGGCCGCCGCCCGCGAGCGGTTCGGGCTCACTGCCGACGACCGGGTGCTCACCTTCGCGTCCACGTCGTTCGACGCCTCGCTGGAGCAGATCCTGCCCGCGCTGAGCACCGGCGCCACGGTGATCGTGCGCCCGGACGAGATCTGGGCGCCCCAGGAGCTGGCCACCCGGGTCGCGGCCGAAGGGGTCACCGTCATGGAACTCACCCCCTCCTACTGGGCGGAACTGGTGTCCCGGCTGGACCGGCTGGCCCCTCGGCTCGCCTCGCTGCGGCTGCTGGTGACCGGGGGAGAGGCCCTGCCCGCCGATCCGCTGGAGCGCTGGTTCGCCCACCTGCCCCAGGTGCCCGTGCTCAACACCTACGGGCCCACCGAGTCGGTGATCTCGGCCACCGCGCACACCGTCGACGGTGCCAGGACCGGACGGGTGCCCATCGGCCGGCCCCTGGGCGGTCGTCACACCTACGTGGTCGACACCCTGGGCGAACTCGTCCCCGAAGGCGTGCCCGGCGAACTCCTCGTCGGCGGCCGGGAGCTGGCGCGCGGATACCTGGGCCGTCCGGGGCTGACCGCCGAGCGGTTCGAGCCCGACCCCTTCGGGACGCTCGGCGGCCGGCTCTACCGCACCGGGGACGTCGTACGCCGACTGCCCTCGGGCGAACTGGAGTTCCTCGGCCGCAACGACGACCAGGTGAAGATCCGCGGGTTCCGCGTCGAACCCGGGGAGGCCGAGGCGGTGTTGCGCGGGCACCCCGGGGTGCGGGGCGCGGCCGTCGTCGTGCGCACCCTGCGCGGCGAGGCCGCCCTGGTGGGCTACGTCGTCGGCGACGGGCTGTCGCAGGAACTTTTGCGCACCCACTGCCGGGCCCAACTGCCGCACTACCTGGTGCCGTCGGCGTTCGTCCTGCTCGACGCGCTGCCGCTGACCGTGCAGGGCAAGCTGGACACCGCCGCCCTGCCCGAACCCGAGGCGGCGGAGCCGGGCGCCTTCGTAGCACCGCGCGGCCCGGCCGAGACGGTCGTCGCGCAGATCTGGTGCGAGGTGCTCGACCTGCCCCGGGTCGGCGTCCACGACGACTTCTTCGCCCTCGGCGGCCACTCCCTGCGCGCCGTCGCGGTCGCCTCCCGGCTGCGCACCGCGTTCGACTGCCCGCTCCAGGTCCGGGACCTGTTCGAGCACCCCACGGTGGAACGCCTCGCCGCCGAGGTGGAGCGCCGGCTGCTGGAACTGATCTCGCAGATGAGCGACGACGAGATCGACCTCTCCCTCACCGCCGACTTCTGAGGGCGCCCCGCCCCGACACCGGCTTCTTCCCACAGAGTTCAGATCGGAGTGCCCTCATGACCACATCCGACGTGCGTCCCGGCCCCGCCGCTCCGGCCGAGTCCCCCGCCGGCGGCCTGTCCCCGGCCGCCCGGCGCCTGCTGGAGCAACGGCTGCGCGGCCGGACCGCCGCACGCGAGGACGGCCCGGTCCGCGCCGGCGAGCGCCCGGACCGGATCCCGCTGTCGCCCGCCCAGCAGCGCCTGTACTTCCTCGACCGCCTCGACCCCGGCGCCCCCACCTATCTGCTGCCCGCCGCCTGGCGGTTCACCGGACCGCTGGACCTGGCCGCCCTGCGCGCCGCCGTGGCCGACCTCACGGCCCGGCACGAGCAGTTGCGGGCCGTCTTCCCCGAGCACGAGGGCATCCCGTACCAGCGGATCCTGCCGCCCGACCCCGGCTGCCTGGAACTGGTGGACGCCTCCGCCCCGCCCGGCGCGGACCAGGAGGCAGGGCTGTCCGCCACCGTGCACGCGGCCGCGCTGCGCCCCTTCGACCTCGCCGGGGAACCCGCCTTCCGCGCCACCCTGGTCCGCGCGGGCGCCGACGACCACGTGCTGGTCCTCGGCATGCACCACATCGTCTCCGACGGCTGGTCCCTCGGCCTGATCGTCCGCGACCTGACCGAGCTGTACCGGGCCAGGACCCGCGGCCACGCCGCCCGGCTGCCCGAACTCCCCCTGGAGTACACGGACTACGCCCTCTGGCAGCGGGGCAGCGACCAGGCCGCCGCCCTCGCCCACTGGCGCACCCGGCTGGCCGGCCTCACCCCGCTGGAGCTGCCCACCGACCACCCCCGCCCCGAGACCCCCGGCAGCCGCGGCGAGGCCCACACCGTCACCCTGCCGCCCGCGCTGACCGACGCGCTCGCCGGGATCGGCCGACGCGCGGGTACGACGCCGTACATGACCGTGCTGGCCGCCTTCCAGGCCGCGCTGGCCTTCCACAGCGGGCAGCGGGACATCGCCGTCGGCACCGTCGTGGCCAACCGGGAGCGGGCCGAGACCGAGCAGCTCGTCGGGTTCTTCGTCAACACCCTCGTGCTGCGCGGCGACTTCTCCGACGACCCGACACCGGCCGCGCTGCTCGCCCGCACCCGGGAGCGGGTCCTGGAGGCGTTCTCGTACCAGTCGCTGCCGTTCGAGCAGGTCGTGGACGCGCTGAGCCCCGAGCGCGACCTGGCCCGCAACCCGCTCGTGCAGGTCCTGTACACGCACACCGACACCACCGCCGCCGGGTTCGACCTCGACGGCACCGCCGGGACGCCGTACCGCATCGACCTCACCACCGCCAAGTTCGACCTCACCCTCGACCTGCGCGACGGCGACGGCCGCACCCAGCTGGCGTTCATCCACCGGCCCGACCTGTTCGACCGCGCGACCGTCGAGGCCCTCGCCCGGCACACCGTGAACCTGCTGGAGGCGTTCTGCGCCACCCCCGACACTCCGCTCAGCGCCATCGACCCGCTCACCCCCGCCGAACGCGCCCACCTGCTCGGCCCCGACGGCCCCGCGAACGCCGGCGACGAGCCCCGGACCACCCCGCGCACCGCCCCCGACCGCCTCGTCGAGCACATCCGCCGCGCCCCGGACGCGATCGCGGTGCGCGGGACCCACAGCCTGACCTACGCCCAGCTCGACGCCCGTGCCTCGCACCTGGCCCGACGGCTGCGCGCGGCCGGGGTCACCCCCGGCTCCCTGGTCGGCGTCTGCCTCGACCGCACCCCCGACCTGGCCGTGGCCCTGCTGGCCGTCTGGCGCGCCGGCGCCGCCTACCTCCCGCTCGATCCCTCCCACCCGAAGGCGCGCCGCGAGTTCACCGTCACCGACTCCGGCATCGAGTGGATCGTCACCTCCGGCGCCACCCGCGACGCCGTCGCCCAACTGCCCGCCCGGCTCCTGCTGCTGGAGGAGGACGACCAGCGGGAGCCCGCGGCGGCCGAGGACGTCCGCCCGGCACCCGGCGACCTGGCCTACGTCATCTACACCTCCGGCTCCACCGGCCGCCCCAAGGGCGTCGAGATCACCCACGCCAACCTGGCCTGGCTGCTGGCCGCCGCCGACCGGCACTTCGACTTCGGCCCGGACGACGTGTGGACGCTGATGCACTCGCCCGCGTTCGACTTCTCCGTCTGGGAGCTGTGGGCGCCGCTGACGAGCGGCGGACGCGTGGTCGTGCTCGGCGCGGACGAGGTGCGCGACCCGGCCGCGGTGCACCGGGTGCTGCGCGAGGAGGGCGTCACCGTCCTCAACCAGACCCCGGCCGCCTTCAAGGGTCTGCGCGCCCACCTGGCGGACACCGGCGACGACTTCCACGAACTCCCGCTGCGCACCGTGGTGTTCGGCGGCGACGCCTTCGACGTCCGCGACTACGCCGACTGGTTCGCCGCCCCCGGCGACCGGCCCGCCCTGGTGAACATGTACGGCATCACCGAGACCACGGTGCACGTCACCTTCCGCACCATCACCGCGCGGGACGTGACGGGCTGCGTCCGTTCCCCCATCGGCCGCCCGCTCACCGGGCAGCACGGGTACGTCCTCGACTCCTGGGGCCGGCTCGTGCCGCCCGGCAGCGTCGGCGAACTGTACGTCTCCGGCGGCGGCGTGGCCCGCGGCTACCGCAACCGGCCCGAGCTGACCGCCGAGCGCTTCCTGGACGACCCCTTCGGCGCGCCCGGCGCCCGGATGTACCGCACCGGCGACCTCGTACGGGTGCTGCCCGACGGCGAGTTGGCCTACGTCGGCCGCGCCGACCACCAGGTGAAGATCCGCGGCTACCGCATCGAGCCCGGTGAGATCGAGACCGCGCTGCGCGCCCTGCCCGGCGTCGCCGACGTCGCGGTGGTGGCCCGCCGCGACGGGGACACGGCCCGCCTGGTCGCCCACGTCGTCACCCCGGAGGCCCGCCCGCTCGATCCGCCCGCGCTGCGCGAGGGGCTGCGGCTGACCCTGCCCGACTACATGGTCCCCGCGCTGTTCGTGCGGCACGAACGGCTGCCGCTGACCGCCAACGGCAAGGTGGACCGCGCCGCGCTGACCGCCGTCGCCCCCGCCGCCGGACCCGGCACCCACGTGCCGCCCGACGGCCCCGTGGAACAGGCGCTGGCCGGGGTGTGGAGCCAGGTGCTCGGCGTCGAACACGTCGGCCGCGGTGACAACTTCTTCGACCTCGGCGGCGACTCCATCCTGGCGCTGCGCCTGGTCGGTCTCGGCCGGCTCGCCGGGCTCGGCTTCTCCGTCGCCGACGTCTTCCGCACCCGCACCCTCGCCGACCTCGCCGCCCTCGTCACCGACGCCGTCGACGCACCGGCCCCCGTCGCCCCGTTCTCCCAGCTCGACCCCGCCGACGCGAGCCGGCTGCCCGACGGCCTCGAAGACGCCTACCCGC
Organism: Streptomyces sp. NPDC048106; assembly: GCF_040706415.1. Classification (NCBI taxonomy): domain Bacteria; kingdom Bacillati; phylum Actinomycetota; class Actinomycetes; order Kitasatosporales; family Streptomycetaceae; genus Streptomyces; species Streptomyces sp. NPDC048106. Next base: position 139,783 of record NZ_JBEZND010000002.1, on the reverse strand, counting down.
TGACCATGCTCCAGGCCGGCATGCTGCACGAGATGCTCGCCGACTCCCGGCGCGGCGCCTACCACAACGTCACCGACCTGAAGATCAGCGTGCCCGAGGGCTTCGACCTCGGCGCGTTCCAGGCGGCCGTGGACGCGGTGGTCGCCGGACACCCCATCCTGCGCAGCTCCGTCGACCTCGTCACCTACCGCGAGCCCCTCCAACTGGTCCACCGCGCCGCCCGGCTCCGGGTCGGCTACAGCGATCTGCGCGGCCTGCCCCGCGACGAACAGCGGGCGCGGCTACGGCAGTTCGTGGAGGAGGAGTTCGAGCGGCGCTTCGACCTGGCCGCCGCGCCCCTGGTCCGCATCCATCTGCACCACATCACCGACCACGACCTGCGGCTGGTGCTCACCGACTGCCATGTCGTCCTGGACGGCTGGAGCCTGACCTCGCTCGTCGCCGACCTGCTCGCCCTGCACCGGGAGGCCGTCGCCCACTCCGCCGCGCCCCGGCCCCCGCAGGCCCCCGCGTTCGCCGAGTACGTGGCCCTGGAGCGGGCCGCCCTCGACAACGAGGAGTCGCTGACCTACTGGCGGGAGAGCCTCGCCGACCTGCGCCCCGTGACCCTCCGGCGGCGGGTGCGGGGCGGCACGGACGCGGACCGGCCGCCGGTGCACGAGGTACGGCGCTCCTACGCCCATCTCGCCGCGCGCATAGGCAAGCTGGCCAAGGACGCGGGGGTGCCCCGGCGCACCGTGCTGCTCACCGCCTTCCACCACACCATGAGCCTGTTCGCCGACCGCGACGAGAGCGTCCTCGGACACAGCATCGGCCTGGTCACCAACGGCCGGCCCGAGGTGCCCGGCGCGGACCGGATGCGCGGACTGTTCCTGAACACCGTGCCGTTCGGCGTCGCCCGGCCGCGCGGTAGCTGGCGCGGCTACCTGCGGGACGTGTTCCAGGCCGAGCAGGACATGCTGCCGCACCGCAGGGTCCCCCTCGTCCGCATCGCCCAACTGCGGCCCACCGAACCGAACCTGACGGACACCGTCTTCAACTACGTCAACTTCCACCGGCTGTCGCACGACTCCTGGGACGACTCCCTGGAGATCGCCCGGACCATGTTCCCGCTGCTGGTCAACGCGAGCGTCAACGCCTTCACCCTCGACGTGGACCCGGAGTTCGTCGCCCCCGCCACGGCCGAACAACTGGCCGACGTGTACTGCGCCCAGCTGGAGGCCATGGTCGCCGGCCCGGACGCCCGGGTCACCCCGCCCGCGCTCACCGGCGTGGCCCGTGCCACCGCCCTCGACGTCTGGGCGCGCGGACCCGAGATCCCGTCCTCGCCGCTGATGCTCCACGAGCACATCGCCGCCCACGCGGCCCGCACCCCGGACGCCGTCGCCGTGGAACACCGCGGACAGCCGCTGTCGTACGGCGAACTCCACGCGCAGGCCGAGCAGCTGGCCCGGCGGCTGCGCCTGCTGGGCGTCGGTCCGGAGACCGTGGTGGGCATCTGCGCCGAACGCGGCCCCGACCTGGTGCGCGCCGCCCTCGGCGTCCTGCGCTCCGGCGGCGCCTTCCTGCCGCTCGACCCGCAACACCCCACCGAGCGGCTGGCGTTCATGGCGGCGGACAGCGGCATGAAGGTGCTGCTGACCCAGCGCCCGCTGGACGGCACGGTGCCCTTCGACGGCCCCGTGCTCCATCTCGACGCCCCCGCCGCACCCGTGGAGCCCGTCCCCGGCCGGGAGCCCGACGCCGACACCCTCGCCTACATCATCTACACCTCCGGCTCCACCGGCACCCCCAAGGGTGTGGCCCTCCCGCACCGCGGCCTGTCCAACATGCTCGAAGGCCAGCGCGACCTGGTGCGCCCCACCCCCGGGGACCGGGTACTCCAGTTCGCGTCCTTCGGGTTCGACGCCTCGATCCTGGAGATCACCTGGTCCCTCGCCAACGGCGGCCGGCTGGTCACCGCGCCCAAGGAGGACCTGCGCCCCGGCCCCGACCTCGCCCGCACCCTGCGCACGGCCCACGTCACCTGCGCCATGCTGCCGCCCAGCGCCCTCGCCGTGCTCGGCGAGGACGACTTCCCGGAGCTGCGGGTGCTCCAGGTCGCCGGCGAGGCATGCCCAGCCGAACTCGCCGACGTCTGGTCACGCGGCCGGCGCTTCCAGAACGTCTACGGCCTCACCGAGACCTCCGTGTGGTCCGTCGCCGCCGAAGTGAGCCCGGGCCAGGGCCGACCGCCCATCGGCAACCCGATCCGCAACACCCGCGTCCACGTCCTGGACGACGACCTCCAGCCCGTCCCGGCCGGCGTCCCCGGCGAGATCTGCCTCGGCGGACAGGCCGTGGGGCGCGGCTACCTCGGCCGCCCCGGGCTCACCGCCGCCACCTACGTCCCCGACCCCTACGGCCTGCCCGGCGAGCGGCTGTGCCGCACCGGCGACCTCGGCACCCACCGGCCCGACGGCTCGGTGGAGTGGCTCGGCCGCCGCGACTCCCAGGTCAAGCTGCGTGGCTTCCGCATCGAACTCGGCGAAATAGAGCACGCGTTGCGCAAGCTGCCCGAGGTCAGCCAGGCCGTGGTCCTGCACCGCACCGACCTGCCCGGCGGTGAACCGGCCCTCGTCGCCTACCTCGTCGCGAGCGGCTCCGCGCGGCCCACGCCCGAGGAGCTGCGCCGCGCCCTGCGCGCCTCGCTGTCCGCCTACATGATCCCCGCCCGGTTCGTGATCCTCGGCGAACTGCCCGTCAACCGCAGCGGCAAGATCGACAAGCGGGCGCTGCCGCTGCCGCCCGCCGAACTCGACCAGCCCGACACCGAGTACGTCGCCCCGGCCACCGCGGCGGAGAAGATCCTCGCCGAGATCTGGCGCGAGGTCCTCGGCCTCGCCCGCATCGGCGTCCACGACGACTTCTTCCGCATCGGCGGCAGCTCCCTGTCCACCGTGCGCGTCTCCCTGATGTCCGCCGGACGCGGCCTCGCGGTCTCCGTCGGCGACCTGATCGAGCACCCGACCATCGCCCAGCTCGCCGAGCACGCCACCCGCGCGGCGGGCGACGGTCTGCCCACGGCCGTCACCTCCGAGGTACGGCTGCGCGAGGGCACCGGGGAGCCGCTGTGGTGCGTGCACCCCACGGGCGGCAGCGCCGCCTGGTTCGTGCCGCTCGCCCGCGCCCTGCCGCCCGGCCGCCCCGTGCACGCCTTCCAGGCGCGGGGGCTGCTCGGCGGGGTGGACCCGAGCACCGTCACCGGGATCGCGGCCAACTACGTCGCCGAGATCACCGACCGGGGCGAGGCGGCCGCCCCCGGACCGCACGCCCTGCTCGGCTGGTCCATGGGCGCCAACATCGCCCTGGAGATGGCCACCCAGCTCCACCGGGCCGGCCACCCCGTGGCCCCGCTGGTCCTGATCGAGCCGTACCTGCCCAACCCCGCCGCCCGCGCCCGGCTGAACGGCGTCACCGACGACCTGCGCACCGCCTGGCGCCAGCGCGACCTGATCCGGCGGCTGCCGTCCTCCCCGGAGCGCGACCGGGCCACCGCCGAACTCACCGCCACCCTGCTGGGCGCCGGCATGAGCCCCGCGGAGGCGGCCCTCGTGGAGAACGCGCCCATCGAGGTGTGGCACTCGCTGCTCGCCGCCCTCGCCGGCTACGAGGTCCGCCCCTACCCCGGCCACATCCACCTCGTGGTCGGCAGCGAGGCCGCGGGCCTGCCGCGCGGACGCACCATGCCGGGCCTGGACGTGGACTACGACACCTACCTCGCCCGCTGGCGCGAACTGGCCGGCGGCGGGCTCACCGTGCACATCAGCGAGGGCGACCACATGTCGATGATGGCCGAGCCGAGGGTGACCGGCATCGCCGGGATCCTCGCCGCGATCCAGGAGGGGGAGAACCGGTGACCACGGCGACCCCGCTGACCCGTACCGCCCCCGTAGCCTCCTTCACCGAGCGCTACCTCCTGTCCCCGGACATGATCGCCGGCCCCTACGGCCACCTGGACGCCCTGCGCGCGCACGCCCCGGTCTTCTGGAGCCCGATGCACCACGCCTGGCTGGTCACCGGCTACGACCAGGTGATGCGCTGCCTGCGCGACCCGGCCGTCTCGGCCGACCGGGTACGGCCCCTGATGGACGCCGTGCCGCAGGGCGCCCGCGAGGACGCCGAGCGGGCCTTCGGGATCCTGTCCCGCTGGATGGTGTTCAACGACCCGCCGCAGCACCGCAGACTGCGCCAGGTCTTCCAGGAGGCGTTCGCCGCGCGGGCGGTGGCCCGCTACCGCGCCTTCACCGAGAAGGCGACCCGGGCCGTCCTCGCCCGCAAGGCCCTCCCGGGCCGCACCGGCGACCTCATGGCCGACGTGGCCAAGCCGCTGCCCGCGCTGGTGTTCGCCCGCTGGCTCGGCATCCCCCGCACCGACGCCGCCGCCTTCTGGTACTGGAACGCCCGCGTCGCCGACCTCGTGCTCGGCACCGCCCAGGAGGAGAGCGAGTACCGGGCCTCCCTCCAGGCGCTGGTGAGCCTGGAGGACTACCTCGCCGGCCTGGTCGCCCGGCGGCGTGCCGAACCCGCAGACGACCTGATCAGCCAGGTGCTGCGGGAGGGCCGGGTGGGGGAGTCGGTCACCGAGGAGGAGTTCGTCGGGATGCTCACCCAGATGGCGTTCGCCGGCGGGGAGACCACCAGCAACCTCATCGCCAACACCGTCCTCGCCCTGCACACCCGGCCCGGCCAACTCGCCGCCGTACGCGAGGATCCGGGGCTGGCGCAGGGGGCCGTGGAGGAGACGCTGCGGCTGGACGGCCCCTCCAAGATGTCGATCCGCACCACCGTCCGCGACCTCGACCTGGACGGGCACACCCTGCGGGCGGGCGACCGGATCTTCCTGGTGACCGCCGCCGCCAACCGCGACCCGGCCCGCTTCCCCGACCCCGGCCGGTTCGACGTCCGCCGCACCGGCGCCACCCACCTCGGCTTCGGCTTCGGCGCCCACTTCTGCATCGGTGCCGCGCTGGCCCGGCTGGTGGCCGTCGCCGCCGTGGAGACGCTGGTCCGCGACCACCCGGGCCTGACCCTGACCGGCCCCGACGCGCTCACCTGGCAGCCGTCCCTCCTCAACCGCAGCCTCACCGCGCTGCCCGTCCGCTACTGACCGGACCGCCGCGCGCGTCCGCACTCCGAAAGGCACATCATGGCCACCACCCTCGCCGGCGCCGGCCCCCGGCTGTGGGCCCCCGCCCGGCAGCGGCCCTTCCGACTCCTGTGGCTGGGACAGTCGTTGTCCCTGCTCGGCGACGGCTTCAGCGTCGTCGCCTTCTCCTGGATCACCCTCGGCCTGACCGGCTCCACCCTCACCCTCGGCTACGTCCTCGCCTTCCAGGCCGTGCCCCGCGCCCTGCTCACCCTGGTCGGCGGCACCCTCAGCGACTCCTGGTCCACCCGCACCCTGATGATCGCCTCCAGCTTGACCCGCGCCGCCCTGATGGCCGGGGTCGGACTGGCCGGGCTCACCGGACACCTGACGATCTGGATGCTGTGCGCGGCGGCCGCCGCGTTCGGCGCGGTCGACGCCTTCTTCCAGCCCGCCCGCGTGTCGATCCTGCCCTCCGTGGTGGACGAGAACCTGCTCACCCCGGCCAACGCGCTGCTGGGTGCCGGCTCGCGCACCGCGGCCGTCGTCGGCCCGGCGGTCGGCGGCGTGGTCATCGCGCTGACCCGGGCGCCGGTCGCGTTCGTGGTCGACGCGGTGTGCTTCGCGCTGTGCGGCTGGTGCGTGTCCCGTATCGCCACCCGGCCGCGCACCGGAGCCGTGCGGAAGGAGGCGCCGAAGACCGAGAACAACAGGGGAGTTGAGCGCCCCCCGTCCCTCGGCGCCCGCATCCGCGAAGGCGTCGTCTTCACCCTGCGCGATCCCCGCCTGCGGACCGTCGTCGTCCTCGACACCGCCGTCAACTTCTGTTACGCCGGGCCCTTCACGGTCGGTTTCGCCACGCTCGCCGACCAGGTGCTGCGCGGCGGCTCGGCCACCCTGGGCGTGCTCAACGGCTCGCTCGCCGGCGGCGCGATGCTCGGCACCCTGGCGGGCGGCGCGATGGGCGGCAGGCCCCGGGTGGGGCTGCTGGTCGCCGGACTGGCCGGCTGGCTGGGCGCGGGGATGGCGGTCCTCGGCCTGGTGCACAGCACCCCGGCGGTCGTGGCGACCGTGCTGGCCATGGGCTTCGCCATCGGCTTCCAGGGCGTGTTCGGACTGAGCTGGATCCAGCGCAACATCCCCCAGGAGGTGCTCAGCCGGGTCATCTCGGTCGACATGGTCCTCGGCTACGCCGCCGCCCCGCTGTCGCTCATCGTGTGCGGCGCGCTGGCCCGGACCAGCACGCTCGCCCTGTTCGGAGTGGTCGCCGGGGTGCTCGCCCTCACGGGCCTCGCGGTACTCGGCTCGCGGGCGGTGCGTGAGATGCGCTAGGACCTCCCTGGCAGACAGGCCCTAGGAATCACGCAGGGCGGCCGAACGCGCGCACAGATCGGCGCGGTTGGCCGCCCCCGTCTTCGTGATCAGACTGGCGATGTGCTTCTCCGCCGTACGGGGCGAGATGAACAGCCGGTCGGCGATGTCCTTGTTGGACAGCCGCTCCGCGAGCAGCCGGAACACCTCGAACTCCCGCACCGTGACGCCCTGGGCGCGAAGCTGGTCCGGGATGCCGCTGCTGCCGGTGCGGTGCTGGCGCACGGGGGCGCCCAGCCGGCGCAGGCCCGCCCGGCAGGCGCCCGCGACGGCCGGTACGTCCCGCTCGTGGAAGTAGTGCTCCGCCTGCCGCAGCCAGGCGACCGGGTCGCCCCAGCCGTCCTGGTGCGCCGCGTCCGCGATCAGCCGCAGCCCGAGGTGCCGGGCCAGCGGATACGGCTCCGCCACCGCCTGCGCCGCCTCGACCGCCCGCGCCGCCCGCGCCCCCGCACCCTCCCGGCCCAGCAGCACGGCCTCGGTGAGCAGCACGAAGTGCCGGTTCCAGCGCATCCGGGCCATCGCGGTGGCGGTGATCTCCGCGTGCCGGGTCCGGTCCGCGCGCCCGGCGAGCACGTCCAGCAGCAGCACCATGCCGTGGGTGCCGCTGAGGTGGTAGGTCGAGGGGTTGTCCGCCTCCAGCGCCAGCACCGTGCCCAGGTCGGCGCGGGCCAGCTCCCGGTCCTCCTCCAGGAGCGCGCAGAAGGCGCGGGCCAGCCCGTGACTCAGCGGTTCCTCCTGCGAACCGGCCCCGTCCCACTCCGCGAACGCGGCCAGCGCCGCCTCCATCCCGGCACGGTCGGCGCGGTGCGCCTCCAGGACGGCCTGCGCCATCAGGACGTAGCGCACGGCGGGCGCGAGCCGCAGCCGTCGTACGACGGCCAGGCACTCGTCGGCGGTCGTGCGGGCGGTGTCGTACTGCCCGCGCAGCACCGCGTCGAGTACGAGGATGCCGTCGACGGTGTGCACGATGTTGACCGAGCCGAGCCGCAGCGCCTCCTCGCGCGCCGCCAGCAGGCCGGCGGTCTCGCCCTCGGCGAGCCAGGCGTTGCCGCCGAGCCGGGTGGCCGCGTACATCCGCTGCAACGGCAGCCGGTGGCGTTCGGCCGTGGCGAGGGCCTGGCCGAGCATCGCCTCGGACTCCTCCGGGTCCCGTTCGCGGGCCACGGTGGCGAGCAACTCCTGTGCCTGGCAGGCGACCACGGGCAGCCCGTGGCGTTCGGCGGTGTCGGCGGCCGAGCGGGCCAGTTTCTCCGCGTGCTGGGTGCGGTCCGGGCCGGGGGTGTCGAGGGCCAGGTAGGCGGCGGTCACGTCGACGGTGGCGGCGGTCACCTCGTCCGGCGCGGCCGCCAGCACCTCCCGGGCGCGGGCCACCTGCCGGTTGCCGTCGCTCCACCGCCCCGCCGTGTGGGCGACCTTGGCGAGCCGGGCGTGCAGCGTGGCGAGCCGGACCGGACTGAGCCCCGAGCCGCCCAGCACGTGCAGGTCCTCGGCCAGTTCGAAGGCGCGCGCGAAGTCGCCGGCCTCGGCGAGCGCCGGCAGCAGGTTCTCCAGGACCGCGGCCCGCCCCTGCGCGTCGCCGGCCTCGGCCAGCAGGTTCTCGGCGCGGCCGAGCAGCGTCACCGCCGAGCCGAGCGCACCGGCCGCGAGGGCCCGGCCGCCCGCGTCCGCGAACAGCAGCCCGGCCGCGCCGAGGTCCCCGGCCTCGCTGCGCAGTCCCGCCGCCAGCGCGCACCAGTCACCGCCCAGCTCGGGATGTAGTTCCTCGACCGCCTCGGCGCCCTTGCGCGCGAGATCGGCCCGCTGGCCGGGCGTCATCTGCGTGAACAGGGCCTCCACGGTCAGGGAGTGCCGGAAGGAGTACCAGTCGGGGGCCGGTTCGTCGGGGATCACCAACCGCGCCGCCACGCCCGCGTGCAGATGGCTGAGCAGCGCGCGGTCGTCCACGCCGCTCATCCGCTGGAGCACCGTCAGCGGGAAGCGCCGGCCGAGCACGGCGGCCGCCGACAGCAGGGTCAGGCCCTGCGCGCCGAGCCGGTCGATGCGGCGCAGGATGTCCCGCGCCAGCGTCGAGGAGACGTCGCTGCGCAGGTCCCCGATCGCCCGCCAGCCGTCCGGACCCTGCACCAGGGTGCCCGACCCGATCATGGTCTGGAGCAGTTCCTCGACCAGGTACGGGCTGCCGGAGCTGTCCTCCCACAGCCGCTGGAGCACCGGCGCGGGCACCTCCCGCGGCTCCGCCACGCCCAGTTGGGCCGCGATCATCTCGTGCGCCTGCGCCCGGGTCAGCGGCGGGATCTCCAGCAGGGCGGCGGCACCGCGCCGGCGGGCGGACTGGGCCAGGTCCAGGGCGTCGCTGAAGTCCGTGCGTATGGTGGCGAGCAGCAGGACGGGCGTGTACTCCAGGTTGTCCACGAGGTATTCGAGAACGCCGAGCGTCTCGGGGTCGGCGTCGTGCAGGTCCTCCAGGAGCAGGAGCTGGCCCTGTCCGCGCCCGGCCGCGATGAGCAGCCGCAGCACCGCCTCGCCCAGGATGACCATGGAGCTGCTCTCGCGCTCACCGGTGTCCCAGTCGGGAATCAGCCGCCCGAGCACCGGCCGGTACGGGCCGAGGGCCAGGTCGTCCATGGACTCGCCGCCGCGGAAGAGGGACATCAGCGCCTCGGTCAGCGGCCGGAACGGCACCGCCGGGCCCGTGGTGCTGCTGCGGCCGCGCAGCACCCGCATGCCGGCGTCGAGCGCGCCGCCCACGACCTCGGCCGCGAGGCGCGACTTGCCGACGCCGGCCTCGCCGACCAGGAAGACCACACCACCGCGTCCCTGCTGAGCGCCGGTCAGCGCACGTTCGAGCTGGTGGAGTTGGGGACCCCGCCCGACCAGGGAAGGCGCATGGGAACGCATGAACGTAGATGATAATCGGAATATCGCGACCTGTGGCAGGTCGCCCGGACCGGACCGTGTTCCTCCGCTCGCGCACACGGCGGCGCGGACCCGCCCGGCGGGTCCGCGCCATCACGCCTGTCGCAGCCGGCGGCCGTCTACCGGGGGGCGGAGACCGAGGTGTCGATGGTGCTGAGCGTGATGACGATGCCGCTGGTGAGGACCATCCCGGCCAGCACCCGGGCACGGGCGCAGGCGCGGTTGCGGCCCTTGAGGGTGATGCCGCCCGCGGCGTCCTGCTCCTCGGCCGCGACCTCGGTGACGCCCTCGGCGGCGGTGGCGGCGGTGACGGCGGCGGTGGTGGCGAGGTTCTTGTCCATGACGGTGGTCCCCTTCGAGTGGTCCCGTGCGGGTGGGCACGGGGGTGGAGGCGGAGGAGGTGCGAGGTGGTCAGTCGCCCAGCCGGGCGGGGTGTCCGAGGAGCAGGACGGAGGGCACGGTGCCCGGGTGGGCCAGGCGGAGCAGTCCGTAGCCGATGCCGGAGAGACCGGTCAGCAGCCCGGGGGAGGGCACGTGGTCGGGGGTGGCGCATCGGTGGTCCTGCGCCTCGACGAACGCGAGGGCCTGGCCGGTGCGCAGGGACAGGGCCTCGGCGGCCGGGAGGTCGCCCCGCGCGGCCAGGACGGCGAGGGCTTCCAGCGTCCCGAGGGCGCCCTGGCCGAGGCTGAGATCGGGCCCGACCTCGGCGTCCCGCAGCCGGAGCGAGAACTCGGCGGCTCGGGAAGGACGTTCGGGGAGACCCGGGACGGGCGCCGCGGGGAGTGCCGAGGCGGCGGCCGCCACTCCGGCGAGCCCGCGCGCCCACGAGGGATCCGTGTCCGTGGCCCGCGCCCGCCGGACCGCGCCGTCGAGCAGGGCCCGCCCGGCCGCGTGCGCCGCGGACCGTCCGGGCCGTACGGCGGCGTACCGCAGCAGCGCCCAGCCGATCCCGGCGGCACCGTCCGCGAAGCCGGCGTCGTCGACGGGCCCGACCTGGCACAGTCGGTCCGCCAGGGCGTCCGCCAGCTCCAGCGCCCCCGGCGTCCCGGTCGCCTCGTGCACGGCGACGGCGGCGGCCAGCGCCCCGGCCGTGCCGCCGGCCAGCCCCGGGTCCGGGCAGCCGGCCGCGGCGTGGCCCAGCGCGGTGAGCGCGTGCGGCAGACTGTCCGCCAACTCCTCGCCCAGCAACGCCGACAGCCGGACCAGGGCGTAACAGACCCCGCCGAGACCGTCGTAGGCACCGGGGCCCGCCGCCGCGCCCAGCTCGGGGTCGGCGGCCAGGGCCGCGAGCAGGGCGGGCAGCGGCCGTACCGCCTCCCGGGCCAGCGCGGTGTACCGGTCGGCCCCGGTCAGCGCGCCCGTCTGGGCCAGGAAGAGCGCGACCCCGCAGTAACCCTGCGCGAGCCCGGCGCCCATCGGCAGCACCGCCCAGTGCGGCCCCGAAACCCGCTCCAGTCCAAGCCAGTTGGCTCGGCCGCCGTCCCGTACCGCGCGGGCGGCGATGTCGTCGGCGATCCCGCACACGGCGGCCAGCAGCCGTGAGGCGTCGGGCACGACGGCCGGCACGGGCGCCACGGCGAGCGCGGACCTCGGCCGGTCCGCCGGGGCGCAGGCGCCCCGCGCGGCCAGGGTCGCCGAGACGATCCACTCCTGGTCGCGGCAGTCGACCTCGTCCATCCGCGCGATCTTCTTGCGTACCGCGGCCAGGCTCGCCTCCGGCAGCACGTCCGCCAGCCAGGTCCCGTCGGCCGCCCGGACCGCGGTGCCGGACGGCCGGTGGGTGAACAGCGGGATGTCCCCGCGCCACAGGTCCGCCGTCTCGTGCTCGACGAGCCGCCGGCGCGCCTCGTCGTGCTCGGACTCGGTCCACAGCACGGCGAACACACCGTCCCGGGCGAGCGCGTCACCGAGCAGCGCCGGATGCGTGGACTCCTCCAGCAGGGTCGCGTACAGCCGGGTGGCCCGGGCGATCAGCCGCGCCGGACTGTCCGCCCCTGCCGCCAACGGGCCTTCCTCGCCGGTCAGTTCGCCGCCGTGCGCCGCGATGGCCGCGTACGCCGTGCGGAAACCGTCGAGCAGGGCCGCCCGGTGGTCGGCGCCGTCCAGGGGGCGGCCGCCGGGCAGCGGCTGGTTCTGCCCGGCGGGGCTGAGCAGCGGCCCCCGCACGGCGCGCATGGTGTCCAGGCCGCTGTCCGCCCAGTGCAGCCCCTCGCCGGGGAAGGTGCCGTCGGTGGAGCGGCCCAGCGCCGAGATGTCCAGCGCGCCGTCCTCGCCGATCAGCAGATGGGGCAGGAGGCAGGTGCGGTGCACGGAGGTGTGCAGGGCGTCCGCGGCCGGGTCGGCGCCGGCCGTCATGGGCTGCCCGAGCCCGGTGTGCAGCAGGGTCTCGGCGTCCACCAGGACCGGCTGGTCGCCGCAGGCGATGACGTTCTCGTAGTGCATGTCGGCGCCGTCCACCGCGTACAGCAGCGCGAGCAGCACGCCCTGGCGGCGGTAGAAGGCGTCCGTCTCGGTCACCGACCGGCACCAGCGGTGCGCCACGAACTCCAGCCAGCCGTAACCCTCCCGGCGCACCGTGCGCGCGGTGCGCAGCGCGAGGTTCGGCACCTTGGCGTCCAGCCAGGCCGCCAGCTCGTCCAGCAGGGCGTGCTGGCCGAGCGGCCGCGGCTTGTACACGACGCGCGCGCCGTCCGCGAAGCGCAGGACCGCCACCGACCGGTTGCCCTGGTGCGCGTCGCCGAGCCCGAGTTCCACGCGGGCGAGCAGACCCGGGTCGCGCCCGTCGAGGAGAGTGGCGACCAACTCGGCCCGGTCGGCCTGGAAGCGGGCCACCAGTTCGGCCGCCGCGTCCAGCGCGTCCAGCGCGGTCTGCCCGAGCATCCGGGCCAGCACCGGGTAGGCGGCGAGCAGTTCGCCGAGCCCCCGCCGGGTGCCCGCACCGGCGACGAAGGACGCGAACCGCTCGCGCGGCGTCGCCCCCGCCAGACGCCCGGCGCGCCGCGCCCCGGCGAGTTCCCGCACGAGGGTACGGGCCGCGAGCCGCACCAGCTGGGCCGTCAGCCAGTCGCCGAACTCGCCCTGCCAGACGGTCCGTTCGGCGGCGGGCACGCCCGGCAGCAGACCGGCGAGGCGCCCGGCGGCCGGGGCGACGAGGGGGTGTACGACATGGGCGAAGACCTCGGCGCCCGTGCCGTCCGCAGCCGGCTCCTCGCGCTGCTCGGGGGCGGCGTCCAGTGCCGCTTCCACGTACCGCGCCCAGCGGGGCCGGTCGGCGCGGGCGGCCAGCGCTTCGGCGGGCTCCGCCGCGAGGGCCGCCGCCGTGGCACCGTCCACCCCCAGGTGAGCCAGCCGCAGCGCGAAGCCCTCCGCGTCCCCGGCGGCCCAGGGGGCACGCCGGGCGGCGTCGGGGTCGGCGGGCGCGGCCGGGCGGCCGGGGGCGGCGAGGCGCTCCGCGAGGGACAGCGCCGGGGCCCACCAGGCGAGCGGCAGGCCGGCGCTCCGGGGCGTCGGGAGGCTGGCGGTCTCAGTCACGTCAACGAAGGTCGCAGACCGGGGCGACCCCCACATGGGGAAGTGACCCCCATATTCTTCCCGGCCCTCCCCCACGGGTGGGGAAGGGCACCCCGGCACATGGGGAAACCGCAGGTCGGTGCCGTACTACCCAGGACCACCCGCGACATCCCCACCACCCGGGTACGACCGCTCCCCAAGGGCCCCTACGACCGTCCCCCGCACCCGGCACCCGGCGGGCGCCCCCACGGCCGCCGTCCACGCCCCCACGTGCGCGGCGACGGCCCGGCGACGCCTCCCACCCGGCCCGCCGGGGCCCGGACCCCCCTCCCGGCGGCGGGCCCGGACCGGAAAGGTGGGGACCGACTACCGATGCCCGCGCCCCGGCGGCGGCGGCAGGGTGAGCGTCGTACCCCACAGGCCGCCCGCGGTGCTCACCACAGGGCGAACGACCTTGCAAGGAGCAGAAGATGGGAGTTCCCGTCCCCGTAGGTGTGGTCGCCCTCGACCCGGTCCTGGAGGCCGGCACCCGCAGTACCCTGCTCGCCTGCCCGGAACTCACCGTGTGCGAGCCCGGCGACGCCCGGGTCGCCGTGCTCACCGTGGACCGGCTCGGCCCGGCCGAACTCGACATGGTGCGCACCACCCGCGCCCACCGGCAGCGCCCCGCCGTCGTCCTGGTGGCCGGCGCGCTCGCCTCCGGAGACGCCCTGCACGCCCTGGCCGCCGGCACCCGGGGGCTGCTGCTGCGCCGCGAGGCCGACGCGTCCCGGCTGGCCCACGCGGTGCTGGCCGCCGCCCAGGACGACTGCACCGTCCCCACCGACCTGCTCGAACAGGTCCTCGACCACTCCGAGGGGGCCGAGCGCGGCTGGGCCGGCGGCTCGCTCTCCGACCGCGAACGCTCCGTGCTGCGGCTGGTCGCCGACGGCCACGAGACGGCGGAGATCGCCCAGCGCCTCGCCTACTCGCCCCGCACCGTGACCACCGTCGTCCACGACATCACCCAGCGGTTCCGGCTGCGCAACCGTGCCCACGCGGTCGCCTACGCGCTCCGGGCGGGCCTGCTGTGACCGCCACCCTGACCGCCGCACCGGGCGGTGTGACCACGACCCTGCGCATCCTGCCGGCCCGGCACGCGGACCGGGTGCGCGAACTCGCCCGCCGCGCCGGACTGGACTGCGCGCCCGGCCACGGGCAGCCCGGAACCGTCACCGTCGTCGTCGCCGACGACGCCGAACGGGCCCTGCGCGCCACGCGGTTGACCGGCCCGCTGCTGCTCGTGTGCGACACGGTGGGCCGCGCCGGGCTGCTGGAGGCCCTGCGCGCCGGGGCCGTCGTGCTGCGCCGGGCGGACCTCACCGAGGAGAGCCTCGCGGCGGCCGTGCGCCGCGCCGGGGCGCCGCACCCGAGCATCCCCTACCCGGAGCTGTCCCACCTGCTGACCACCGGGCCCGGCCCCGCGCCCGCCCCGCACGAGGACCGGCCACCGGCCCTGACCAGTCGTCAGATGTCCGTGCTGCGGCTCATGGCGGAGGGCCACGGCAACGCGGGCATCGCACAGTTGCTGCACTGCTCCGAGCACACCGTGAAGAACGTGGTCTACGAGATCATGGCCCGGCTCGGCGCCCGCAACCGAGCCCACGCGGTGGCGCGCGCGGTGCGCCACGCGCTGATCTGAGATGCGGCGGCCGTCGCCCCGGACGTCAGCGGCCGGGGGCCGGCAGCAGCCGTGGGGTGAGCCGCTCCTCCACGGCCCGCCCGTCCTCGCGGCGCACCACGTACGCTCCCTTGTCCGGCAACTCCGCCACGGCCTCGACCAGTTCGGTGCCCCGGTAGACCAGGCCCACCCCGTCGTCGGTGCAGTGCGCCGCGGGCAGGGTGCCGTCGGCGACCAGCCGGTGGATCAGCGGTCGCCGGCCCGGGTCGGAGTCGTAGTGCACCCCGTTGCCGTACGGCAGCAGCCCCAACCCGTTGGTCACCGGCCGCAGTTCGGGCCCGAAGGAGTCCGTCGCACCGCCCTCGAACCAGCAGATGGAACCCGCGCTCACCCCGGCGAGCACCACGCCCGCCCGCCAGGCGCGCCGCAGCACCGCGTCGAGGGAGTGCACCCGCCACACGGCGAGCAGGTTGGCCACCGAACCGCCCATCACCCAGACCACGTCGTGGTCCAGCACCGTGCCCTCGACGTCCTCGACGTTCGGCATGGGGAACAGGTGCAGGGGCGTCAGGTCGAAGCCCGCCACCCGGGCCGCCTCCGCCATCCGTGCCGCGACGTGCTCGGCGTCCCCGATCGCGGTGCCGACGTACAGGATGCGCGGGCGCCTGCCGTGCACGCCGGAGAGGTCGACCGCGTGGTGGACCAGGGAGTCGAAGAGCACCCTGGTGCGCGCGGCGGCCCGGTGTCCTCCGGAGGTGGCGACGATGGTGGGTTCCGGGGCGGTCACGCGGTGATCGTAGCGCGGGGGACGTGTTCCGTACGTGGGGGAGTCGTGAAGGCGGGAGCGGGGGCGGACAACGCGGCGGGGACCGGTCGTCGGACCGGTCCCCGCCGTCTTCGTGTGCGCCGCTCTCCTGGTGCTGTCACTCCCGCCGCAGCGCCACGGCCGCCGCGTACCCCGCCGGGACGAGGACGTCCCGCAGGAGCCACTTCGGCGAGGGCGGCACCGGCCGTGGTCCGGTGCCGACGTGGTCCAGGGCCGGATCACGCACCAGTCCCGTCCCCAGCCCCTTCAGGTACGCCTCCTTGCGGACCCAGGTCCGGGTGAAGGCGGCCTGCCGCTCGTGCGCCGGGAGCCGGGCCAGCTCCGCCACCTCCGCCGCGTGCAGCGCGCACTGGGCGCTGCGCACCGCCTCCACGGTGGCCACCCCCTCCACATCGACCCCGACCGGCGCGCCGGCGAGCGCCACCAGCACCAGGTCCCCGCTGTGCGACAGGGAGAAGTGCACCCCCGAGGTGCGCAGCGCCGGCCGCCCGTGCGGACCGCCGCACCCCGCGCACGGCTCCCGCATCAGCGGCAGCTCGTCCGCCGGGACGCCCAGCAGCGGGCTGAGCAGGGTGCGCAGCGTCGCGTGCGCGATCACGTAGGCGTCGCGGTCCCGGGCCCGCCGGAACGCCCGGGCCCGCGCCCGCTCCTCGGCGTCCAGCAACTCCTGTGCGCGCAGCAGCGACCGGTCGTCCTGGGCGCCGACCTCGGTCAGGTACAGCTCCAGCGGGCCGCGCAGCGGCCGGGGACCGATGGCGTACGGGGGGTACCCCAGGCCGGGCAGGTCCAGGAGGGCGGGGCACAGGGGGCCGGGGAGCGGCGCCGGGGGAGGCGTACCGACCGGGCGGGCCGTCGGCAGTAAGGGCGGTGCCGCGGTGGGCGGTGCGTTGGCCGGCCTGGCCGGCACCAGGGCCGGCCGGACCTCAGACATCGGCCCCGGCAAGCCGGCGGCGCAGGCTCAGCGGGCGCATGTCCGTCCAGATCACGTCGATGTGGTCCAGGCACTCCTGCCGGCTGCCGCTGCGGCCCTCCCGGTACCAGCCGGCCGGCAGCTCGCGGTCCGCCCGCCAGATCGAGTACTGCTCCTCGTCGTTGCGCACCACGAGATACACGTCCTCGGCGCCGGGGCGGGTCTCGTCGCCGCCGGTGCCGTTCGCGGAGTGGGATTGCGTCACGGTGAACCTCCCGCAGGTGATGGGCCGGCCGCGGATCCGGGTCCGGCGACGAAAGCGTGCCCGGCCGCCGCCCCGCCGGGTCAGGGACGAACGCGCCGAACCGGTGGCACCCGTTGCTGCCGGATCTTCCCTGGTGACCTACGGCCCTGACGCGGGACCGTGCTTTCGGTCGCGGGCCGCCCGGCACCCCGGAAACCCCGGGCCACGCGATTTCCCGCGCACCCCATTGTGGAAGGAGCACGCGATGTCGGACGAGCACGCACCTGTCCTGCTGCCGGGCGGAGGCTGGCGGCTGTGGGAGCAGTTCGCGCTCCGCGGCCCCGGCTTCCCCGCCGACGGCGTGCTGCGCCTCGCGCCGCCCGGACTCGCCGAGGCCGCCGACAAGTTCGGCCCCGGCAGCGAGCTGTCCGGACCCGAGTGGACGGCCTTCACCGAGGACCTCGCGACGGCCGCCGTCGACACCGCCCGTTACCTCCAGCGGATCGCCGCCCAGCCCCGCTTCCAGGCCGCGCTCGCCTGGCAGAACCCCGCCGTCCTGCGCACCGGCATCGCCCCCTTCCTGCGCTGGACCCCGAGCGCGGAGGGCCGCAGCAGCATGCCCCGCCAGCGCGAGGAGCTGGTCGCGCACTACTGGCAGCGGTTCTGCGTGAAGAACGACACCATCGGCTTCTTCGGCCCGGTCGGCTGGGGCCACTGGGACCTGGCCGACCGGGGCGGCGTCGCCGTGACCCCCGGCGACGGCTTCCTCGCCGGCCGGGAGGTGTACTTCTCCGGCTGGGCGATCGACGCCCTCGCCAAGGTGCTGGCCGCGGACAGCGCGCTGATGCGCTGGATCCCGCCGCGCCGCGTCTCGTTCGTGCGCTGCGCGGACGGCACGGTCCAGGTCCCGGGCCGCCCGGCCCGGCAGGCCTCCGCAGCCGAGCGCGCCGTACTGGAACGCTGCGACGGCACCCGGCACGTACCCGCCATCGCCGCCGAACTGGGCCTGCCCGAGGACGAAGTGACCCGCATCGTGGGGGACTTGATCTCCCGCCGCTGGGTGCAGTGGCGACTGGAGGTCCCCGCCGCCACCCACCCCGACCGCGCCCTGCGCGACATCCTGGAACGCGTCCCCGACCAGGCGGCACGGGAGGGCGCGCTGGCACGCCTCGCCGTGCTGGAACGCGGCCGGGACGCCGTGCGCGCCGCCGGCACCGACGCCACCGCGCTGACCGCAGCGATCACCGCGCTGGAGGCCGACTTCGCCGAGC
The DNA here is from genome assembly GCF_040706415.1 of Streptomyces sp. NPDC048106. Taxonomy (NCBI): domain Bacteria; kingdom Bacillati; phylum Actinomycetota; class Actinomycetes; order Kitasatosporales; family Streptomycetaceae; genus Streptomyces; species Streptomyces sp. NPDC048106. The sequence goes on along the minus strand of NZ_JBEZND010000002.1, from coordinate 121,947 downwards.
TGACCGACAGCGAGGCCCAGCGCGCCAAGGGCGAGCGCACCGCGCCCTGCCGGGGGCTGGTGTACTCCGACGCCCGCCGCGCCGCCACCGCCACCACCGGCGCCGGGCTGCTGGACCACCTCGAACCGCTCCAGCTCTGCCTGACGGCCGCCCGCTGGATGACGAACCGCTTCGCGGAGGCCGTCCGCACCCGCCTGCACACCGTGTACGACCGGCTGAGCGCCGGCGGCGAGCCGGTCGACCTGGGCACCCTGTGGCTGCACACCCTGCCCTCCCCGCACCCCGAGGCGGGCGATCTGATCGACGGGATCCAGGCCGAACTCCGGGCCAGATGGGCCCGGATCCTCGACCTGCCCGAGGGCGCCCGCCGGGTCCGGCTGGCCACGGCCGAGCTGGCCGAGCGGGTGCGCCGCGAGTTCGACGAGCCCGGCGACGGCTGGTCGCTGGCCCGCTACATCAGCCCCGACGTGCTGGTCGTCGCCGACGACGAGGCCGCCCTCGCCCGCGGCGACGTGGACCTCGTCCTCGGTGAGATGCACTGCGCGCTGAACACCATGGGCGCCTCCCTGTTCGTGTACCAGCACCCCGACCGCGACGAGCTGCTCGCCGAGACCACCCGCGACTTCCCCGGCCCGCGCCTGCTGCCGATGCTGCCCAAGGAGCTGCCCCTGAAGTGGTCCACCCGCAGCCGGCCCTCTCTGGACCGGCCCCAGGACCACTACGTCGCCCTGGTCGACCAGACCGGCGACCCGCACCGCCCGCGCACCGTGCTCAGCGCCGACGTCCGGGTCGAGGACCGGGCCGGCCGGCTCACCGCGGTGCTGCCCGACGGCACCACGTACGACGTGCTCGACGCCTACGCCAACACCCTCACCCAGCGCGTCATGGACCGCTTCACCCTGCGCCCCGAGGGCGAGCACACCCCGCGCATCACCCTCGGCCGGATGACCGTGGCCCGCGAGACCTGGCAACTGCCCGTCGCCGAGGTGGACTTCGCCGACGAGAAGACGGAGGCCGCCCGCTTCGTGAAGGCCCGGCACTGGCAGCGCCGGCACGAGCTCCCCCGCTTCGTGTTCGTGGTCTCGCCCACCGAACCCCGGCCGTTCTACGTCGACTTCGACAGCCCCGTGTACATCACCATCCTCGCCAAGGCGGCCCGCCGGCTCGCCCGCAAGGACCCCGGCGCCCGGCTCAAGGTCAGCGAGATGCTGCCCACCCCCGAGCAGGCCTGGCTCACCGACCACGAGGGCAGCCGCTACACCTCCGAACTCCGGTTCGTCGCCGTCGACATGACCGTCACCGACGCGGGGGAGCAGTGATGCGCACGGTCGCCGACGACATCGCCGCCCACGCCCTGCGCCACCCCGGCCGCATCGCCCTCAGCACCCCGGCAGCCCAGGTGTCGTACGCCCAACTGGCCACCCGTATCGAGGAGATCGCCCGTCTGCTGCACGCCCGCGGCGTGCGCCCCGAGACCGTCTGCGCCGTGGCCGTCGAGCACGGCAGGGACGCGGTCGCCGCCATGGCCGCCGTGCTGCGCTGCGGCGCCGCCTTCCTCACCCTGGACGTCGGCCAGCCCCGCGAACGGCTGACGGCCTTCGCCCGCAACGCCGGCGCGCGGCTGCTGCTGACCCACTCCGCCCTCGCCCCGGCACTCGAACCAGGCATACCCACCGTCCTGCTGGACCAGGAACACGCGGCCGGCCCGCTCCCCAGCGCGGTGGCCGACCCCCAGGCCCTCGCCTACGTCAGCCACACCTCCGGCAGCACCGGGGAACCCAGCGCCGTACTGGTCGAACACGGCAGCCTCGACGCGTATCTCCGCGACACCGCGCGGGCGTTCGGCCTCGGCCCGGACGCCGTCGCCCTCCAGACGGCACCGCTCGGTTACGACGCCTCCATCCGGGACACCTTCGTACCGCTGCTCGCGGGAGCCCGGCTGGTGATCACGGACCGGGCCCGGCTGCTGCGTCCCGCGGAGTTCGCCGCCACCGTCCGCGAGCACGGGGTGACCGCCCTGCTCAGCGTCACCCCCTCCTTCCTCACCCACCTGGGCGGACAGACCGGCCTCGGCGAACCCCTCGCCGGAGTCACCCTGGTCGCCTCCAGCGGCGAGTCGCTGCGGCCCTTCCTCGCCGCGGGCGGCCGCGGCCTCGTACCCGGACGGCTGGTCAACCAGTACGGCCCCACCGAGTGCACCATGACCACCACCCGGCACAGCGTGCCCGCCACCGCCGACCCCACCACCGACCTCGTCGGCACCCCCCGCGCGGGCGCCGTCGTCCGGATCCTGGACGCGTCCCTCGCCCCGGTCCCCGACGGCACGGTGGGCGAGGTCTACATCGGCGGAACCGGCGTGAGCCGCGGCTACGGCGGCCGGCCGGCCCGCACCGCCGCCTGCTTCGTCCCCGATCCCCTCGGCCCGCCCGGCACCCGGCTCTACCGCACCGGTGACCTCGGCCGGTGGGGCCCCGGCGGCCTCCACTACACCGGCCGCACCGACCGCCAGCTCAAGATCCGCGGCTACCGCGTCGACCCCGCCGAGATCGAGGGCGCCCTGCTCTCCCACCCGGGCGTCACCGGTGCGGTGGTCACCCCGCACACCGACGACCTGGGCCGCCTCCACCTGCTCGCCCACGTCACCGGCGCCCTGGCGGACACCACGGACGCCACCCTGCGCCGGCACCTGGCCCGCACCCTGCCCCCGCACCTGATGCCGCGCCGCTTCGTGCGTCTTCAGGCGCTGCCGACCACGCGCGGGGGAAAGGCCGACCGGCGGGTGCTGGCGGGCGGGGGGACGGCATGAGCACGACGGGCCTGGGGGCCGGTACACGCACCAAGGCGCCGGGTACGGGCAGGGCGCGGCCGGCGGTCGCCGGCGGGCTGGGCAGGGCCGATCTCCTGGCCGCCGCCTCCCGCATCGCGCCGTACACCGTCCGCACCCCCCTCCTGGCCGGTCCGGTGACCCAGGCGCACGGGACGCGGCTGCTGCTGAAGGCCGAACACCTCCAGCTCGGCGGCTCGTTCAAGATGCGCGGGGCCGCCAACGCCGTCCTCGCGCTGGGCGCCGACCGGGTCGTCACCGGCTCCTCCGGCAACCACGGCATCGCCCTCGCCAGGATCGCCCGCGCACTCGGCATCCGGCTGACCGTCGTCCTCGCGGCGGGCGCCATGCCGGCGAAGGCCGCCGCCATCCGGGCGCTCGGCGCCGAGACCGTCCGGGTGGGCGGGGGAGTGGCGGAGCGGGAGGAACGCGCCCGCGCCCTCGCGGCCGAGCAGGACGCCGTGCTCGTACCGTCCTCCGACCACCCCCTGGTCGTCGCCGGACAGGGCACGGTCGGCCTCGAACTGCTGGCCGCCGCGCCCGACACGGACACGGTCTACGTCCCCACCGGCGGCGGCGGACTCCTCGCCGGCCTGTGCCTCGCCGCCGCCGGCCACCCGGCCCGCGTGGTCGGCGTCGAACCCGCCCTCACCCCGCGCTACGCCCGCTCCCTGGCCGCCGGCCACCCGGTCCGCCTCCCGGCCTGCGCCACCGTCGCGGACGGACTGCGCGGCCAGTGCCCCGGAGCCGTGCCCTACCCCATCATCCGGGACCGCGTCGACGACCTGATCGCCGTCGGCGACGCGGAGATCCTCGCCGCCACCGCCCTGCTGCACCGCCTCGGCGTCGACGCCGAACCCAGCGGAGCCGTCGCCCTGGCCGGCGCCCTGCGCGCCGGCCGCCGCGAACGCGCCGTGGCCATCGTCTCGGGCGGCAACACCCCCGCCCGGCTGCACACCGCACACCCCGCGCACCCGCGCACCCTCACCCGTACGGACACGAAGGAGCCCACGCCATGACCCCGAACACCGCCACCGCCGCCACCCCCGTCGTCACCGTCGACCTGCTCGTCGGCATCTTCCGGGACGTGCTGCGCCTGCCCGACCTCACCGCGGAGACCGACTTCTACGAGGCCGGCGGCGACTCGCTCACCGCCTTCCAGATCACCGGCCGCCTCCAGGAGGTCCTCGGCGCCGACGTCCCGGTCTCCCTGGTCTTCGCCTACCCGACGCCCCTGGAGCTGGCCGAGGTCGTCGAGGCCGACTACGGCGCCGCCTGACCCGTTCACCCGTCGCGCCCCGTCCACCCGCGCTCGCCAAGGAGAGCCGTGCCATGACCGAAGATCTCGTGCCGTACCTCGGCCGCTGGCGGCTGTGGGAGCAGTTCGCCCTGCGCGGGGCGGGTTTCCCCGCCGACGGCGTGCTGCGCCTCGCCCCGCCCGGACTGGCCGAGGCGGCCGACAAGTTCGGGGCCGGCGAGCCACTCGACGGCCCCGAGTGGACCGGCTTCGCCCGCCTCTTCACGGACGCCGCCGTTCAGACGGCGCACGCCCTCCAGGACATCGCCCGTACGCCGGCCTTCCGGGAGGCGGTGGCCTGGCAGAACCGGCCGGTGCTCGCCTCCGGGATCGCCCCGTTCCTGCGCTGGACTCCCACCGCGGAGGGCCGCAGCAGCATGCCCCGCCAGCGCGAGGAACTGGTCGCGCACTACTGGCAGCGGTTCTGCGTGAAGAACGACACCATCGGCTTCTTCGGCCCGGTCGGCTGGGGCCGCTGGGACCCCGCGGCCCCGGCCGTCGCCGTCGACCCCGGAACCGGCCTGATCGCGAAGTCCTCCGTCTACTGGGCCAGTTGGGGCATCGACGCCCTCGCGAAGACCCTGGACGCCGACCCCGCCCTGCGCGAGTGGATCGCCCCCCGGCGCGTGCCCTTCCTCGTGCTGGACGGCGACCGCGTCCGCGTCCCCGGCCGGCGCCCGGTCACCGTGCCCGAGGAGACGGCGGCCGTCCTCGCCCGCTGTGACGGCGTCCGCCCGGCCCGCTCGATCGCCGCCGAACTCCCGGACACCGATGTCCCCGCCGTCCTCGCCGACCTGGCCGCCCGCCGCTGGGTCGTCTGGCGCCTGGAGATCCCCGCCGACACCCACCCCGACCGCGCCCTGCGCGCCTGGCTGGAGACCGTCGGCGCGCCCGGACCCCGCCGCCGCGGCCTGGCGGCGCTGGACCGGCTGGAACGCGGCCGCGCCGACGTGGCGGCCGCCACCGACGTGGACACCCTGGTCCAGGCCCTGACCGCGCTCGAACACGACTTCACCGAGCTGACCGCCACGGCCGCCGTGCGGGAGAAGTCCGCGTCGACCGCCCCCTGCCGCTCGCTGGTGTACTCCGACACCCGCCGTTCCGCCACCGCCCGCCTCGGCCCCGCCATGCTCGACGCGCTGCGCCCGCTGCGGCTGCTGATGGACAGCGCCGCCTGGCTCACCGCCGAACTCGCCGCCACCGTCAGGGAGGAGATCCGCCGCGTCCACGACCGCCTGGCCGCCGAGGGCCCGGTCGACCTCGCCTCCTTCTGGTTCGCGTGCCTGCCGGTGCTGCACGGCGCCGCCCGCGCCAAGGCCACCGAACTGCAACGCGAGTTCGCCACCCGCTGGCAGCACGTCCTCGCCGTTCCGGCGGGCGCCCGCCGGGTGACCCTGGCGACGGCCGACATCGAGGCGGCGGTACGAGGGCAGTTCGCGTCCGGCGCCGACGGCTGGACGACGGCCCGCTACCTGAGCCCCGACCTCCTGATCGCCGCCGAGGGCGCCGAGTCGATCGAGCGCGGCGACTTCACCCTGGTCCTCGGCGAACTCCACCTGGCGTCCAACACGTTGGGCGCCTCCCTCTTCACCTGCCAGCACCCGGACATCGCCGAACTCTTCGAGCTGACCGACCGCGACCACCCGACGCCCCGCCTGATGCCCCTGATCCCCAAGGAACACCGCGCCCGCCTCTCGGCCCGCGTCCGCCACACCCTCGTACGCCCCCAGGACCACCAGGTGGCCCTCGCCGACTTCACCGCCGACCCCGCGCGTACCGTCCGCAGCGCCGACGCCACCGTGGAGAACCGGGCCGGCGACCTCGTCGTCCGCCTCCCCGACGGCTCCGCCTTCCCCGCGCTGGACGTCTTCTCCCACGTCCTGACCACCCTGTCGATGGACCTCTTCCAGCTCCTGCCCGAGGCCGACCACACCCCCCGCGTCACCTTCGACCGCCTGGTGGTCGCCCGTGAGACCTGGCGCCTGCCCGCCGCGCAGGCGGCGTTCGCCGACGAGAAGGACGAGGCACGCCGCTTCGTCCGCGCCCGCCACTGGCGCGCCCGACTGGGCCTGCCCCGCTACGCCTTCGTCGTCTCCCCGGCCGAATCCCGCCCGTTCTACGTCGACTTCGACAGCCCCGTCTACGTGACGATCCTCGCCAAGGCGCTGCGCCGCCTGGCGCGCAAGGACCCGTCAGCCACCGTCACCCTCACCGAGATGCTGCCGACCCCCGAACAGAGCTGGCTCACCGACGACCGGGGCCACCGCTACACCTCCGAACTGCGCTTCGTGGCCTTCGACACCACCCCGCCCCGGTAACCCGGCGCGTCCTCGCCGCCGAAACACGCCGACCCGGGCCGCGCCAGGCGGCTCCGGGTCGGCGTGCTCCGGTCGGCGAGCGGGTCGGCGGCCCCGTCAGCGCAGGCCGAAGTCCGGTGCGGGCTGCTGCCGGAACAGCTTGGCCGGCACCACGTCGGCCAGCACCTTGTAACCGGCGGGGTTCAGGTGCAGATGGTCGCCGACGTCCAACGACCCCTGGAGCTGCCGGGGTTGCTGCGGGTCACGGGCCGCCCGGTCGAAGTCGAGGACGGCGTCGAACCGGCCGCTGGTGCGGATCCACCGGTTGACCGTCTGCCGGGCCGCCTCGCGGTAGCCGTTCGGGTCGTCGTAACCCGTGTTCCCCCCGAAGGGCGTCAGCGTGGCCCCGTACACCGGGATGCCCTGTGCGTGGGCCCGCACGATCATCTGGTCGTAGGCCGCGATCAGATCCGCCGCGACCTTCTTCTGCGCGGCCTCGGTGGCGTCGGCGGTGCCGATGTCGTTGACGCCCTCGAACAGGATCAGCCACTTGACCCCGCTCTGCGCCAGCACGTCACGGTCGAAGCGGGCCAGCGCGTTGGGGCCGAGGCCGTCGTTCAGCACGCGGTTGCCGCCGGCCGCCTGGTTGAGGACCGCCACACCGGAGGTCTCGGGCCGCGACCGCAGCCGGCTGAGCAACTGGTCCGGCCACCGGTCGTTGGCGTCGGTCGTGGAGCCCCGGCCGTCGGTCAGCGAGTCGCCCACCACGACGGCCGCCGCGGTGGTGCTCTTCGAGTAGACCTCGACCCCGCTGAGGAAGTACCAGTGCTGGGTGGTGGCCGCCCCGCCGAGGTCGGCGTCGTCCAGGTGGTTGCCGCTCACCATGTACGACGTGGTCCGCGAGCCCGGATGCGACGTGATGTCGTTCGACGCCTGGCCGTCGGCCAGGTAGAGCGTCACCGTGAGGTTCGAGCCCGGCCGCAGGTCGAAGTCCAGCGGGTCGGAGACGGCCTCCGCGCCGACCGGGACCACGGTGGCGGAGCGGCCGTCGAAGGTCACCTCGCGGGTGGTGCCCGCCTGGACCGCGCCGACCCCGGCACGGCCGTCGGCCGGGAGCGCCACCGAGACGCCCGTGATGGGCAGGTCCGCGCCGCCGAACGCGTTGGAGAAGCGCAGCCGCAGGTGCGTCCCCCCGACCGAGACGTGCACGGTCTGGCGCACCGTGCTGTCGGCGAAGACCTTGCCCGGCTGGGTGAACGGCGCCGGTGGCATGTTGCCCGGCTCGGTCAGCTGCGGCATCGAGGTCCAGGTGTTCACCCAGTGCCCGGCCGCCGGCCGGGCGTCGGCCACCTGGGCCGTGCTCGCGCCGTTCTCCCCGCCGGCGGCGGAGGAGGTGGCGAAACCGGTGGCTGCGAGCACGGCCGCGGCGGCCAGGCTCACCACGAGTGCGGATTTTCGGCCCATGAACTGCGTTCCCTCCCGAGTGATGTGATGACGGTCCTGCCCGGGCCGGCCGCCGCCGGCCGCGGGGCTCAGTGGAGCCGGAGGCTCTCGGGCGGGCCGAGGTAGCTGGGCTTGAGGCCACCGGTGTCCACGACGAGGTTCTGCAGCACGACGGTGGGATCGACCATCCAGAACTTCAGCACGTGGACCCCTGCCTCGGTGATCCGGTGCGTGGTCGTGGTGACGTTGACGTTGTCGGAGGTGTTCCGCTGCCACTGCGCGTTCATCGTGCCGTCGTCGGAGCCGGTGGACTTGGTGATGTTCACCGACTGCGGCTCGTCGTCGTCGAAGGAGACGGCGTAGGTGAGACCGCCGCCTGCCAGGACGTCGTTACGGGGCGACAGGTACGCCGACACGGTGACCGGGCCGGTCGTGAAGAGCGTGACGGTGTACTCCAGCCGGGGGCTGTCGCCGCCCGGGGTCTGCCGGGGCGCGGTGACCGGGAAGGGCTCCATGCCCGCGCCGGTCCTGCCGATCCCGGGGAGGCGCCGCCACGAGACGCCACCCCCGCCCTGGGCCCTGGTGAAGTGGTCGGCCTCGATGGAGACGTAGCCGCCCGCCTCGACGAACCCCTTCGGCCCCCGCGAGGACACGTCCGGGTTGACCACCGGGGCCTTGACCGTCACCTGCCGGCCGCCGGGACCGGTGACGGTGATGGGCACCGTGGTCCTGCCCTTGGGCGCGCGGGACCAGTCCGCGTGGACGGTGACGCGTGTCTGTCCGTCGACGCGCCCCCTCGTCGCGTCGACGGACAGCCACGGGACCCCGGTGCGGATCTGGTAGTCGAAGGGCGCCGTACCGCGATTGAAGATCTCGATGTACGGGGCCGGACCGCTGGCGTACGGGCTCAGCTCGGGCAGCACGCAGTCGGCCGTGGAGCCGGGCCACACCTGGTCGCTGCCGTCGACGGCGACGCCCATCTGGGACGACGCGTCCGGGGTGATCCGCTTGACGGCCGGGAAGATGACGTCGGGGATGGCCGCGTTGTTGATCTGCGGCTGCTGCCAGGGGGCGTCCGGGCCGTACCGGGCGACGTCGCCGTAGTCGATGTGCGGCTGGGTCTGGAACCCCTTCCATTTCCCGTCCGCCACCGAGTTGTTGAAGTGGTCGGCGAGGGACTTGTCCTTCGCGAAGTACGACTCCGTCGCCGTGGCCAGGGAGTTGGCGACGGCCCTGCCCTGGCCGGCGTACAGGAGGTTGGTGAACTGGGCCTGGCGCAGGGCGTAGAGGTTGGCGGTCGCCTTCACCGGATACAGCACGAGTTCGTAGTAGGCGTCCCGCTTGTTCGCCGGCAGGGCGCCGCCGACGCGCTCGGCCGTGGCGGACAGCTCCTTCCACTCCTGCGTGACGCGTTCCATCTCCCGGTAGTTGGTGATGCTGAACGGCGTCGCCTGGTCGTCGTAGACGACGGCGGAGGAGTCCGTGGCCAGGTCCTTGGCCGGGTTCACGGTGATCTTGCGGTTGAGCAACTCGGGCTTGCGCCGGGCCTGGAGGAACCCGTACGTGTCCAGGATCCCGGCGATGTCGGTGGCGTGCCCCGGGCCGAAGTTCTGCCGGGCATAGCCCTCCAGCCACGCGGGGACGTCCTCGGCCGTCCAGCGCTCGGGGCTCCACGCGTAGTCGAGGAAGAACTGGGTGGACAGCTCGTTGCTCTTCAGGTCACCGGAGTTGACGATCCAGAGCTGCCGGATGCCGTAGGTGTAGGCCTGGCTGAGCTGGTCCCGGACGTTGGCCAGGTTGGCGGTGTCGACCCACTTGTAGTTGCGGCCCGCGCCGACGTAGTCGAAGTGGTAGTACAGGCCGTAGCCCCCGCTGTGCGCCGGCAGGGACGGGCTCGGGACCAGACGCAGATTGCCCCAGTTGTCGTCGGTGAAGACCACCGTCACGTCGTCGGGCGCCCGCAGGCCCTGCTCCCAGTAGCGCTGGACCTCCTTGTAGAACGTCCACACCTGCGGGGTCTCGGGCAGCGGCTTGCCGGTGACGTCGGCGATGATCTGCCGCTGGGTGGAGACGATGCTCTGCATCAGTTCGATGCCGTCGCCGTCGGGGAGCGCGGTGTCGCCGTTGCCGCGCATGCCGAGGGTCACCACGCCCTCGAAGCCCTCGTCCACCTTGCGGCGGATGCCGTCCGCCCAATAGGCCTTGAGCGCATCGGCGTTGTGCCGGAAGCTCCACTCTCCGGTGCCGCCGTAGGGGTCGCTGCCCGGGGTCACGATGTTGCCCTGGCTGTCGCGCACGGCGGGTTTGGCGTGCCGGTTCCACTCCTCGATGCCGCGCATCATGGGCGCCTCGTGGGAGGTGCCCATCACGATGCCGTAGGCCGTCGCGGTGGCGTGGTTCTTCGGGTCGTCCTCGGCGAAGGCGCGCCCCCACACCGCGGGCCAGAAGTAGTTGGCCTTCAGCCGCAGCATCAGCTCGAACACCTTGGCGTGGAAGGCGTGGTTGAAGCCGTCCGGGTAGCCGGGGGCGAGACCGGGGCCGAAGTAGGCCGGGGCCCAGGTGCCCAGGGCGGGGTTCTCGTCGTTGATGAAGAAGCCGCGGTACTTGACGGCGGGTGTGCCCTGGGTGTGGCGGCCGGGCAGGACGTGCAGCAGGTCCTCGTGGCTCGGTGTGGCGTCGGCCCACCAGTACCAGGGCGAGACGCCGATGCCCCGGCTGACGTCGTAGATGCCGTAGATGGTGCCGCGCTGGTCGCTGCCGGCGATCACGAAGGCGCGGTCGATGCCGGGCAGCGGGTGGTCCACCACCTGCTCCAGCGACGTCTCCCACTTGCCCGCGATCCCGGTCACGTCCAGCTTTCCGGCGGCCACCAGGCGGTCGATCAGCGGACTCTTGCCGAGGGTGCCGATGAGGACGACCTCGCGCCGGCCGGCCGGGAGGGTGTCCTGGGACAGAGCGGGCTTGACGCCGGTGACCCGTTCGAGGTCGTCCCGCAGGTCGCCGGCCGCGCGGACGACACCCTCGTGGTCGTCGGCGCTGACCACGAGCGGGGTGGCCCTGCCGTTCTCGACGAGCGGGAAGGTACCGGCCCCGCGCGAGGTGGTGATGTAAGACCCCGGGTCGGTGGGCCGCGCCCGTCCGCCGGCCTCGCTCGCCCAGGCGGGGCTCGCCCCGCCCAGCACCGAGGCCACGGGTGCCGCCAGGGCGGTGAGCCCGGCACCGAGGGCCAGTGCCGTGCGCCGGCTCATGCCTTCCGGAAGGCCGTCGCCGGCCGCGGGGGTGTCGGGTCGTGTGCTGGCGGGCCTGCGCCGCGCAGAGTCCATGCCGCTCTCCATGGGACGGGAAAGCCCCTTCGTCGTCGAGATGTGCGTATTGCCACTGCCGAACTGGCCGCTGAACGCCGTCCGTTGTGCGGTACGGCGGTCAGGGATGGCGACCGCCGTACGGCCGGTCACGGGTGAGGAAGGCCTTCGAGGACGGTCCTTGAAACGGGGTGGAGCATCGAAAAGGGTGAATACTGTTTCCGGAAAGTTTCCGGAAGTTGTCGCGAAACGTTAGGGTCGGGCCGACTGCCCGTCAACCCCCGTGGCATCAACCGCTCCACCCCGCGCGGGGCCTGGCCGTACGACGGCCGGCACGGCGGCGCACGAACCCGTGATCGACGATTGCCTATGCTGAAAGTCCGCAGGCGAGGAGGCACAAGTGGCAGCACAGGACGCGGGCCGCGTCACGATCGCGGACATCGCCCGGGAGGCGGGCGTGTCCCTGCCGACGGTCTCCCGGGTGCTCAACGGACGTGCCGACGTGTCCCCCTCGACCCGCCGCCGGGTCGAGGACCTGCTGGCCCACCACGGCTACCGGCGGCGCGCCGCCCAGCCCGCCGGCCGGGCGGAGCTGATCGACCTGGTCTTCAACGACCTCGACAGCCCCTGGGCCGTGGAGATCCTGCGCGGCGTCGAGGACGTGGCGCACGCCGCGGGCCTGGGCACCGTGGTCTCCGCGGTGCACCACCGCAGCACGTCGGCCCAGCAGTGGCTGGTCAACCTGCGGGCGCGGGCCTCCGACGGCGTCATCCTGGTGACCTCGGACCTCGCCCCCGAACTGCACGCCGAGCTACGGCGCCTGGGCGTGCCGACCGTCATCATCGACCCGGCCGGGGTGCCCACCTTCGGCATACCGACGATCGGCGCCATGAACTGGGCCGGCGGCCGCAGCGCCGTCGAGCATCTGCTCTCCCTCGGGCACCGCCGCATAGGTGTCATCACCGGCCCGCCGACGCTGCTGTGCAGCCGGGCCCGGCTGGACGGCTACCGGGCCGCGCTGGAATCCGCCGGCGCGGAGATCGACGACCGGCTCGTCCGTCAGGGCGACTTCTCCCACGAGGCCGGCTTCACCGCGGGCACGGAACTGATCGCCCTCGCCGACCCGCCGACCGCGATCTTCGCCTCCAGCGACCAGATGGCCCTCGGCGTCTACGAGGCCGCCCGCCAGCGGGGCCTGCGCATCCCGGACGACCTCAGCGTGGTCGGCTTCGACGACCTGCCCCAGGTCCAGTGGTCCCCGCCGCCCCTGACGACGGTCCGCCAGCCCCTCGACGAAATGGGCCAGGTCGCGGTCCGCACCCTGCTGCGGCTGATTCAGGGCGAGAGCCTGGAGAGCCCGCACATCGAGCTGGCCACCCAGCTGGTCGTCCGCAGCAGCACCGGGCCGGTGCGGGGGTGAGCGCTGTCCGCGAGCGACGCCGGTGACCCGACACGGCGAGCCTGACCCAGGGCGGCCCAGGCCCGGCCGCCGGGCAAGCGGAACGCGGGGGCGCCGTCGGCAGACTGATTGACATGACAGGCGAGCACTCCCATCATGGGAGCGCTCCCAAGCCTCATCCCGCCCCACCCGTTGTCGCGTCGTAGACGGCTGACACGGCGCTGCACGCCGCACAGTTCCCCGTCCATCGTCCGGCTCGGCGGCGTGGCCCCGGGCCGGCGCATCACCCGGGAGGAACGTTTCCCATGCTCTTCCGCAGGAGACCAGCCCACAGGTCGTTAGACGGGCTTCGCCGCCCGCTCGTCGTGGCGGCCTCGGCAGCCCTGGCCGTGGCGGCCGCGGTGCTGCCGCTCTCCACGCCAGCCTCGGCCGCCACGGGCGACACCACGGTCACGGTCAACGCGAGCGCGGGCCTGGGCACCGTCGACTCCGCCGCGCTCGGCGCCAACACCGCCATCTGGGACTCGTACATGAACGACCCCAAGGTGGCCTCCCTGTACCAGGCCGCGGGGATCGGCGCCCTGCGCTACCCGGGCGGCTCCTACGCCGACATCTACCACTGGGTCGACAACACCGCGCCCGGCGGTTACGTCGCCCCGGGCACCGACTTCGACTCCTTCATGGGCACCGTGAAGGCCACCGGCGCCCAGCCCATCCTGATCGCCAACTACGGCTCCGGGACGGCCAAGGAGGCCGCGGACTGGGTCCGGTACGCGAACGTCACCAAGGGCTACGGCGCGAAGTACTGGGAGATCGGCAACGAGATCTACGGCAACGGCGTCTACGGCAGCGGCTGGGAGAACGACACCCACGCCGACAAGACGCCGGACCAGTACGCCCGGGAGGTCAAGTCCTACGCCGAGGCCATGAAGGCGGTCGACCCCACCGTCAAGATCGGCGCGGTGCTCACCATGCCCGGCAACTGGCCCGACGGCTCGGTGGCCGCCGGGGACACCGGCGACTGGAACCACACCGTGCTCGCGGCCGTCGCCCACGACATCGACTTCGTGAGCGTCCACTGGTACCCCAACACCAGCAACGGCGACCAGTCGCTGGCCGCCGTGCGGCAACTGCCCGGTGAGCTCCACGAGGTGCGCAACCTCGTGAACCAGTACGCGGGCGCCGACTCCGCGCGGATCGGCATCGCGATGACCGAGGTGAACTCCAACTCCGGCGGCGGCGCCTTCACCAGCCGCCCCAACGGCCTGTTCGCCGCGGAGGCCATGATGACGGCGCTGGAGAACGGCGTCTTCACCGTGGACTGGTGGGACACCCACAACGGCGCGGGCAACATCAGCACCGTCGGCGGTGAGACCGACTACGGCGACATGGGCATGTTGTCGAGCGGCACCGGCAGTTGCACCGGCAGCGTCTGCGAGCCGGCCGTGAACACCCCGTTCGCGCCCTACTACGGCATCAAGACGCTCGGCGCGCTCAGCGACCCGGGCGACAGCATGGTGGCCTCCGGCACCTCCAGCTCCGAGGTCTCCTCGCACGCGGTACTGCGGGCCGACGGAGACCTCAGCGTCCTGCTGCTGAACAAGAGCTCCAGCGCCCAGCACACCGTGGACCTGCGCTACTTGGGCTTCACCGCCGACTCCGCCGCCCCCGAGGTCAAGCGCTGGGCACCCGGTGACGACGGCCTGGTCGACGCGACCGGCACCGCCACGGCCGCCTCGGCGACCCTCGCGCCGTACTCCATCACCGTGCTGACGATGCACCCGAAGAGCGGCACGGGCTCGTCCGCCGCCACCGTCGGCGCCCCCGGCACGCCCCGGACCACCTCGGTCGGCGCCAACACCGCCACCCTGAGCTGGCCGGCCGCGACCGGCTCGGTGGACCGGTACGAGGTCTACGAGCAGCTCGGCACCAACATCCAGCTGCTCGGCTCGTCCACCGGCACCTCCGTCACCCTCTCCAACCTGCCGGCCGGCTCCCGGCACACCGTCAACGTGCTGGCCCGGGACAAGGCGGGACACCTCTCCCGGCCCTCGGTCCCGCTGACCTTCACCACTGGTACGCCGGACGACAGCACCTGCACCGTCTCGTACCAGGTGACCACCGGCTGGGGCAACGGCTTCGTCTCCAACGTCGTGGTGAGCAACGTCGGGCCCTCGGACATCAACGGCTGGACACTGACCTTCGACTGGCCGTCCACCGGGCAGTCCGTCTCCTCGTGGTGGAACGCCGACATCACCAGTGACGGGCAGCACGTGCACGTGACCAACACCGGCTCCAACGCCGAACTCGCGCCGAACGGCGGCAACTCCGTCAACTTCGGCTTCGTGGGCGGCAACGACGGTGCCAACCCCGCTCCGACGGCCTTCACCCTCAACGGAACGGTCTGCCGGACGATCTCCTGATCCCCGGCGCCCTGGGTGGGAGCGGCCCGCCGCCCCCACCCAGGGCGTTCTCCGAGCCGATCGGGGGACTACCACGACGTGTGCGCCTTCCGTCACACTCGGTGGGTTCCTCCCTTTCGGCTGAAGGAGCGCGGATGTTCGCTGCCGCCCGCCCCACGGGACCTCCGGTCGCGCGGGGACGCCTGCCACTGATCGGGCACGGCCTGCACATGTGGCGCAGACCCCTGGAGTTCCTCGACACCCTCACCGCGTACGACCCGGTCGTGGCGATCCATCTCGGCCCGAAGCCGACCTACGTCCTCACCAGCCCCGACCTCGTCCACCGCGTCATGGTGAGCGACGCCGCCCGCTTCGCCAAGGGCCGCTCCTTCGAGAAGCTCCGCGACTACCTCGGCAACGGCCTCGCCACGTCCGAGGGCTCCTTCCACCTGCGCCAGCGGCGCCTGATGCAGCCGGCGTTCCACCACGCCCAGATCGCGCACCACGCCCGGACCATGGCCCGGCTGGCCACCGACCGTGCCTCCTCCTGGCGACCGGGCCAAGTCATCGACGTCACGCGGGAGATGTACGACCTGTCCCTGGCCATCGTCACCTCGACGCTGTTCTCCACCGCCCTGGACGAGCAGATCGCGGCCGAGATCCGCTCCACGGTGCCCCTCGTCCTGCGGGGCATGTACACCCGTGTCCTGGACCCCACCGATCTCTGGCAGAAGCTCCCCACTCCCGGCAACCGCCGCCTCGCGGACGCGCACCGCCGCCTGCGGCGCGTCATCGACCACCTCATCACCAGCCGTGGCGGCGGACCGCCGGCCGGGGAGCCCGATCTGCTGACGATGCTCCTGACGGCAGGGGACGGGACCACCGCGGACACCATGACGGACCAGCAGGTTCACGACGAGGTCGTCACCCTGCTGGTCGCCGGCACGGAAACCGTCGCCGGCGGACTGGCCTGGCTCTTCCACGAACTCGGCCGGCATCCCGGCATCGACCGTCAGCTCTACGAGGAGGTACGGCGGCAGGGCGCCGCGCCCCTCGACTTCGACCGGCTCGCTCAACTGCCGTACACCCGCCGGACGGTGGACGAGGCCCTGCGCGTGCGCAACCCCGGAGGCGTCACGATCCGGCGGGCCGTCGCCGACGTCGAACTCGGTGGCCATCACTTCCCCCGGGGCACGGAGTTCATCTTCAGCGCCCTGGTGCTGCACCGGAACCCGCGCTACTTCCCCGAGCCCACCCGCTTCGACCCCGACCGCTGGCTGCCGGACCGGCCGGCCGTCCCCCGGGGAGCGTTTCTCCCCTTCGGCGCGGGAAGCCACCAGTGCATCGGCGAGTCGTTCGCCCGCGCGGAGATGATGACGACGGTCGCGGCGGTGGCGAGCCGGTGGCGCCTGGAACCCGTCCCCGGCTCGCGGGTACGCGGGGTCATGACCTCAACCAACCACCCGACCGGCCTCGCCATGAGAACCCGGCCGCGGACGGCGACGGCACCTTTCTAGGGGGGACGCAGCGGCCCGCCCCTCCGGAGGGGAGAGGGCGGACCGCTGCGCCGGTGCGTCACCTTTCGCTCCTGGCGCGCCCCGGTGAGGCGGAGAGGGCAGGATTCGAACCTGCGTGGACCCCCGAAGGGATCCGACCTTGAGGCGTGCTCGCCGGTCCCCGATCAGCCGCTCCGGGCACCTCTCCTCGCTCCGGGCCCCGGTGGTTTCCGGGGCCGTTCACGTGAAAGAGAGTCGCATGAACCGCTGACGCGGGGCTGACGCGCCGGCGTCGGCTACCTGCCGGTGCCCGCCGCGGTGACCGCGAGGACCCGGTCCAGCGGCTCGCCTTCGTCGTGGAACAGTGTCCTGCCCCGGCCGATCCTCCGGTCCCGCTCCGCTCCCGGGCGGGACAGCCGGGCCAGGCTCTCCAGCAGGCCGGGATCGTCGGTGGTCAGATCGGAGACGCCGAGCTCGGCCATGCGCCGGGCGCCGTGGGCGAAGTGGCCCGGCAGCGGCCGATGGCTGACGACGGGGAGCCCGGCGGCCAGGGCCTGGACCGCGGTCAGGCCCCCGGCGTTGTCCACCAGCGCCCGTGTGGCCCCCATCAGGCCGGGCATGTCCTCCTGCCAGCCGAGCGGCAGGACGCCGGCGATTCCGGTCAGCGAGGCGCGCATCCGCTCGTTGCGGCCGCACAGCACCACGGGCAGATAGGCGTGGCGGGCCAGGAGGCGGGCGGTGGCGACCGGGCGGGACGCGACGCCCCAGGCGCCGGCGGACATCAGGACCGGTGTCCTGCCGGGGTGGACGTCCTCGAAGAACCGGCGCCACCGCGCGGCTCCGGGGGCGGGCAGGGTGAAGCGTGGCGCGACCACCGGGCCGGTGACGTCGGCGGGCCGGCCGGTGGCCTGGCGCACCTCCTGGGCGGCCTGCTCGGTGAGGCACAGGAAGCGGTCGTTGCCGGGATGCAGCCAGTGCCGGTGGGCGCCGAACTCGATCATGTAGACCACGCTCGGCACCGGCAGCAGCCGGTGCGCCCTGAGGTGGCCGGTGAGCTGGGCGGCGAGGTGGAAGACGGGGACCACCACGTCCGCCCGCTCCTGTTCGACCAGCTCGCGCAGCCGGTCCGCGGCGAGCCGGGCCAACGGGACACCGCTGGGCCGCGGACCCCGCCCGGGGCGCAGGAACGCCTGGTAGACCGCGCCGTAGGTCCAGGGCGCGTGCCGTACCGAGAGCTGATAACCACTCCGCAGCCACCTGCCGAGGCCGCGGGGCAGCAGCGAGAGGATGTCCACGGTGCTCGCCCGGTGACCCTGTTCGGCCGCCCGGCGGACGAGTTCGGCGGCCACCGTGTCATGGCCGGCCCCCATGCTCGCGCTGACGACCAGCAGCCGGGCGGACGGCATGACGGAACTCGTCGTGGCGCCGGGCACCTCAGCCATGGCTCGCACGGCCGGTCAGGATCGAGGGAAATGACCGCATATCGGATGATGTTACCCGGAGTGGGTATCCATTGGCCTGAGCCCGAGGGGAGCGCGTGTGGTGACGAACGCCCGGCTGGTCACGGTCGTGCGACATGTGAGCCTGCTGGGCGGTGGGGTGCTCACCGGGGGCGCCCTCACCACGTTCGTCCTGGAACTGGCCCTGCGCCGACTGGGCGCACCGGCCTACATTCAGGTACGCCAGGCGGAGCACGACTACTTTCCCTGGTTCATCGGCGTCATCTTCGTGCCCACGTTCGTCGCCGTGGTGGTGCTGGTCGTCCTCGCGCGCCGGGCCGGCAGCCCGGCGCTGCGGTCCGCGGCGGCGGCTCTCGTCCTGCTCGTGCTCTCCCTGGTGGTCACGTTCCTGGTCAACGCCCCCATCAATCTGGATCAGTTCGACTGGAACGCACAGACGCCCCCGGCGGACTGGGCGGTCGTCCGCGACCGCTGGCAGATCGCTCATGCCGTCCGGACCGCCTTCTGCGTGGTCGCGCTCGGCTGCCTCGGTGTCGCGATCATCGACCGTCCGTTCGAACGCACGGCCACCCCCGACACCCGCGCGGGCGTCCGCGGATGGCGGTACGCGCCTGATCCGGCAACGCCCCGGAACCGGCCCGCCCTCACGCGTGCTCGACGTGCGAGGTCGCGCCGAAGGCGGCAGCGTGAATGAACATGGAGCGGACCAGAACCAGGCAAAGCGGACGTTCGGTGCGGTGGAGACTGCTGCTGTCCAGCACCACCATGCTCTTCGTCGAGCTGGCGCTGATCAGGTGGGCGGGCGCGAACGTCGTCCATCTGAGCTACTTTTCGAACTTCGTCCTGCTGGGGTCGTTCCTCGGTATCGGTATCGGCTTCCTGATCCCGGCCACCCGTGGGCAGTGGATCAAACGCTGGGCGCCGTTCCCGCTCGCGGTTCTCATCGTGCTGGTGCTCGTGTTCCCCGTGCAGGTGCGTCAGGGCAGCAGCCAGGTTCTCTACTTCACCGCCGTGAAGACGACCGGCTTCCCCCAATGGGTGACACTGCCGGTGATTTTTCTCCTGGTCGCCGTGATCATGGCAGCGATCGGCAAGATCACCGCCGACTACTTCCGCCGGCTCCCGCCCCTCGACGCCTACCGCTACGACCTGCTCGGCAGCCTCACCGGCACCGTGTCGTTCGCTCTCCTGTCCTGGCTCCACGTCCCCTCCGTCGTGTGGGGCGTGCTCGCCGCCGCGGCGTTCCTGACACTGGGCGGACGGCGCAACGCCCTGCGCTACGCCGTACCCCTCACGGCGATGGTCGCCGCCCTGCTCGTGGAGACGATGACGACCGGCGTCTCCTGGTCGCCCTACTACAAGATCCAGCTCACGCCCGCGGCCACCGCCGGGTCCTACCGCATCTCCGCCAACGGCGTCCCGCACCAGACCATCGCGCCGCTCCCCGTGCTCATGCGGGAGAACTCGCCCTACCGGCAGGCGTACGACCAGACACCCGCCAACCCCCACCGGCGCGTCCTGGTCATCGGGGCCGGCAACGGCAACGACGTCGCGGTGGCCCTCGCCCACGGAGCCGAGCGGGTGGACGCGGTCGAGATCGACCCCCGCCTCCAGCAGATCGGGGCGCAGCTGCACCCCGCGAAGCCGTACGACGACCCCCGAGTGCACGTGCACATCGACGACGGGCGGGCCTTCCTGGAGCGGACGAGGAACCAGTACGACCTCGTCGTCCTGGCGCTGCCCGACTCGCTGACCTTGGTGTCCGGCGCGAGCAATCTGCGCCTGGAGAGCTACCTGTTCACCCAGGAGGCGTTCGAGGCGGCACGCGACAACCTCGCGCCGCACGGCGCCTTCGCCATGTACAACTACTACCGGACGCCCTGGCTGGTCGACCGCTTCGCCGGCTCCCTCGACGACATCTACGGCCACGCGCCCTGCATGACGACCTTCGCCAAAAACGCGGCCGTGCTGGTGGCCGGGATGACGGCCTCCGACCAGTCGTGCAAGCAGGTCTGGCGGCCCAGCGGCCCGGTGCCCGCCGCGGCCACCGACGACCACCCCTTCCCCTACCTGCTCCACCGGACCATTCCCCGGTTCTACCTGGGCGTACTGGGCGGAATCCTGGTGGTGACGCTCGTGGCGGTGCGGCTGACCGGTGTCCGGCTGCGGCGGGTGGTCCGCTACACCGACATGTTCCTGATGGGCGCCGCCTTCATGCTGCTGGAAACCAAGAACGTGATCGGCTTCGCGCTCTACTTCGGCACGACCTGGCTGGTCAACGCGCTCGTGTTCATCGGCGTCCTGCTCGCGGTGCTGGGGGCGGTCGAGGTCCGGCGCCGACTCCGCCGGGTCAACCAACTCCTGCTCCAGCTCCTGCTCTTCGCCTCCCTCGCCGTGGCCTGGCTCGTCCCGACACAGGCCGTACTCTCACTGCCGTTCCTCGGACGACTCGCCGCCGCCATCGCCCTGGCCTTCGCCCCCATCTTCTTCGCCAACCTGATCTTCTCGGACCGCCTCGCACTCGCCGCCGACCCCACCTCCGGATTCGGCGCGAACCTGCTGGGCTCCATGGTCGGCGGACTGCTCGAATACCTCGCACTGGTGACGGGCTATCAGGCGCTGCTCCTGGTCGTCGCCCTGCTCTACCTCGGAGCCTGCGTCATCATGCGGTTCACCGGACCCGGCTCCGCAGAACACCCGACGCCGAGGTACGACGACATGGGCGACCCAGCGGTGGGAAGCCGATCCCCCGCGGGCTGAGGAAACCGCCCCCACGAACCACGAAAGCCCTGCCACCCGCGAGGGACCGGCAGGGCTTCCGGGGCCGTACGACCCGTCAGACGCCCTGCTCCGACGAGGCCAGCCCGACGAGCCCCGCCCACGCCGCACGCGACACCGTGAGCACGGGCCCCGCGACGGCCTTGGAGTCCCGGACGTGCACAGCGGCCGCCCCGGCCGCGACCTCCACACAGTCACCGCCCTCGGTCCCGCTGTAGCTGCTCTTGAACCAGGCGAGGTCGGAAGTGGCGGTCGAGGACTCAGCGTTGTTCATAGCGATCCCAGCAACCTTTCGATGAACTCCGTTGACTCTCGCGGAGTGAGAGCCTGTGACCGGATGATCCCATAGCGGGCGGCCGCGAGAACCGTCTGCTCCGGGCTGGTCTCAAGGCTGCTGGTCGCATGGTTCTCGGCGTAGACGAACCTCTTACCGTCCTTGCGTGTGACTACCGTGAACGGCCCGTTCACGCCCGCGTTGTCCTCGGCTTCGAGCGGCATGACCTGGATCTCGACATTGCGCCTCTGACCGGTCAGCAACAGGTGCTCCAACTGCCCCCGCAGCACTTCCCTGCCGCCGTACCGATGCCGCAGTACCGCCTCGTCCATCACGAAACTCAGCAGCGGCGCGGGCCGCCGGTCGAAGATGTCCTGCCGGGCCAGCCGTGCGGCCACGCGCTGCTCGATCGTCTCCGGGTCCAGGGGCGGGCGGCGCATGGCCAGCACCGCCCTCATGTACTCCTCGGTCTGGAGCAGGCCCTTGACCACGTGCGAGTCGTAGGCGAGCAGCTCGATGGCCGTCTTCTCCAGCGCCGCCATCCCCTGGAAGAACACCGGGAACTGGGCCTTCTCCATCTCCGCTTTCCAGTGGCGCAGCAGCCCGTCCGCGCCCAGGACGTCGTCAACCTCGTCGATCGTCTTCGGCGACGGGATCCTGCGTCCCTGCTCGAACGAGGCGACGGTCGACGGCGAATACCCGAGCCGCCGCCCCAGCTCCGCCCGTCCCAGCCCAGCCCGGACCCGCAGCGTCTTCAGGGTCTGCCCGAAGGCCGCCACGACCCCCTGCCCGGCACTGTCCGCCGCCCGCCACCCTTCCCGGTCCTCGCCTTCCTGCTCGATCCCGGCCGGCGCATCCTGAGCCGTCTGAGTCTCTTGCTCCACCATGTGCACCACCCCTTCCCCCGATCCAACGCCCCGCACCGGCACACCGTCACGCCGCACACCTCGTACCCGGGGACACCCCACGCGTACAACCGGCCGGTGTACTAGGTGGAGATCCAGTCCTGCCGGATCGTGAGTGTGCTCACGACTTGTAGTCCTCGATCAGGCGACTGACGACTTTGTACAACACATCCCTGCGATGCTCGTCGTCCGATTGCTCGCGCAGCGCGCGTTCGGTCTCCCTGAGGTAGTTCCAGGCGTCCGGGACTTGGTCCATCACCTTGTCAACGAGCGGTTCGGAGATCAGGGCTAGGCACTCTGCGAGTCGGCGCCGAGTGGCAGGGGACGGCGGGCCAGGATCAGGCTCGGCGAAGCCCCCCGTCAGGTAGTGCGCGGGATCGGCGAGGCTCCAGCCGATCATCCTGCCGCTCCTTACCAGGAGTGTCAGGCCGCAAGCGATGCCGACCCGCACGTCCGGTACGACACCGAGCAGCGCGGGATCCTGTACGCACCTCAGTTCGGTTGCATCAGGATCACAGTGGAAGGCGGTTGCTTGCGGCAGTTCAAAGGCATCTGTGACCTTTGCGCGGAGCCCTGCCAAGCGGGCGGGTGGCCCATCAGACGGGTAACAGACCTGTGCGGAGGTGAATAGCGGGGGGACGAACAAGCTGACGCCAACCAGCTTCCGAGTTTCCTGGTCGAAATAGATGTCGTCGGTCGCCGCCCACAGCCACTGCGTGCTGCCAAAGGTTTTGCCCAGCAACCGTTCTCGGCCCTCCATGTCCGCGTATCCGGCAACGGTGACAGCAGGGACGGTGATATCGAAGCGGGGCGTGTACGGCAGCGGACTCATCGTCGTTTCGACGCTCACGGATTCGGTGACCGCGAACCTCACCATGGCCGTTTCCTCATCGCGGGATGCTCCTTTCGGAGCTTCGACGGATACGAACTCTCCTCAGTGGGCGAGCGCGACGCGGTCACGTATGCGTGACGAGGTAGGCCGGGCCCTCGCCGTGGCGGGCTCGTTCGACGGCGTCGAGGCGGGCGAAGGCTCGGGGGGCCATCAACTCCTGCCAGTCGGCGAGGTCGTGGACGGCCCACATGTCGTGTTCGGCGGGATCGAGGCGGATCCGGCGGAGCTGGTCCGCGCTGAGCCGGCCGCCGTCGAAGATGAAGCCCACCTTGTTCAGCGGCAACCGAGGTCCGGCATGCAGGAAGTGAGTCAGGAGCAGCCTCGGCTCACCAAGACCGAGTTCGAGACCGGTCTCCTCGACCGCCTCGCGCTGGGCGGTGCGGAGCGGATCCTCGCCTTGCGCGTCGAGGTTGCCGCCCGGAAACTGCCAGAGCCGGGAGCCGTAGACCGAGCGGAGCTGTACCGGTCGGTCGTGCATGTCACGGACGTACAGGCAGCCGTACACCGTGTGGTGGGGCACGGTCTGCGCGTACTGAAAGGGCATCATCGGCATGGGGCGGCCGGGCCGTGCCGGACGGTGGTCGAACTCGAAGGCGATGGGGCCGAGCCTCTCCTTGGCCGTCGGGTAGATGCCGCGGAGATCGCCGAGCAGTTCTTCCCGTCGACCGTCCGGGTCGATGCGGGCGGGGTCCTCCGCGTCGAGCAGGTCCTCGAACGAGGCGTACGGCGTGGCCCGTTTCACGATGACGTCGAGTTCCCGGCCGCTGTCCCGGTCGTGGAAGACGATGGCGTCCCCGGCTTTGACGGCGGCCTTCTCCGGGGTGGCGACACGGACCTCGATCGTCTTGCGTCCCGACTCCACCTGCGCGTAGTAGCGCCCCAGGAGGTGAAAGTGATGGTGGCGCCGGGAAGCGTCCTCCTCTCCGAGGTGAGCGTTCGACGAGGTGCGCTGAGCCGCGAGGTGCGGGGCGGCCTCGTCCTGGTACTGCCCGCGCAGGACGAGGAAGGCCAGCCCGTCGGCATCGTGCCGCTCTGCCTCCGTCCACCGGCTCCGCAGGCGTGCGAGTTCGTCCTCGTCCAGGGTGATACCGCGCCGTTCGGCGGGGGTGTCGGCGGCGAGCGAGGTGATGAGCACGAGGGCGCCGCCCGGCCGCAGCCTCCGGCCCAGCGCGCCCAGGGTGCGGTCGCGGTGGCTGAGGAACGGAGCGACGAGGCGCAGGGTGATCAGGTCGTAGCCGTCGGCGTCCAGCACTGCCCCGTCGTCCTCCTCGACGTCGAGACACAGCCAGCGAGCGACCCCGCCGTGGCGCGCGCGGGCTTCGGCAAGGGCTGTCCCGGACCAGTCGACGGCGTCCACCGTGTATCCGGTCGAGGACAGGTGTGCGGCGAGTTCACCGGTTCCGCACCCGACGTCAAGTGCCCTTCCACCGACGGTGGTTGGCACCCGTGTGGCGAGCAGGGAGCGTTCGGCGTCACTGAGCGGCCGGTATCGGTGCCCTTGGCTGTAGCCGTGGTCCCATTCGGCCTGTGTGGTGGACATACGCGGAAGTATGCTCGACTTGCCGAAGAAGGACGCGGAGGCGGTTTCCGCCCGTGTCCCGGCCGGTGTTCAGCCGGCGGTCTCGATCCGCTGCGGAGCGATGCCCAGGATGAGCTTCTCAAGTGCCCCGGGGGCGGGGCCGAATGTGGCCAGCCAGGTCTCGACCAGGTAGATCTCGCTGTTCTCGTCGATGCCGAGGAAGAACCTGCCCTGGTCGAGTTCGCCGATGGGGAAGAGGGCGCGCCCGATGGCCGTGCTCCAGTCGGCGAAGCGGTCCTCCTCGCCGATCAGGTTGTCGGGGTCGAAGGTGAAAGGGGCCTTGGCGCAGGTGATGCCCGGTCCGCCGATCCACACGTCCAGGCCGCCGAACTCCGCGAGGAAGGCTTCGGCGGCACCGTGCATGCGGACCATGCCGGTCTTCTCGAGACTCTCGCGCCAGCGGGCGACCGGGACGCGCCGTCCCGGTCGCCACCCGGCGGCGCGCAGGGTTTCCTCGATCACGCTGGTTTCCCGCAGGGACGTCACCTCCGGGCCGGCCCGGCCGGCGGTTCGCCCGCCACTGGGCGAAGTCCTCATGGAGGAACCGCGGTTCCACTCTTCAGCGCTGACCATCCGGACATCCTGGCATCCCGTCGCGCGCCGCGGTTGCGACCCGCTCCCTCAAACCCCCTGCCGCGCCGGGGCCTCACGGTTGCGGACGAGGGCGGCGTTGCCCAGCAGCACCGCCATCAGCAGCAGTTCGGAGCCCAGGCAGATCGCCCGGCTCGCGATGGCCGCGGCCGCCGCCGCGGTCACCGGGAGGACCTGTACCAGGATCCCGGCCGTGAGCAGCTCCCGGACCACCGCGCCGTCCGGCAGGAACACCACGAGCATGCCGGACACGGCGGCCAGCGAGAAGGCGCCGATGCTCAGCGGCAGGGACCGCATGGCCGGGGCGCCGAGCGCCAGCACCAACAGCCACAGGTGCAGCCCCGAGACCAGCCGACAGGCGAGCAGCCAGCAGACCGCCGCACGGGTCCTGCCTCCGGTGGTCACCGCGGGAGGCTTCTGCCTGACCAGCCTGGCCACCACCGCGGCAGTCCGGCCGACGACCTCCGGTCGCAGGAGGACGACGGCGAGCAACGCGGCCGGGGCGAGCAGCAGCCAGCCCCAGCCGCCCAGCACCCCGGGCCCGGCCAGGGCCCCGACCAGTAGGCCGGTGAGCAGGATGACCGGGACGTTGAGGAGGAAGACGGCGATGCTGGCCCGGCTCGGCACCCCGGCCCGTTTCGCCAGTCTCGCCTGGGTGATGGCCACCCAGAACTGACCGGGCAGGTACTTGGCGGTCATCCCGAAGAAGTAGATGCGGGCCGCCTGAAGTCTGGGCAGCGGATGGCCGACTTCGGCCATGATGCTTCTCCAGGAGAGCATCGCGCACCCCAGGGCCAGGACGTTGAGCGCGCCGGACGCCGCCAGGTACGGCAGCGCCCGCAGCGTCAGTACCGGGCGCGCGGCGGACCAGTCCTGCCCCCGCACCGTCCAGCACAGGCAGACGACGATCGCGCCCACCGCCACCCAGCGCACCACCACGGACAGACGCGGTCGCCTGGAACTTCCGGGGCTCATCCCGCCACCTCCGCTCCGGACCGGCGGGACACGGCCTGCCGGTAGACGGCGAGCGTCGCGGAGACCGCCGTCGACCACCGGAAGGACCGCAGGACGTGCTCGCGTCCACGTCGCCCGAGGCGCGCCGCTCCGGCCGGGTCGTCCAGCAGTGAGACGACCAGCCGGGCGAGCTCGGCAGGGCTGTCACCGGTCATCCGAAGCGCGGCCCGGTCCCGCCCGTCGTGCGCGATGGTCTCCGAGAACCCCGGGCCGAGCACGACCGGTACCCCGCTCGACATGGCCTCGACGGACACGAGGCCGAACGGCTCGTAGGTCGACGGGAAGACGCAGACCTCGGCGGCCAGATAGTGCCGCTGCACCTGCTCGTGCGGCAGATGGCGGTGGTAGACGTGGACGCGGTCCCGCAGCCGGAGCTCGGTCACCAGCCGGCTGACCTCGGCGTCCTGGTCGGATCCCGCGAGCCCGGCGCCGAGCACGAACAGCCGGACGTCCGGGTGGCGTTCGGCGATCGATGGCAGGGCGCGAAGCAGCAGGTGAACGCCCTTCACCCGGCTGAGCCGGCCGGCGAAGACCAGAATCCGGGCCTCGGGCGGCAACCCGAAGGCCGCCGCCAGTTCCCGCCTCGCCGAGTTCGGCGCCTCCTCGACGGCATGCGCTGCGGGCGCGGGGCCGTGGTCCTCGTAGCCGTGCGGTACGACCCGGATCCGGTCCGCCGGCCATCCGTGCCGGACCAGCAGCGCCCGCATCTCGGGAGTCGGCGCGATGATCGAGGTGCCGAACCGGCTCATCCACCGCTGGACGGCGCCGATCAGCCCGAACGGGTCGGGTAGTTCGGACCCGGTGGTCATCGTGAGCTCGGTGTTGTGGACGTGGTAGACGGTCGGCAGTCGCAGCAGGGTGGCGGCGAGGATGCCCGCCGGGGCGCTCTGCCAGTCGTGCACGGCGACGACGGCGTGACGGGGTCGGGAGCGCAGCAGCGCCAGGAACACCGTGAGGTTGAAGTGCAGCAGGGCCAGGCCGAACCACCCCTGGCCGCCCAGCGAGCGCCGGCTGCCGGGTTCGAGAAGGCGGCGCTTGAGCCCCCTCGGCATGCGCGGCCGTCGGATCTCGACGCCGTCCGCGTCCAGTTCCCTCGGCGGAAAGTCGTCCGGGCAGTTCATGGTGAACAGCGTCAGCCGCAACTCCGGGTGCTCGTGGCGCAGGTGGTGCAGCGACCGTTCGGCGTACTCGGCCAGCCCCCCGAGGTTCCAGGGCGGGTACTGGTGGCAGACCACTATCACCCGCCGCAGCGGGGAGGGCGGTGGGGCGATGCCGAGGGCCGGGCTTGGGCGACTCAAGGGGACCATCCTCTCTTCGCGGCCTCAGTGGACTCCCGAATCGGTGTACTCAGAGGAATCGGCTGACCGTCAGACTGCCCAGCCACAGAACGGCGTTGATCACGAGCGGTGCGTCCGTGAACACGTCATGGCCCGGCTCTTCACTGCCGCGGTGCATCGCCATCAGTTGCAGATAGCGGCACAGGGCGAAGATGGCGAGGGGCATGGTGACGACGGTCAGCACGGCGGCGTGCGGATGCGGTGCGGACAGGACGAACAGCTCGTAACTGATCAGCGTGGCGGCCAGCAGCAAGGCCATGAGCTGGTCGAGCAAGGGGACCGAGTACCCCGTGAGGGCGGGCCGCTGCGCAGCCGCCCGTTCCCGGAGGTTCGCGGTGACGAGTTCGTGGCGTCGCTTGCCGAGCGCCAACAGCAGGCAGGCGCAGTACGTGGATGTGATCAGCGGGGGGTTGAAAGGGGCCGACACCACCAGGCAGCCGGCCAGGGCCCGAAGGGCGAAGCCGAGTGCTATCACGCTGACGTCGACCAGCGGTAAGTGCTTCAACGCCAGGCAGTAGGCCAGATTGAGCATCACGTACGCGGCCGTCACAGCCTGTACTGCCGGCGGCAGCAGTGCGCCGCAGACGGCCAGTACCGTCAGACAGCCCGCGCCCAGGAGCAGCGCGCCGAGCGGGCCGATCCGCCCGCTGGCCAGCGGGCGGCGGCGTTTGACCGGGTGCAGCCGGTCCTGCTTGCGGTCGAGCCAGTCGTTGAGGACGTAGACCGCGGCGGAGGCCGCCGTGAACGTGGCGGACGTGGCGAGTGCCCCCGCGAGGTGGTGCAGGAGCGCGGCGGGGGCCACGGCCAGCGGACTGACGAGGACGAAGACGTTCTTCACCCACTGGCGAGGGCGCAGCAGCGCCAGCGCCGCCGGCAGCCCAGAACGCCGGGGCGCGGTGCGTGACGTGCCGTCCCGGCGCTGACCGTGCGAGCCGTTCGTCGCGCGGGCCGGTTCCGCCGGAGCCGTCGCCGACGCCGTCGGGGGTGCGGATGCCCCGGGAGCGGGCGGGCTGGCCGCGGCCTGGCCGCCCTGGTCGTCCACGGTGTCTCCGCTGCCGAGCCGCTTCACGGCCGACTGCCGCTCAGGAGCTGCCGGAACGCCTCTTCGTGCGCGTCGAGGAACGCCTCCCCACCGAAGAGCTTCGTCGCTGCCTGGCGCCCCGACTCACGGTCCTCGGCAGGCAGTTCGGCCATCTCCAGAATCGCCGCACGCAACGCCTCCGGGTCCCTGGGCGGGACCAGCCGCCCGAAGCCCGTGGCCGCGACGGGGTAGCGGGAACCGGGCAGTTCCGTGCTCACCGGCGGGATGCCGGCCATCATCGCCTCGACCTGGACGATGCCGAAGGACTCCGAGACCGAGGGCAGTGCGAAGACGTCGATCGAGGCGTAGAAGTCCCGTACCGCGTCACCGCGCAGCAGACCCGTGAAGCGGATCCGCCGGTCGTCGCCGGCCTCCCGGCGGAGCTGGGCGATGTTGCTGCCGCCCGCCACGGTCGCGTAGTCCCCCGCGATCAGCAGTCGTGCCCCGGGGTCGTCGATGGCGCGGAAGGCCCGTATGAGGTATTCGATGCCCTTGTCCACGGTGATCCGGCCCATGAAGCCGATGTGCAGCCCGTCCCCGTCGCGCAGCCGGGGCGTGCCGCCGCTGCGGTCGACGCACGGCGAGGAGACGGGCAGCAGCCGGCGGCGCCTGATCGTCGGCCAGATGCGGGACCCGCGTGCCTGGTCCTCGCTGTTCGTGATGACCAGGTCCGCCTTCCGTACGGCCGCCTTGCAGGACTGGTCGACGGCCCACATCCCGAAGCGGTTGACGGGGCTGTCGGGCAGGAAGACGTCGATGTGGTACGTCACGACCAGCCGCGCGCTGCCCTTGAGCGCGGCGACGAACGCGGCCTCGGGGTTGGGCAGATGCATGTGGACGATGCGCGAGCGTGCCGCCAGGTGCCTTGCCAGCAGCGGGAGTCGGGGACTGATGAAGCCCCTGCTGATCCGGGCGAGTACCGGTGCCCTGAAGACGTGGACACCGCCCACGACTTCGTGACGGGCGAGTGCGGGATCGTGCTGGGCACAGACCACCGCGACCTTCCAGCCACGGCCGGCGAGCCCTTCGGCGGTCAGCCGCGCGGCCTCCGTCAGACCACTGACGTACGGGCTGTAGTAGTCGAGCATCACCGTCACATCGAACGTGTCAGGTCGCAGCACGGTGCGTCCCTTTCTGTGTCTGACGTGGGGTCCCCGGCTCACGAGAACGCTTCAGCTCGGGACGACCACGCGGATCTGCTGAGCCGAATGGTCGGAGAGGGACTCGCCGCCGTGGAGGTGGTAGCTGGTGACCGTCAGGCTCTTGGTCGTGAACAGCCAGTCGAAACGCCACAGTTCGGGCAGGATGCGCCATGACCGGGGCAGTGAGCAGGAGCCGTCGCAGGCGGGCCAGGAGCGGGCGGGGAACAGGGAGCCACTCGGGTTGTGCGACTGGATACCGGATCCGAGTGGGTAGTCGTTCATCCAGGCCGTGTTGAAGTCGCCGGCCACAACGGCAGGGTGGGGGTTGCTGCCCAGGTCCGCGCGCAGGTTGCGGTATTCCCTGCGCCACCAGTCCCCTTGGTCCTTGTTGGCCTGGGTGAAACGGTTCCATCCGTAGCGGATGTCGCAGGGCCGGAAGCGAATCGGCAGGTGCACGTTGTAGAAGGAGACCGTGCGCCGGCCCACTCGGATATCGGTGCGCTGAGCCTTCGACCCCTTCCAGTACCAGTCGTCACCCGTGGTGGGAACGTGCTGATGGGGTGCCGCGACGACGGGCAACCGGGACAGGGTGACCAACTCGCCCTGCACGAGCAGCCGGTAGCCGGGAAACTCCGCGTGCAGCCGGGCCGAGTCGTCGATGCGGACCGGGCTCGTGCATCTCTTCTGTTCGTCCCTGCTCCAGTAGTTCCAGTTGAGGTATTCGTGGAGGAGGTACACGTCGGCGTCCTGGCGGCGCAGGAAGGCGTAGAAGGCTTCCTTATTGCCGGACGTCATCTGCCAGTAGTCCGTGGACCAGGCGAAGACCTTGACCTTCGTGCCCCGGGCGCCGCCCGCGGTGGTGTCCGGCCATCCGAAGCCGGCCACGTGCGCCCCGGCCAGCAACAGGAGCACCAGGACCGCGGAGAGCCAGCGGCGCACCGGCGCCGCGAACGGTACGAGTGCGAGCAGCAGCAGAGGCACCGCCACCATGGTCAGCGGCGGGATGACCTCGACGATGTGCCATGGCCACCAGCGGCCGATGAGCAGGACGTGCAGGGTGAGGAAGACCGTCCAGAGCGCCGTGCCCGCGACGAGCAGTCGCGTTCCCCGGCACCAGCGGCGGGCGGCCGGTGCCTCTTCTGGCGCGTCCGGTGCCTCTTCTGGCGTGTCCGGTGCCTGGTCCGCCGTGTCCGGTGCCTGGTCCGGTGAGTCCCGGCCGGTGTCCTCCTCGGCCGGGGGCGCGGACGGGTCGCCGCCCGGTGTGTCCGTGGCGGCCATCAGAAGAACACCTTCGCGAGTCCCAGCACGCCCTGCCTCCATGGGTCCCGGCTGGTCCGTCCGCCGGCCTTGCCCGCCGGGACGCCTGCCGCTGCCGCACGCTGTGTGCGCCACCAGTCGTACGTACGGAGAATGGCCTCCTGGTTGGACGACCGGGGGTGGAAGCCGAGCTTGTCCCGGGCCTTGTCGACGCTGACGTAGGAATCGGCGAGCAGCTTGGAGATCAGCCGCCCGTACACCGGCGACAGCCGGTAGTGCTCCAGCGTGCGGAGCAGTCCGACCGCGGGGCGGGCCGGGACCGACACGACCCGTTTGCCGTGTCCGGCCGCGTCCAGCACCGACTGGAAGTCCTCTCGCAGGGTGCCGAACGAGGCCGCGCCGATGTTGTACGTGTCGTTGGCCACCGCTTCCGGTGCCCGCAGGACCGTGGTCAGGGCGTCCACCAGGTCCTCGATGGCGAGCATCTGGATCCGCACGTCACCGCGGCCCAGAACCGGGAAGTGGCGCCCTTCGTCCGCCCATTCGAAGAGCATGGCGAACAGACCCATGCGGCCGGGGCCCAGGAAGGTCTTCGGCCGGACGACGGGCAGACAGTGGCCGCGTTCGCGGTAGGCCTCGGCTGTCCGCTCGGCGGCCGCCTTGGCGCCGCTGTAGGCGTCGACCGGCTCCCGGGGGTGGTCCTCGGGGGTGGGCACCAGCCGGGGGAGCCCGTACACGGCCGTGGAGGACACGTGGACGATCCTGGCCACCCGCGCCCGCGCGGCGGCCTCCAGCACCGTGGTGGTGCCGTCGACGATCACCGACCGGATCTCCGACGCGGGGTAGCTGGGCAGGGCGGAGGCGCAGTGCACGACGGCGTCGGTGCCCGCGAAGGCCTCGGCGACCGTCCGGGGGTCGCGGATGTCCCCGGTGAAGGGCGTCAGGCCCTGCGCCGGTGCCACCGGACGCAGGTCCAGGGCATGGACCTGGCAGCCTTCGGAGAGCAGTCGTGTCACCAGATGGGAACCCAGGACGCCGGCGGCGCCGGTCACCGCTATCCGGGAGGGCAGGGCGTCCGTCACCACAGCGTGCTCACCCGCTCCCGGACGAACCGCGTCAGCAGCCGGGTCATGCCCTCGGCGAGGGTGGCGTCCAGCGCTTCGAGGAAGCGCTCGGCATCGGCGGGCTCGGCCACCAGCGGGGGGCTGACGACCAGGGGGCTGCGGCCGTTGAGCGTGTAGTACGTGTAGATGCCGTGGTCGCGGTAGAGCGCGTTGACCACCGCGGACGTGATGATCTTCGTGCGCAGCAGGGGATCCTTGGCCACTTTGGGGACCGGCAGCTTGCCGAGCACGTCGAGCACCCGTGGACCACCGGAGAGGAAGACGCCGAAGAGCGCGCCGGCCCCGCGCACGTCGGCGACCAGGTCCGGGTAGGCCTTGCGGAGGCGTTGCAGGCCGGGTGCCAGCACGCGTTCCAGGGCGCGCGCCCGGCCGGGGAAGTCGTCCTCGACGGCGACGGCGACCGCCTCGATCGCGGTGGCCGTCTCCTCGCCGAAGCCGTAGTAGGTGGTGCTGGTGCTCTGCAGCATGGCGTCGGTCATGTTGTCGTAGGCCCTGCGGAACACCGGCTCCCTGGCCACGAAGGCGGAGATGGAGGACTTGCCGCCGCCGAAGGACTTCGAGGTGGTCACGACGTCCGGCACCAGATCCGGGTACCGCGTGAAGTAGAACATCGTGCCCGTCTTGCCCCAGCCCGTGTAGATCTCGTCGAAGATCAGCACGATGTCCTCGGCCGTGCAGAGGTCGCGCAGGCCCCGCAGGAACTCCTCGGAGCACCACTGCATCGTCGAGGCGCTGAAGGGCTCCACGATGATGGCGTAGACGTCGCTGCGCCCGTTGCCCCTGCGGAGGTCGGCGACCGCGGTACGGACCGATTCCAGATCGTCGTAACGGAACGTGCCGATACCGGGGATGGTCGGGAAGGCGAAGTGGTTCTGGGCGCCGCCGGTGAGCCCGCCCGAACCGAGCAGTTTGCCATGGAAACTGATATCGGCGCGCAGTATGCGGCCGCGTCGTCCGCCGTGGTACTTGAAAGCCAGTTTGACGGCTCCCTCCACGGCCTCGGCGCCGGAGTTCGGCAGGAAGGACATGTTCAGATCTCCGGGCAGGATCTGCGCCAGATTGTGTCCCAGGGCCGCGAGATAGGGCGAGAAATAGGTCTTGTGGACCTCCATGCGCTGTTCCTGCTGGAAACGCCGGCGGGCGGCCAGGATGCGGGGATGGTTGTGCCCGTGGTTGAGAACCCCGACGCCGCCGGTCAGGTCGAGGATTCGCCTGCCGTCACGGGTGTACAGAAAGGCACCTTCGGCGCGGTCCACCAGATCGTGGCCGAAGCCGAAGGAGGTCATGAGCCGGACCTGGCTCTGGTTGACGTATCGGCGGTACAGGTCCTGCACTTCGTGGACGGGCAGTTGTTCGGCCTCGGTCAGGGATATGAGTCGGTCCGTCCCTTTCCCCATTACCACCTCCGGGTTCGCAGTGACGCCGGAAACGCTAGGGGGTGGAGGGGCCGGCTGTCCTCGGGTGAGAGGTGGAACCGTTGGTGCATCCTGAGGTGGCAATGGGCGGCGGTCTGCAACCGCCACGGTAGGTGCGGCTACCACGGACGAATGAGTATTCGCCGCCTCAGGATCCCCGGCCGGGGGAGGCGGCCCGCGCCTTCGGTCCTGCTCGCGCGGCTTCTGATCGCCGCAGCGGCCACAATCGGCCACATCCCAGGGCCATCTTGATGGGACTACCGAAGAGCGTCACACTCTCCAGCGAATCTTGAGTGACATGCCAAAGATTTTGGATACCAGGGGGTCACCGGAAATGATCAGGGTGCTCGTGGTCGACGACAACTTACTCATCCGGGCCGGATTACTGTCCCTGCTGCACACCGCCACCGGTATCCGAGTCGTCGGGGAAGCCTCCTATGGCGAGGAAGCCGTGGCCTGTGCCGCCGGCAGTCACCCTGACGTGATCCTGATCGACATCCAGGTACCGGGCGCAGGCATATCGGTCATCGAACGCATTCTCGCCCAGTCCTGTGAGCCGCGTCCGAGTATCGTCGTTCTGACGACATTTGACCGCGACGAAAGCATTTCGGCCGCCCTGCGTGCCGGTGCCTCCGGCTTCCTCCTCAAAGACGACAGTCCCGAACGTCTGGTCGCCGCCGTCACCGCTGCCGCCCGGGGCGACCTGCCCTTTGCCCCGAGCATCGCCAGACGTCTCGTGGACGCGTACGTGAAACGGGCCGAGCCCGCGGCCCACGGTTCGTCCGGGCTCCATGTACTCACCACCCGGGAACGCGAAGTGCTCCGCCTCACCGCCAAGGGCCTGTCCAACAACGAGATCGCCGAGACCCTGGTCATCAGTGAGGCGACCGTCAAATCCCATCTGAATCGCACCATGACGAAACTCCGGGTGAGCAGCAGGGCCCAGGCCGTGGTGTTCGCCTACGAGACCGGTCTCGTCGTTCCTCGCGGCGGCAGGCTCCGTACGGCCACCGGTGTCCCGGTCGGGAGAGGCGGCGGCCCCGGATGAGCGTCACCGGGATACCGGCACGAGCTCTCGAATGACGAGACCCGACTTTCTCGGTCTGTCTCGGATTCCGTCATCTGCGCTTTCCGAGTGATGTGCCCCACAGCGGAACAAACGTGTGAACGCGCAACGGTCTGCGCGTCATACTGATTGTCATGACCCCGACGGCCACATCGGGCCCCTGCTGTTCGCCGCCGCGCGCAGGCCTCAAGCGCCCGGCGCTGGTGAGCGTGCCGAAGCGGTCAGACCAGCCCGAGTCGTTCGACACCGTCGCGTGGGAGCCGGCCGAAGTGCTGTACGTCGAATCACCACACCAATTGATCTTCGGCAGGCTTGGGCAGGGTCCTCGCGCTCGCTCGCGATCTTCTGCCGCAGCGTCATACCCGGGTGGTGTGGCAGGAAGGAGTCCGTCATGAGCCTTCGCGCGCTCGCCCGCATGTATGCCGACGGCGAGATGTCGACGACGGAGGTACTGGCCGAGCTCGACAGACGCGTGGACATTCCTTTGTCCGAGGGGCAGCGCGGCCTGTGGGCGCTTGCCAAAATGGAGCCGGAGACATACGCGTACAACGTTCCCCTGTGCTTTTCGTGTGCGGACGTGGATACCGCGGCGCTTCAGGCCGCATTCCGCGACACCCTTTCCCGGCATCCGCTTCTCTCGGCCGCGGTGCGCGAGACGGATGACGGACCGCTTCTGTCCCACGGAGACGCGGACGGTTTCTTCGTCGAATACGTGGACATCTCCGATGTGTCGTCCGATCGAGTTTTGGACTTTCTGAAGGAAAGCGCGAGGTGGCCGTTCGACCTGGCCGTTGATCCTTTGACCAGGCTGGCTGTTCTGCGTCGCTCCGCGTCCGAGGCGTACGTTCTGCTGGTCGTTCATCACCTCGTGATCGATGGAGTGTCGGGGCGTCTCGTCATCGACACGCTGTTCAGTGCGTACCGGGCGCGGGTCGAGGGGCGGGACGTGCCGATCGAGGTCGGCTCCGCCTCATTCGGTGAGTTCGTCGCGTGGGAGCGGGACGTACTCGCCGGCGAACGCGCCGAGGAGGACCGCGAGTTCTGGGTGCGGGAGCTCGCCGGCGCGGACGTCCTCACAGGGTTACCCACGCAGGTGGCTCTGCTGCCGGACGCGCCTCATGTGGGCGAGGTGTTCACCAGTCGGCTGCCGAAAGAGCGGGCCGCCGCCATCGAGGCCTTCACCGCGTCCCATGGGATCAGCCCGGGGATCTTCTTCCTGGCGGCCTTCCTGACTCTGCTGCACCGGTACACCGAGAGCGAGGACCTCGTCATCGGGATGCCGGTGGCCGGGCGCCCGACGGAACACTTCGACCAGATCGTCGGCTGCTTCGTCAACACGCTGCCCGTCCGGAGCAGGCCGAACGCCTCCGAGGAGTTCACGTCGTTCGCCCGGCGCGTACAGTCCACGGTGCTCGAAGTACTCGAGCACGGGACCTACCCGTTCCACCGGATCGTGGGCGATCTCGGTGCTCGGGGCGTGAATCCGCGGTCGCCTCTCTATCAGATCGTGTACAACTACCAGGATTCCGCTCTCTCCGGATTCCTGGGCGAGCGGGCCCGCGCCACCGGTGAGACGGACTTCGAGCTCGTCGACGGGCTGTACCAGCTGGGTGAGTACGACCTCACGGTGGACGTGGCTCCCGGTGACGGCTTCCTGGTGAACTGGAAATACCACCCCGACGCCTTCTCGGCCCACGCCGTCGTGGGCATGGCGGAACACTTCGCCACCCTGGTGGACAGCATCCTCGACTCGGACGGGCAGTCGCCGACAGGCATGCTGAACCTGCTCGACGACGAGGAACGACGCCTCGTCATCGAGGCATGGAACCGCACCGAGGCCGACTTTCCCGCGCATCGGACGTGCTGGGATCTCTTCGCGGAGCAGGCCGAGGCGAACCCGGATGCCCCCGCGGTCAC
The DNA here is from genome assembly GCF_040706415.1 of Streptomyces sp. NPDC048106. Classification (NCBI taxonomy): domain Bacteria; kingdom Bacillati; phylum Actinomycetota; class Actinomycetes; order Kitasatosporales; family Streptomycetaceae; genus Streptomyces; species Streptomyces sp. NPDC048106. Next base: position 85,655 of record NZ_JBEZND010000002.1, on the reverse strand, counting down.
CTGCGGGGAGCGGACTCTCACCTATCGCGAACTCGCGGACCGCAGCTCGGCGTTGGCGCAGGCGCTGACGCGTCGAGGCATCGGTCCCGGGGACGTCGTAGGGGTCTGCTACGAACGGTCACTCGACCTTGTCGTGGCCCTCCTCGCTGTCATGAGTCTCGGCGCGGTGTACCTGCCCCTGGACGACCGGCTGCCGGCCGAACGCCTCTCCTACATGGTCGAGGACAGCGGCGCGCAACTCGTCATCTGCCATGAGGCGGTGATGAGCAGACTGGCCGCCGTGGGGACGCCGAAGGCGAGACTGTACCCGACAGACCGCCAGGATGATCAGGTCCCCCAGGCACGGGCGGCGGCGAGGGAGACGACCGCCGACGCGCCGGACTCGCGAGCCTCGACACCTCCAGCCGCCTACATCATCTACACCTCCGGCAGCACGGGGAAGCCCAAGGGCGTCGTGGTTCCGCACGCGGCGCTGACCAACTTCATGTCGGCCATGGCGCACACACTGGGAGTGGCGTCCGACGATCGACTGCTGGCCGTCACCACGCACAGCTTCGACATCGCCGCCTTGGAGCTCTACCTCCCGCTGATCACCGGCGGGCACGTCTGCGTCTGTGAATCGGCCACGGCCGCCGATGCCACGTTGCTGGCCGAAAAGGTCGCCGACTGGCGGCCCACCCTCATGCAGGCCACTCCGGCGACCTGGGCCATGCTGGTGCGCGTCGGGTGGCAGAACACCGAGGGCGTCAAGGTGTTGTGCGGCGGCGAGGCGTTACCCGACGGTCTGAAGGACCAACTCGTGGCGCGCGGCGAGGCCTGGAACCTGTACGGGCCCACGGAGACGACCATCTGGTCAGCGGCCAAGCGGCTGAGCCGTGAGGAGCCGGTGACCATCGGCAACCCCATCGCGAACACCCGGCTGTACGTCCTCGACCAGAACCTGAATCCCCTGCCTGTCGGCGTAACCGGCGAGCTTCACATCGCAGGCGACGGGGTCGCCCTGGGCTACCACCGGAAGCCGGAGCTGACGGCCGAGCGCTTCCTGGACGACCCGTTCGCGCCCGGACGGCTGTACCGGACGGGCGACCGCGCGCGCCGACTGCCGAATGGCGAGATCGTCGTCCTGGGCCGGATGGACAACCAGGTCAAACTGCGCGGCCATCGCATCGAACTCGGTGAGATCGAGGCGGCGCTCGATGCCCGCCCGGAGATCGCCCGAAGCGTCGTCCTGCTTGAGCATGCCGGCCTGTCGGACCGGCTCACGGCCTATTACACCGGGAACGGGGACGCGCCGGTCGACGCCGCGCTGCTGCGCGCGGAACTCGCCAAGACCCTCCCCGCCTACATGCTGCCCGCCGCGTTCGTGGCCCTGGACGCCTTTCCGCTCACGGCGCACGGCAAGGTCGACCGGGCGAAGCTGACCGAGGCCGCCCGGACGGTGCCGCTCCCGGCCGCCGACAGCCCGGTGGCCGCGCCCGACATCGAGCGGACCGTGCGCGGGATTTTCGAAGAGGTGCTCGGCTCGCGTGACATCGATCGTGCCGCGGGCTTCTTCGACATCGGCGGAGACTCGTTCGCGGCCATCGAGGCGGCGGCGCGGATCAACCGCGAGTTCGGCTGCTCGTTGCGACCCACCAGCGTTTTCGCGCACCCGTCCGTCGCGGCGATGGCCCGGCACCTGACGGAGCTGCTGCCTGCTGGGCAGGCACCTGCGGCGCAGCCGGTCGAGCACCGGCAGCACCCTGATCCGCGCCATGCCACTCCGGCGGCCCACGACGCCTCGCTCGATGATTCGATCGCGGTGATCGGCATCTCCTGCCGGTTCCCCGGAGCCATGGACCACCGCGAATTCTGGTCCGCGCTGGTGGAAGGACGCGGCGGCGGCACGTCATGGTCGGTCGAGGAACTGCGCGCGCTCGGAGTGCCCAAGGAGCTGATCAACCGACCCGGATACGTGCCGCAGCGGTCGGTCGTGGACGGCAGGGCGGAGTTCGACGCGGCGTTCTTCGACATCTCGCCCCGCGACGCCGAGTTCATGGACCCACAGGCACGCTTGCTGTTGCAGCACGCGTGGCAGGCGTTGGAGGACGCCGGTTACCGCCCGGAGGACGTTCCCGAGACCAGCGTCATCACGTCCACGAGCACGAACTTCTACCAGGCCCTGCTCCCGGCTCTGATGGCGAACGCGTCGGGCCCGCGGGTCCTGGCGAGTTCTGAGACCTACGCCGCGTGGCTCTTCGCCCAAGGCGGCACGGTGCCCACGATGATTTCCACGAAGCTGGGCCTGCGTGGCCCCAGCATGGCGGTGAGTACCAACTGCTCCTCGGCGCTGAGCGCGGTGCACGTCGCCTGTCAGGGACTCCTGGCCGGCGATGCCGACCAGGCGATCGTCGGCGCGGCCAGCCTGTTCTCCGCGGGGGAACTCGGATACGTGCACCAGCCGGGCCTGAACTTCTCGAGCGACGGGCGCAGCCGCGCGTTCGCCGACGGCGCCGACGGCATGTCCGGCGGTGAAGGTGTCGGCGTGGTCGTCCTCAAGCGCGCCAGTGAGGCGATCGCTGCCGGCGATCACGTCTACTGCCTGATCCGCGGCATCGCGGTGAACAACGACGGCGGCGACAAAGCAGGGTTCTACGCGCCCGGTGTGCGCGGCCAGGCCGAGGTGATCCGCAAGGCGCTGGACAAGGCGGGCACGGACCCGTCGACCATCAGCTACGTCGAAGCGCACGGCACGGGCACGAGGCTCGGCGATCCCATCGAGGTCGCGGCTCTGACCGAGGCGTACCGCCACTACACGGCACGCAGCCAGTACTGCGGCATCGGCTCGGTCAAGAGCAACGTCGGCCATCTGGACGCGGCCGCGGGGATCGCCGGCCTCATCAAGGTGGCCCTGGCCTTGCGGCACGGAGAGGTCCCGCGGACCCTGCACTGCGACGTGCCGAGCTCGGAGATCGACTGGGACGAGTCGCCGTTCTTCGTGGCCGACCGGAATCTGCCGCTGGACGGCGACGAGCCCGCGCGGGCGGGACTGAGCTCCTTCGGGATCGGCGGCACCAACGCGCACGCGGTACTGGAACAGGCACCGACCGGTGCGCGGGCCGCCGGACGCCCCGGCCCCCAAGCGGTGGTCCTCTCGGCCCGCGACGGGGAGCGGCTCGGCGTCCTCGCGCGGCAGCTTCTGGAGTTCCTGCCGGGATACCGGGACGCGCGCGGCGATCTGGCGTCGCTCGCGTACACGCTGCAGGTCGGGCGGCGGGCGATGGCCGAACGAGTGGTCTTCCTCGCGAACGACGTCGACGGGCTGATCGCGACCCTTCAGGACTACGTCGAGCGCGGGGCGCGCGGAACGGTGTTCGAAGGTACGGCCCGACGGCCTGACGACAAGCTGCTCGGCCTCTTCGATCGCCCCGGGGAGCTGCGAGACCTGGCCGCCAGGTGGCTCGAACACGGGGAGTGGGACAAGATCGCGCCCCTGTGGGTCAACGGCGTCGACGTCGAGTGGCGCGCCTACCACGGCGCGAATCCGCCGGTGCGGGTGAGCCTGCCGGCGTATCCGTTCGCTGCCAGACGGTACTGGCCGACTGCCGAGGCGGTGTCGGTTCCCCGGGCCACTGACCCGCTCGACGCCAAATCGTTGCTCGTGGCCGCGGCCAGGCCACAGAGCGTCGAGACGTTCCTGTCCGGTCGCACGTCCGCCGCGGACGAGATGGACAGACTCTCGCGCCCGCTCGTGCTCGCACAGCTCGTGGCGGCGGGACTCTTCGACGCGCCCGTCCGTCGCGACCTGATCGGGCAGAGGATCACGCCGTCCCTCGCCCAGTGGCTCGACCACACGGTGACCGTGCTGCTGAGCCACGGAGAACTCGTGCGTGAGGGCGAGTTCGTGGCGCCCAGGAAGAGTGCGCCAGGCCTCGAACAGGCGTGGCGCACCTGGCGCGCGTGGAAGGACGCCCGTGCCGAAGATCCGGAGCTGGCGGCCAAGACCGGCCTGACCGAGCGCATGATCGAGGCCCTGCCCGCGATCCTGTCCGGGCGGACGAAGGCCACGGCGGTCATGTTCCCGGGCGGCTCGTTCGAGCTGGTCGAACCGGCGTACCGGGGGAACGCGACGGCCGATTACTTCAACGACGTGACGGCCGGCGCGGTGCGCGCGGAGGTGGACGCCCGCCGCGACGGGGTCCGGCTGCTGGAGATCGGAGCGGGCACCGGCAGCACCAGCGAGCGCGTTTTCGCCCGACTGACGGGCCGCGACCTCGCTGAGTACCGCTATACGGACGTTTCGAAGGCGTTCCTGATCGACGCGGAGCGGCGGTTCGCCGGCCACGTGCCGTCCTTGTCCTTCTCGACCTTCGACGTGGAGCGGGAGCCCGGCGCACAGGGACTCACCGAGGGCGACTACGACATCGTCATCGCCAACAACGTTCTGCACGCCACCAAGGACATCGTGCAGGCAGTGCGTCATGCCCGAGCACTGCTGCGGCCCGGCGGAGTCCTCGTACTCAACGAGCTCGCCCGGAACGACTGGTGGTCGCACCTGACCTTCGGGCTCCTCGAAGGGTGGTGGCGGTTCACGGACGGAAGGCGTATCCAGGGCGGACCGGCGCTGTCCTCGAACTCGTGGCGCGAAGTGTTGCGGGAGTGCGGGTTCGACACGGTCGAACCGCTGGCGGAGCCGGCCCGCGACCTGGGCCAGCAGGTACTGCTGGCGCGCGCCGGTTCGCCCGTCCCGCGCCGGGATCCGCGGCCTGTCGCGCCCGGTTCGCTCAAGGAGCACGTCCGCGCGACCGTCGAGCGGATCCTCGCCGAAACGCTGAAGCTGACCGCGGATGAGCTCGCGGCCGACAAGCCCTTCGCCGACTACGGACTGGACTCGCTCACCGGCGTCTCCCTGGTGCACCGGCTCAACGAGTCGCTGAGCACCGACCTCGATCCGAGCGTGCTGTTCGAGAACCCGTCGATCAGGCGGCTGACGAGTTTCATCGTCGAAGAGGAAGGCGCCGCCATCGTGGCCGCGGTATCCGAGCCGGCCGCGGTATCCGAGCCGGCCGCGGTATCCGAGCCGGCCGCGGTATCCGAGCCGGCCGCGTTACCCGAGTCGTCCGCGGTTTCCGGGCCGGCCGCGGTATCCGGGCCGCCGGGCGATGGCCGGGAGCCCGTCGCGATCGTCGGCATGAGCGGCCGGTTCCCGGGCGCCCGGGATGTCGACGAGTTCTGGGACCTGCTGGCCTCCGGCCGGGATGCCGTCTCGAAGGTGTCCCGCTGGGACCTCGCGTCGCTGGGCAGCGTTTGCCTGGACGGCGGTCTCCTGGACGGCGTCGAGGAGTTCGACCCGCTCTTCTTCGGGATCTCCGGTGCGGAGGCCGTCTACATGGAGCCGCAGCAGCGGCTGTTCCTCCAGGAAGCGTGGCGGGCGCTCGAGGACGCGGGCCACGCGGGCGAGTCGCTCGACCGCGACCGGTGCGGTATCTACGTGGGCTGCGCCGCGGGCGACTACCTGGACATGACGGGGCCGTCCGACTACCCGGGCCAGGCACTGTGGGGCAACATGAACTCGCTCGTGCCGTCCCGCATCGCGTACTACCTGGACCTGCACGGGCCGGCGATCGCGGTCGACACCGCATGCTCCAGCTCGCTGGTCTCCCTCTACCTGGCGTGTCAGGCGCTGTGGGCGGGCGAGGTCACCACCGCGATCGCGGGCGGGGTCTACGTCCAGAACTCGCCGCGGCTGTACCTGGCGGCGTCGCGGGCCGGGATGCTTTCCCCGACGGGCCGGTGCCGTTCGTTCGACCAGGCGGCCGACGGATTCGTGCCCGCCGAGGGAGTCGGTGCGCTGATCCTCAAACGGCTCTCGGACGCCGAGGCGGACGGCGACCACATTCACGGCGTGATCCGTGGAATCGGGATCAACCACAACGGCACCACGAACGGGATCGCCGCGCCGAACGGGACCTCGCAGGAACGGCTGATCCGGCAGATCTACCAGGACTTCGGAATCGACCCCGCGGGGATCGGGTTGGTCGAGGCACACGGCACCGGCACCAAGCTCGGCGATCCGGTGGAGTTCCGGGCGCTCGATCGCGCGTTCCGCGGCTTCACGGACGCCGAGCGGTTCTGCTCGCTCGGCTCGGCAAAGGCCTCCATCGGCCATGCGCAGGCCGCGGCCGGCGTGATCGGCGTCATCAAGGCACTGCTGGCGATGAGGCACGAGGTGATTCCCGGCCTGCCCCACCACACCGAGACGAACTCCAGTGTCACATTGGCCGGCAGCCCGTTCTTCGTGCACACGGAGCCGAGGCGGTGGGCCGTGCCCGAAGGCGGCAAGCGGCGCGCCGCGGTCACGTCGCTCGGCGCGAGCGGAACCAACGCCCACGCTGTCATCGAGCAGCCGTCGAAGCCGCCCGCGCCGCCGCGGAGCGGGCGGGACGGGGCCCGGTTGATCGCGCTGTCCGCGGCGACGGAGCACGCCCTGCGCGAACAGGTGGCCCGGCTCGCGCGCCACTGCCGCGAGCACCCGGACCTCGATGTCGGCGATGTGAGCCACACACTTCTGCTCGGCCGCAGGCACCTGCGGCATCGATGGGCGAGTGTGGTCCGGGACATCGCGGAACTGGAGAGCCAGTGCACCACCTGGCTCTCCGGGCAGGACATCCCGGCGCGGAGCGCGGACTCCGGGTTGTGGGCACTCGCCCGACAGTTCCTCGACGGTGAGGCACCGGATTTCGCCGGGTTGTTCCGCGACCGCCCGCACCGCCGCGTTCCGCTGCCCGGCTACCCCTTCGAGAGGGAACGCTATGCGCTGCCGATCCGCGCGGCGGCAGACGACGGGCCGCGGCGCGATGGGGGAGTCCTCACCGGCGACGAGTTCTACCTGCGTGAACACCAGGTGCGGGGAACCGGGATCGCCCCGGGGGCCATGTATCTGCAGTGGGTCGCGGCAGCGGCGAGGCGGACCGCGAGCGACACGGTTCGCTTGCACGACATCGTCTTCTTGCGACCCCTCTCGGTGCCGGGGATGCCGCGCGCACTGCGGGTGGCTCTTCGCGCGGACGGCGACGTCACCCGGTTCACGGTGTCCTCCACGGAGTCCGCCGGAGACGAGCCCGTGCTCCATTGCCAAGGCGAGGTGTCCGCCGCGGAGCCGACGGCTGCGCAGGCGCTCGATCTGCCCGCGCTGCTTCGGGATTTCCAGTCCGCGGCATTCGACCCCCGGCGGTTCTACGCCGAGTGGCGGGATCGCGGCATCGCCTACGGCCCCACGTTCCAGGGGGTCGTGGCGGTACACCGCGGCGACGACGCGGTGCTCGCCGAACTGCGGCTGCCCAGCACGGCGTCAGGAACCATGGACGGCCCCGTCCCGCACCCGGCGATGGTGGACTCGGCGATGCAGTGCATGCGATTGCTCGACGGCGACGATCGGGTCGGATTGGTGTTCACCATCAAGTCGGCCGAAGTCCTCGCCCCCGGCGCGACCACGATGTGGGCCCTGGTACGCCGTGCCGAGGACGCACGCGGCGCGGACCGGATCGACATCGACCTCGCGACCGACGACGGCACGGTATGCCTGCGTCTGCGAGGCATCGCAGGCCGTCGAGCCGAGCAGACACCGGATCCGGCGGACGGCGTGGCCACGCTGGTGCCGGTGTGGGATCCCCTTCGGCAGACGGAATCCGAGACGTGGCCGCGGAGTTCCGAATCAGTGGGCATCATCGCGTCCCCAGGGCGGGCGCGGGACGTTCTCCTCGCGCTCCTGCCAGGCGCGCACGTCATCGCGGACCCGTCGCGGAGTACGCACGACGACCTGGAGACGTCCGTCCGGTCGGTCCCGCAGCTCGACCATCTGATCTGGGTGGCGCCCAGCGCCGTGGACGACCGGTCTGGTGCGAGCGTCGTCGAGGGCCAGTCCAGCGGCTCGCTGCATGCCTTCCGCACGGTGAAAGCACTTCTGGCCGCAGGGTACGGCGATCGCTCATTGGGCCTGACCCTGATCACCGAGCGGGCGCACGCCGTCCATGAGGCCGAGGTCGTCGACCCGGCGCACGCCGGTGTCGCCGGCCTGGCGGGATCGACCGCGAAGGAGTACCCGCACTGGCGGGTGCGGGTGGCGGACGTCCAGGACTACGACGCGCCTTCTCTCGCCGCGGTGCTCGACCTGGCCGCGGACCCGGACGGCAACCCGCGTATCCACCGCGACGGCCGGTGGCACGAGCAGCGGCTGATGACCGTTCAGCCGGCCTCGCCGACGTCGTCCCGGCTGCGGCAGGGCGGCACCTACGTCATCATCGGCGGGGCGGGCGCCCTTGGCACGGTCATCAGCGAGTACCTGATCCGCCGGTACCACGCCCAGGTGGTGTGGCTCGGACGCAGGCCGCAGGACGCGCGAGTCGAAGCCGCCATCGCCCAGGCGACCGGCGCGGACGGGCCCGCGCCGCTGTACCTGCGGTCCGACGCCACCGATCTCGCGTCCCTGCGCGCGGCGAAGGACGAGATCGTACGACGGTTCGGCGCGGTGCACGGCGTCATCCACTCGGGCCTCGTGTTCTCGGGGGCGAGCCTGGCCCGGATGAGCGAGGCGCAGTTCGAGGACGTACTGCGCGGCAAGGTCGACGCGAGCGTCCGGTGCATGCAGGTGTTCGGCGGTGAACCGCTCGATTTCGCACTGTTCCTGTCCTCGATCAACTCCTACCTCAAAGCCATCAAGCAGGCGAACTACGCGGCCGCCTGCACGTTCCTCGATTCGTTCGCACTGACGGTGCGACGCCGCTACGGCGCTGTCGGCAAGGTGCTGAACCTGGGCTACTGCTTCAACAACGCACCCACCGAGGGAGAGCGGGGCGCGGTGGTCGCAGCGCAGGCGCCGCTCATCCAGCCGGACGAGCTGACGGCGGCGATCGAACGGCTGTGCGCGGGGCCGGTCGGCAGGCTGACGTTGATGAAGTTCAGCCCCGCGCTCAACAACCGGGGCATCGTTCTGGGCGACGACGAGGTCATCCTCCCCACGGCCGTGCCGCCGGACGCCGTGCCCCCCGACGTCCAGGAACCGGCGGCGGCGCCGGACGGCGAACTGGAGCGGCTACGCGCCCGCATCGCAGAGCTGACCGCGCTCGCGATCTGATCGCGGCCTTCGAAGGGAGTGATCATGAAAAAGCTGCTGCTCGACTTTCTCTGGTCCCATCTGTGCACGCTCGGCGCGTTCCGTGAATCCGGGCAGACTCCGCAGGCCGCACGGGAGTCGGCGGGCCTCGCGCCGGGGTACGGCGCCTGGTTCGACGAGTGCCTGCGCGTCTTCGAGGGGGCCGGCTACATCGATCGGCGGGACGGCAGGATCCTGCTCGACGATGCCATGCGGTACCGGCCGATCGAGCGGCTGTGGCGCGAGTGGGAGACGGGAAAGCCCACGTGGCAGGAGAATCCCGACCTCGCGGCCACCCACCTCCTGGTGGAGACCACCTTGCGTGCCTTACCCGACATTCTCAGCGGACGGCGACCGGCCACCGAGGTCATCTTCCCCGGGGGATCGCTGGAGCTGGTGCGGAACGCCTACGCGACCAACCCGGCGTCAGCGTTCTTCAACCAGGTGCTGGCCGCCGACATGGTGGCGCGGCTGCGACGGCGGGCACGAGCCATGACGGCGGATGCCGCGCGGATCCTGGAGATCGGCGCCGGCACGGGTGCCACGAGCGCCGTCGTCCTGGAGGCGCTGCGGTCCGCGCGGCTCGACGTGCGCGAGTATTGCTACACCGACATATCAAGGGTCTTCCTGAACCACGCGGAGCGTTCGTTCGGTGCCGGAAATCCCTGGCTGACCTGCGGAATCCTGGATATCGAGCGCCCGGTGGCGGATCAGGGCTTCACCCTCGGCGGGTACGACGTCGTGGTCGCCGCGAACGTCCTGCACGCCACCCGGGACATCCGCCACACCCTGCGCAACGCCAAGGCGCTTCTCCAGCCCGGCGGACTGCTGGTCCTGAACGAGCTGACCGCGAACAACCTGCTCAGCCAGTTCTCGTTCGGCCTCCTCGACGGATGGTGGCGCTTCGAGGACCCGCACCTGCGTATCCCGGGCAGCCCGCTGCTCTCCACGGCGCACTGGCGGCACGTCCTGACGCAGGAGGGGTTCCGCGCGATCGCTCTGCCCGCGCGGGATGCCGAGGATCTGGGACAGCAGATCATCGTGGCCGAGAGCGACGGCGTCATACGGCAGCCGACGGCCGTACCGCGCACGTCCGCGCCGCGAGTGGCGCCGGTGCGCGAGAGTCCGGCGCGGGCCGTGGCCGATCACAGCGCCGGGAGCGAGCCCGGAGACCGGCTGCGCGCCCGCGTCGAGGCGGTCGCGCTCGATGTGCTGGCAGAGGCGTTGGACATCCCGCGGACGAGGATCGGGCGGGGCGAGCCCTTCTCGAACTACGGGCTCGATTCGATCTTCGCGGTGAACGTGGCCCGGGCCCTCGGCGGGACGCTCGGCATCGACCTCGACATCACTGTGCTGTTCGAGCACAACACCCTGGCCGAGCTGGGCGAGTTCATCGTCTCCGAATACGCCGAGGACCTGCGGGACGTGCTGCCGCCGGAGCGCGCGTCGCCAGAGCGGGCGCCCGATCCCGTGCGGCCTCCACCTCGGCCTGAGCCCGACGAGGCCTCGCTCTCCGGCATGGCGATCGTCGGCATGTCCGCACGCTTCCCCGGGGCCGACGACATCGACGAGTTCTGGCGCATCGTCGAGCAAGGCAGACGGTGCATCACCGCACCGCCGGAAAAGCGTGCGGACTGGGCGGGCCACGGCGACGAGGCAGCCGCGCTGCGGGGCGGATTCCTCGACGGGGTGCATGAATTCGATCCTCTCTTCTTCCGCATGTCGATGACCGAGGCGCGCCAGGTGACGCCGGAGCTGCGCCTGCTGTTGATGACGTCGTGGAACGCCATCGAGGACGCGGGCTATCGGCCGGCCGAGCTGCGGAGCCGGCCCACGGGCGTGTTCGTCGCCACGACGCAGAGCGAATACCGGCCCGCCGCCATGGACCTGATGAGCCTGCCGTCGCCCGCGATGGTGCCCAACCGGATCTCGTACCTGCTCGACCTCAACGGCCCCAGCGAGCAGTACGACACGACGTGCTCGTCCTCGTTCGTGGCCCTGCACCGGGCGATCCGGTCCATCCGCGACGGCGAGTGCGAGCAGGCGCTCGTCGGCGGGGTGAACCTGGTGATGTCGCCCGCGGGTTTCGGCGGGATGCGGGCCGCGGGGATGCTCAGCCCGCGCGGCGACGTCCGGCCGTTTCAGCAGGGCGCCGACGGTACCGCGCGCAGCGAGGGCGTCGCCGCCGTACTGATCAAACCACTGAGTCTGGCCATGGAGGACGGGGACTTCGTCTACTGCGTCGTGCGCGGCACCGGCGTGGCCCACGGCGGCAGGGGTGTGTCCTTCACGGCACCGAACATCAGGGGCATGAAGACAGCCGTCGCGCACGCCTACGCCGACGCCGCGATCGATCCGGGCGCCGTGGACTACGTCGAGACCCACGGCATGAGCTCGCTGCTGGCGGACAGCGCGGAGCTGGCGGCGCTCGGCGCCGGACTCCGCGGCGAGGACGACAGCGAGGACGTGACGTATCTGGGCAACGTGAAGCCCTGCATCGGGCACACGGAGGTGGTCTCCGGCCTGGCCGCGCTGGTGAAGACCGCGCAGGCGATGCGGCACGGCGTGATCCCGGCGATCCCGGGCTTCGGGCGGCTGCACCGCGACCTCTCCCTCAAGGGGACGCGGCTGCGCATCGCCGCCCGGAACCTGCCATGGCCCGAGCGCACCGACGACTCCGGCCGGCCGCTGCCGCGCCGCGCGAGCATGCACAGCTTCGGGATCGGCGGCGTGAACGCGCATGTCGTGCTGGAGCAGCACATCGCCTCCGCGAACCCGGACGACGACCCGGGTGCGCAGGTCCTCGTGCTCTCGGCGCAGAGCGTCGACGCTCTGCGCGAGCGGGCGCGCCGGCTGATCCACCGGCTTGCCGGAGCGGATCCGCGCTCCTGGGCGGACATCGCGTACACGTTGCAGGTCGGCCGGGAGGCGATGAGCTGCCGGCTGGCGTTCGTGGCGCAGAGCACTGACGAGGCCGCTCGCATCCTGGGCGGCTGGCTCGACGGCGACCCGGACACGCTCGCCCACGTGGCGTTCGCCGACGGCGTCGATCCCGCTGCCGACGCCGAGCACGACGGGAAGCCGACGCGGCTCGATCACGTGGCGGAACACTGGGCCGCGGGCACGTCCATCGACTGGGACCTGATGCATCGCGGCGCTCGACGCAGGCGGATCTCACTGCCCGGGTATCCCTTCGCACGTCTGACGTGTTTCGCCGAGCAGGCGCCGCGGTCGGACCAGGCCTCGCACACAGGCGTCGGCCCTCCGGACGGCGAAACCTTCGTCGCCGACCTCGTCGCCTCGGTGCTGGGTCTGTCGCGCCACGAGATCGACGGCACGAGGTCGCTCGCCGACTACGGTCTCAACTCCCTGCTCCTGGTCGCGATGCTGGGCCGGATCAGCAATGTGTTTCCGGGTTTCCAGCCTGAATGGTGGCAGCCGCACGACACGTTGAACGACGTGGTCGCGAGGCTGCCCGAGGCGGAGGCCCGCTCCACGCGCGTGCCGGCCCCGGAGCTGGTGCGCCTCAACGGCGCGACCGAGGGCAGGCCGGTCTTCTGGATCCACGGCGCCCTCGCCGGCGTCGAGTCCTACCGCACGATCGCCGAGCGGATCGACCGCCCGTTCTACGGCATCCAGGCCCGTGGCCTGCTGAGCGAGGACGCGCCGATCGAGGGCGTCACGGCCATGGCCGAGTACTACGCCGAGGTCATCCGCTCGGTGCAGCCCGAGGGGCCGTACGACGTCGGCGGATTCTGCCTCGGCGGCATCGTCGCCTACGAGGTGACCCGGCGGCTGCAGGCACAGGGCCAGGAGGTGGCCTCGCTGACGATGGTGGACTCGCCGGACGAGACCGGCCTGGCGAAGTCGAACGCGAACGGGTTCCAGTCGGCGCGGAGCGCGGCTCTGCAGGTCGTCAATTCCCTGCTCTGGCCGGCGGGGGAGAAGGACCCGGCGGTCCTGCGTGCCCGTCTCGTCCACCGGGACGAGGTCGCGGAGGACCTGGACGAGGACGCGTTCGTACTGCGGCTCGCGGAGTTGGCGGCCGAGCGCGGCCTCGCCATGAGACCTGCCCAGATCGCGCGGTTCGTCAGGCGCAACATGGCGATCCAGCTCGCCTACCGGCTCGGCGAGCACACCATCAGGCCTCTGCCGCGGCCGGAAGCCGTGGTGTGCACCTACTTCCGCAACCGGCGCGGGCTCTTCCTGGGCGAACTCGAACCCTACTTCCAGGTCGCCGGCGAGACCTTCTCCCTCGACCACGTGAACTACCAGCAGGACTGGGGGCGCGAGCTGCCGGGCCTTCGCCTGGTGGAGATCGACGCCGCGAACCACATGACGATCCTGAACGACGCGGGGCCGCTCGCCGCGATCGAGGAGACATGCCTGGCGCTCTACGCGTCCGACGAGATCGGGGCTTCCCGTGACTGACCAGACCGCCGCCCAGACGTACGACCGCCACGAGCCGGTGGCGATCGTCGGCATCGGTTGCCGACTGCCGGCACTGATCGAGGATCCGACCGCACTCTGGCAGGCTCTGCTCAAGGGCGTCGACGCGGTGCGTCAGGTGCCGGCCGACCGGTGGAACGCCACCGCATGGGCCGACGCGGAGGCGTCCGGCTCGGCGGCGAACCGCCGAGGCGGATTCCTCGATGACGTCACGGGATTCGACGCGGAGCACTTCGGCATCTCACCGGCCGAGGCACGGCAGATGGACCCGCAGCAGCGCATCGCCCTGGAGGTGGCGTGCGCCGCGGTCGAGGACGCGCGGCGTTCCACAGCGAGTCTCGCGGGCACACGCACCGGCGTCTTCATGGGCGCGATGTGGCAGGAGTACCCGCTGTTCACGCAAGGCGTCGCCGAGGCGATCCACGCCCACTCGGCCATCGGCTGGGACAACTCGGTGATCCCGTCCCGCATCGCCTACGCGCTGGGGCTGCGCGGCCCCGCGATGGGCGTGGCGACCGCGTCGAGCTCCTCCCTGGTCGCGGTGCACCTCGCCGTGCAGAGCCTGCGCTCCGGCGAGTCGGACTTCGCACTCGCCGGCGGCGTCAACCTGATGCTGCATCCGAACACCTCGGTGGCCCTGACGAAACTCGGCACGCAGAGCCCGGCCGGCCTGTGCCGGGCCTTCGACGGCGACGGCGACGGCTACGCCCGGGGCGAGGGCTGCGCGGTAGTCGTGCTGCGCCGGCTGTCCGACGCGCTCGCCGACGGCGACCGCGTCTACGCGCTGGTGCACGGCAGCGCCGTCAACAACGACGGCGCGACAGACGGACTGACCGCCCCCGGCCACGAGGCGCAGACGGAGGTGCTGCGGTCGGCGTGGGAGAACGCCGGCGTCGCGCCGGGTGCGGTGTCGTACGTCGAGGCGCACGGCACGGGCACGCCCCTGGGCGACGTGACGGAGGCGGGCGCGCTCGGCACCGTGTTCGGGCCCGACCGGTCCGCGCCGCTGCGCATCGGCTCGGCGAAGACGAACTTCGGCCATCTCGAGCCGGCGGCCGGCGTGCTCGGGCTCGTCAAGGTCGCGCTGGCGGTGCACCACGGCGTCATTCCGCCGAGCCTGCACTTCCGCACACCGAACCCGCGCATCGACTTCCCCGCCGAACGTCTGGAAGTGGTCACGGAGGCAGTCGCGTGGCCGGCCGGCCCGCGGCTCGCGGGGGTGAGCAGCTTCGGCTACGGCGGCACCAACGCGCATGTCGCCCTCGGCGAGGCACCCGCGGGCGCGCCGGTACAGGCCACACCGGATGCGGGCGGTCCGGTCTGCCTGACGGTGTCCGGCACGAGCCCGCACTCGCTCGCGCGTAACGCCGCACGGCTGGCGAGCCACCTCGGGCAGTCGCCTGGGACGCGGCTGTCCGACATCGCCTACTCGCTGGCGACGACCCGCACGCAGCACCCCACGCGCGGCGTGGTGATCGCCGGCACGACGGACGAGGCGGTGGCCGGTCTGCGGGCGCTCGCCGCGGACGAGAGCCACGACGCGGTAGTGACGGGCGCGGCTGCCGGTCGCGGCCGCGTCGCGTTCGTCTTTCCCGGCCAGGGCGCCCAGTGGTGGGGGATGGGCCGGTCGCTGTGGGAGCAGAACGACGCGTTCCGCGAGGCCGTGACGGCCTGCGACGAGGCCCTCACCCCGTACACCGGGTTTTCGGTCGCCGCAGTCGTGCGTGGGCAGGACGGTCTCGCGCCGCCCTTCTCGCGCACGGACGTGGTGCAGCCGGCGTTGTTCGCGATGTATGTCGGTCTCGCCGCGATGTGGCGCGCCTGGGGCGTCGAGCCCTCGGCGGTCGTCGGCCACAGTCAGGGTGAGGTGGCCGCGGCGGTCGTCAGCGGGGCGTTGAGTTTGGCGGACGGTGCTCGAATCGTGGCGTCGCGCGCTCGGGCCGTGCACGATCACGCGCCGGACGGGGCGATGGGACTCGTGGAGCGCCCGGTGGGCGAAGTCATCGAGGAACTGGCGGCCTACGGCGAGGCGCTGTCCGTCGCGGTGGTGAACACCGCGCGATCGACCGTCGTGGCCGGCGACACCGGGGCGGTGGACCGCTTCCTCGTGCGGATGGAGGCCACCGGCGCGTACTGCCAGCGCGTGGACGTGGACTACGCATCGCACAGCCCGCACATGGATTCGCTGCTGCCCGCCCTGCGCGAGCAGCTCAGGGGCCTTGCCCCCGCGGACGGGGGGATCGCCTTCTATTCGAGCGTGACGGGGGAGCGGGCGGCCGGGCCGGAGCTCGACGCGGACTACTGGTGCCGCAACCTGCGCGAGCCGGTGCGCTTCGACCGCGCGCTGGAACGCCTGCGGGCGGACGGGTTCGGGATCTTCGTCGAGGTGAGTCCGCATCCGGTGCTCCAGATAGCCCTGGCGCAGGGCACCGAAGCCGACGGGGCGGCCGTCGTGGTGGGCACCTTGCGCCGCGATCACGGCGGGATCGCACGGGCGCTGCGGGCGCTGGCAGAGCTGCACGTCCAAGGGGTCCCGATCCCCTGGAAGCGCGTGTTCTCGGCCTCGGACACGCGCAGGACGGACCTTCCGACGTACGCGTTCGAACACCGCGGCTACTGGCTGGACGAACACGACGACGCGATCCCGCTCGTCAGCGGTGCTTCGTGGCGCGAGGACGTGATGGCACTGCCCGAAGCCGAGCGTCCGGGATCAGTGGTCGCACTCGTCACGGCGGAGGCCGCGGCCTTGCTCGGCCGGCCCGCGGAAGGCGTGCGCCCCGACATGACGCTGCGCGAACAGGGTTTTGACTCCCTCATGGTGGTCGAGCTGCGAAACCGGCTCAGCGCACGGACACGGGTCCCGCTGCCCACCGTGCTCGCCTTCGATTACCCCACACCGCGAGCGATCGCGACACTGCTGCTGACGCACGCCGATGCGCGGAACGTGGCCCCGGAAGTCTCGCCCGCCGTCGCCGCGGTGCCCATGCGGCCCGACGACGACCCCGTCGTGATCGTGTCGATGGCCTGCCGGCTTCCGGACGGAATCGACACGCCCGAAGCGTTCTGGGAACTGCTCGTAGACGGCCGCGAAGCCTCCTCCCCGTTCCCGCAGCGCTGGGACGGATGGGATCTCGGCACGATCGAGGAGGCGGAGCGCGCCGCCACCGGCAGGCGCTTCGAGCGCAAGGGCGGCTTCGTACGCGACGTCGAGGACTTCGACGCCGCGTTCTTCGGGCTCAGCCCGCGTGAGGCGCTGTCCCTGGACCCGCAGCAGCGGCTCGTTCTGGAAGTCGTATGGGAGGCACTGGAGCGGGCCAATCTGCGCACCGCCTCCCTCGAAGGCAGCAACACAGGCGTCTACCTCGGCGCGATGAGTTCGGACTACGACGTCGCTCGGCGCTGGGACGTCGCGGGCAGCGACGGCTACAAGATCACTGGCAACGGGTCGAGCCTGATCTCCGGGCGGGTGGCCTACACACTCGGCCTCTCCGGGCCGGCGCTCACCATCGACACCGCGTGCAGCTCGTCGCTCGTGGCCCTGCGCCTGGCGTGCGAGGCGCTGCGCGGCGGCGAATGCGACCTGGCGCTGGCCGGCGGAGTGACCGTGATGAGCACCCCGCAGATCTTCGTCGAGTTCAGCCGCCTCAACGGGCTCGCGGCCGACGGCCGCTGCAAAAGCTTCGCCGACGACGCCGACGGGACGAGCTGGGCCGAAGGCTGCGGCGTCCTGGTGCTCAAGCGGCTCTCGGACGCGAGGCGCGACGGTGACCGTGTGCTGGCCGTCGTGCGCGGCACCGCTATGAACCAGGACGGCCGCAGCCAGGGGCTCACCGCGCCGAACGGCCTCGCGCAGCAGCGCGTGCTGCGCAGTGCCCTGGCCGACGGGGGACTGGCCCCGGCCGACATCGACGCCGTCGAAGCGCACGCCACGGGCACCGTGCTCGGCGATCCCATCGAGGCCGGCGCCCTTGCCGCGGTGTTCTCGGGCCGCGTGCGACCCTTGCACCTGGGATCGGCCAAGTCCAACATCGGCCACGCTCAGGCGGCCTCCGGCGTCATCGGCGTCATCAAGATGGTGATGGCGCTCCAGCACGAGTTGCTGCCCCGCACGCTCCACGTGGAAAGGCCGAACACCCGGATCGACTGGACCGGCGGCGAACTGGAGCTTCTGCGGCAGCCGAGGCAGTGGCCGCGGACACGGCGGGTGCGTCGCGCCGGTATCAGCTCATTCGGTATCAGTGGCACGAACACGCACGTCATCATCGAAGAAGCACCGGAGACCGTCGTCGCGGACCGGCCCGGCGACGATCTCGTCCACCCGTTGGTGATCTCGGGCACCGACACGGCCGCCCTGCGTGCGCAGGCCCGGCACTGGGCCGAGTGGCTCGACGCGCGGCCCGCCGCGTCGATGCGGGACATCGCCTACACCTCCGCCGTCGGCCGTACGCACTTCGACGCGCGCGCCGTGGTCTTCGCGGGCAACGCCGCGGATGCCGCCGAAGCCCTGCGGGCGATCGAGCCCGGCTCCGGCACGGCGCTGGGGGAGATCGCCTTCGTATTCGGCGGTCAGGAGGCGCAGGGGCCCGGGACGAGCTGTCAACTGCTGGCGCAGAGCGCGGTGTTCCGCGACACCGTGGCGGAGTGCGACGCGGTCCTCTCGCCGTTGACCGGCTGGTCCGTGCTGAAGGCGCTGCGCGGCGAGGAGGACGTGCACAGTCCGGATGTGCTGCCGTGCACGCTGTTCGCGACATACCTCGGACGTGCGGCGCTTTGGCGCAGTTGGGGTGTGGAGCCGGCGGCGGTGGTGGGCACCGCGCACGGCGAGGTCGCCGCCGCCGTGGTCAGCGGGGCGTTGAGCCTGGAGGACGGCGCCCGCGTCACCGTCCTTCGAGCTCGCGCGCGCTCGGGGGACGCGGTCGGCGGTGCGATTTCGGGGATTGTCCCTGCCCGGACTTCCATCCCCTTCTGTTCGCGCCTGACGGGCGAGGTCGTGCCGGGCCCGGAGCTCGGCGGGGACTACTGGTTTCGCGATCTGCCAGAGCCAGAGCCAGAGCCCATGAGTCTCGACCGCGCGCTGGAGCGGCTGCGTGGCGCGGGCTTCGGAGCGTTCGTCGAGGTCGGCCCACCCGCCGAAGGTGCCTCGGGCGGCGTGGACCAGCTCTGGCGAACGGCCGCCACGTTGTTCGAGCGGGGCTTCTCCCTGGACTGGGAGCGAGTCCTCGGGTCCCATGGCGCCGGCAAGGTCGACATCCCGACGTACGCGTTCCAACGCCGGCGCTTCTGGCTCGGCGAGCTTCCGGCCGGGCCCGCCGCGGTGACGGCCGGCCAGTCCGCGGCCGGCCACCCGTGGTTCGACGCGATCACGACTCTCGCCGGCGGCGGCGGTCACCTGTTCACCGGCCGGCTGTCGCTCGACGATCGCCCGTGGCTGGCCGATCACGTCGTCGGCGGGCAGGTCTACCTGCCGGGCGCGGGCTTGATCGACGCTTCGCTGTCCGCCGCCCGGACCGCGGGTGCCGACGCCGTGGCAGACCTGACGCTGCTGGAGCCGGTCGTCCTCCTTCCGGGCCGCGCGCTGCGGATCCAGGTCACCGTCGGCGATCCGGACGCGCACGGACGGCGCCCCTTCGCGTTCTACAGCCAACCCGAGGGCACCGATGAGCCGCTGATCTGGCGGCAGCACGTGACCGGAGAGTGCGTGACCCGGGCGTGCGTCGGCGCCACGCTGCCGCAGGACATCGACAACTGGCCGGTGCCCGATGCCCGGGCCCTCGACATCGAAGCCTTCTACGGACGCGCTCTCGCCAATGGGCTCGACTACGGCCCGGCCTTCCGAGGACTGCGCGAACTCTCCTGCCGCGACGGCGTCTACTACGCGCGGGTATCCCTTCCAGACGCGCTGGATCCGGCCGACCACGGCCTGCATCCGTCGCTGTTCGACGCGGCACTGCAGGTCGTCGTCGCCGGTCTGATGGAGGAGGGCGCTGCCCCTGGGCCGCTCGTCCCGTTCATCTGGTCGGACGTCGAGCTGTTTCGTGCCGCGGGCAGAGAACTGACCGTGCGAGTGTCGTTCGACTCCGGCGGAGACGAGGACCTCGCGCCGGCCACCGTGTGGCTGGCCGACCCGGCAGGCCACCTGGTGGCCCGGATCGGCGGGCTGAAGTTCCGGCACGGCAGACGTCGCGGGCACCCGTTCGCCGAGCACCTCTACCGCGTCGGCTTCGAACGCGTACACCTCGTGGCCGAGACTTTCGACCCCGCGGGCACGCTCGTGGTCGGCGACGCGGAGTTGGGCACGGGGCTCGGCGCCGACGTCGTACCCGACCTGGACGCCCTCGTGAAGCGGCTCGATGTCCGGGCGGATGCGCCTCGACGAGTGCTGTTCGCGCTGCCTGACTGCGCGTCCGCGCAGTGGTACGACGCGGAACGCGGCGCCGCCGAAACGCTGCGCACGCTTCAGGTGTGCCTCGGCGATGCCCGGCTCCAGGGCACGGAGCTCGTCTGGATCACCCGTGACGCGGTGTCGTCGATGCCTGACGACCAGGTGGACAACTGGGCCCATGCCGCAGTGTGGGGCATGGTCCGCACAGCCCGCACGGAACAACCGGAGCGCGTCCTGCGCCTGATCGACCTCGGTCCCGGCACCCCGGACTTCCGGCTCCTGGCGCGCGTGATCGGGACCGGCGGCGAGCCGGAGTGCGTGCTGCGCGGCGAGACCGCCCACGTGCCACGAGCAAGGCCGACCGTCGAGGAGGTCGACGCGCTCGTCCTGCCGGACGAAGGCGGCTGGCACTTGCGTCAGCGGGAGGACGATCAGCTCGACGTCATCACCGCCACGCACGACGAGGGCGCGCCGGAGCCGGTCGCGCCGGGGGAAGTCCGCGTCGAGGTACGCGCCGCCGGGATGAGCCCGGGGCGCGCACAGGTCCTGGAGTTCGCGGGGATCGTCATGGAGGTCGGCAGCGGCGTCACCTCCGTCCACGCGGGTGACCGAGTCATGGGCAGTGCGGCAGGCACGCTCGGCGATCAGCTTCGCGTGGACGGTGCCACTCTCAGGCCGATACCCGCGAACCTCACCTTCGCACAGGCGGCCGCCGATCCGTCCGCCCCCGATCCGAGGCAGGACAAGGGATCGTTCACCGCCTTCGACGTACGCGACGCGCCGTACGCCCTGCGCCACGCGCGGCAGAACCCCGCGCACAAGACCGTGCTGACCTTGCCACGCGCCCTCGACCCGGACGGCACGGTGCTGATCACCGGCGCTCTCGGCGAGCTCGGCAGCTCGCTCGCCGCACACCTGGTCCGCGCGCACGGAGCGCGGCGGCTCGTGCTGCTGTCGCGGCGCGGTGGCAACACTCCTGGAGCCGGCTCGTTCGTGCGGGAACTCGAAGCCGCGGGCGCCGAGCGAGTGGACCTGGTCGCGGGCGACGTCGCGGACCGGGCCGCGGTGGCCGCGGTACTGGAAGGGATCCACCCGAGCCATCCCCTCACGGCCGTGTTCCACCTCGCCGGCGTGCTCGACGACGGCCTGGTGGAGGGCTTTACCGCAGAACGGCTGCACCGGGTGATGGCACCCAAGGTCCAGGGCGCCCGCCTGCTGGACGAGTTGACCGAGCGGCTGGACCTGGCCGCGTTCGTACTCTTCTCCTCGGCGGCCGGAACGCTGGGCACCGCAGGACAAAGCGGGTACGCCGCGGCGAACGCGACGCTGGACGCCCTGGCGGCGAACCGACGCAAGCGGGGTCTGGCAGGACTCAGCCTCGCTTTCGGGCTCTGGGAACAGGCCGGAGTGGGCATGACCGCCCACCTCGGCAAGGCCGAGCTGGGACGCCTGCGGCGTCAGGGGATCGGTGCCCTGACCTTGACCGAGGGCCTGAACGCCCTGGACGTCGCACTCGCGCGGCCCGAGGCCCAACTGATGCCCGTGCGCCTGGAACTGGCATCGTTGCGACACGCGCTCGGCGATACGGAAGCGCCTCCCTTGCTGCGCGACATGCTGCAGCGCACGACTGGAGGGCGCCAAGCCGAAGTCGCCGAGACCGCACAGTCGTTCGATGCGCGGATGGCGGACGCCTCCGAAACCGAACGACCGGCACTGCTGCTGGACCTCGTCCGCAGCGAAGTCGCCGACGTGCTCGGCCTGCCCGGACCCGACAGCGTGCCGGCCGACAGAGCACTGCGTTCCCTCGGGATCGACTCGCTCACCATGGTCCAGCTGCGCAAGCGCCTCGCCAAGCGGCTGAACACCTCGCTGCCCGCCACGCTGGTGTTCGACTACCCGACCGCCGAGGCCATCGTCGGGCTCCTGCTCCACGACGCCACCACCCCGAGGGGGAACGAGAAGTGAAGACAGAGGCCCTGTTCATCGCGGGTGTCGCGACCTACCTGCCCCCGGCGACCAAGGTCGAACAAGCCGTCGCCGACGGCCTGTTCGACGCCCAGGACGCCGAGGACACGCAGCTCGAGTCGGTCTGCGAGGCCACGGACGAAGCTCCGCCCGAGATGGCGGTCGCCGCTGCCAGAGAAGCCCTGGAAAGGTCGGGGCACCGGGCCGAGGACATCGCGCTGCTGCTGCACGCCTGCGTGTATTTCCAAGGCCTCGAACTCTACCCGACGGCTTCCTACATCCACCGCGAAGTACTCGGGGACCATTCGGCGCTCGCCTTCGAGGTGAAGAATGCTTCCAACGGCTGCATGACCGCGTTGGACATGGCGGCGCGCTCCCTCACGGCCACCGACGACGTGGCGGCGCTGGTGACCACCGCCGACAAGGTCAGTCCGCCGGCGATCGACCGCTGGAACAGCGACATCGGCATCGTCCCCGGCGACGGTGCGTCGGCGATGGTGCTCAGCAAGAGGTCCGGGTTCGCACAGGTGCTGAGCACCTCCACGGTGTCGGATCCCACCCTTGAGCGCCTGCATCGCGGCGACGCGCCCTTCACGCCTCACCATGACCCCACGCTCCCCATCGACCTGCGTCTGCGCAAACTGCAGTACCTGGGGGACGTGGAGCTCGACGAGTTCACCCGCCGGTTCCGGGCCGGCCTCAGCGACTGCGTCAACCGGGCCCTGCACGACGCGGACATCCGGCTGGGCGACGTCGCCCGGTTCGTCGTCCCGCATTTCGGACGCATCGTGCTGCAGCGCGAGGTCCTCGCCGCACTCGATATCGACCTCGATCTCACGACCTGGTCCTGGGGCCGCACCGTCGGCCACCTCGGCGCGGGCGACCAGATCGCCGGACTCGGCCACCTCGTGAAGGAGCGCGCCGTAGGCGTCGGCGACCTCTGCATGCTTCTCGGCGTCGGCGCCGGCTTCACCTGGACGTGCGCCGTGGTCCGGATCATCGAGCTTCCCGAGTGGCCGACGCGACCGGCCGGATTCGACCTTGGGGGCGGGCGGAACTGATGCGCTGCTACGTCTTCCCGGGACAGGGCACCCAGAAGAAGGGGATGGGACGAAGCTTGTTCGGAAGGTTTCCCGACCTCCGTCGCCGCGCCGACCGGGTGCTCGGATACTCGATCGAAGAGCTCTGTCTGGAAAACCCGGAACGACGGCTGTCCGAGACCGCGTACGCGCAGCCCGCGATCTACGTCGTCAACGCGCTGCACTGGTCAGCGGCTCAGGAGGACCTGCCACCCGCGGACTTTTTCGCGGGCCACAGCCTCGGCGAGTACAGCGCGCTGTTCGCGGCCGGCGCCTTCGACTTCGAAACCGGCCTGACGCTGGTGCAACGCCGTGCGGAACTGATGAGCCAGGTCGGCGGCGGTGCGATGGCCGCGGTCGTCGGTGTCTCCGAGCGGATCGTCGAGGAGACCCTGAAGCGGCACGATGCCACCGGCGTCGTCATCGCCAACTACAACGCGCCCGAGCAGTTCGTGCTCTCCGGCAGCCGCGAGGAACTGGCGCGGATCAAGTCGGTCTTCGAGAAGGTGGAGGGTGTCCGAGGGTTCGTCCCGGTCCGGGTCAGCGGACCCTTCCACGCGCCGGCGATGGCCCCGGCCGCCGAGCGCTTCCGCGACCTGCTGGCCTCGGTCGACGTGGGCGAACTGCGGACACCGGTCATCTCCAACGTGACCGGCCGGCCGTTCGGCCCCGATGCGCAGGAAGTCCGCGAACTGCTCGCCGAGCAGATCGCCAAGCCCGTCCGCTGGACCGACTGCATCCGCTATCTGCGGGACGCGGGCGTGTCGGTTTTCACGGAACTGAGCGAATCGAAGGTGCTCACCCCGCTCATCGACCGGATCACGACCGCGCAAGAGCCCGCCCCCGACCCACGCCGAGACCTGATCGAGCGCATCAAGCGCGAGATCCTCCAGCCGGAGATCGGCGACGAGGCGCTGGCCTTCGACGAGGACGCGTCGTTCCGGCAACTCGGCCTGAACTCCATCATCTACGTGCGCCTGGCCCGCCGGGCCGGGACGGTCCTCGGCGTTCCGATCAAGCCGGACGTCATCTTCCAGCACCGTTCCTGCGCCGCCCTGGCGGACTACCTCCTGACCCGCGACGACATCGCCCAAGCCGCAGCGCCCGAGGCCCCACCCGCGCCCTTGCGTGAATACCAGGACGAACGGGTGACGGCCCTGCTGCGCGACTGCGCGAACGGGACCCTCAGCGTGGACCGGACCATCGAGGCGATCCGCGCCCTCGCGTGACGAGCGCCGAATGCGCCATTACTTCGTCCTGCCCTCCTCCGCCGGGCTCTCGCCTGCCACGGTCAACCGGCTGACCACGCAGTGGCAGGCTCCCCGCTGGCGGGCGGTCGACGCACCCCACCTCGTCGCCGGGTGGCAAACTTGCCGACGTCCCGAAGAGCAGCCCCAACCTCAAGCGGCCTGGGGAACCCGACACAGCAGCACCCGCGGCACCGAGAGTCCCGACGAAGGGCGAGCATAGTGAAGATCGTGGTGGACGACCTCTCCGGCCCGCAGATCGCCGGGTTCCTCGCCGAGCACGTCCAGCAGATGCGGTCCATCACGCCTGTGGAAAGCAAGCACGCCCTCGATCTCGACGAGCTCCGCAAGCCCGAGATCACGTTCTGGTCGGTCATGGATGGTGACAGCTTGGTGGGCTGCGGTGCGATCAAGAGGCTGGACGCGGGCCACGCGGAGCTGAAGTCCATGCGCACCGCCCCGACACGTAAGCGAAGCGGGGTCGCATCCACGTTGCTGGAGCACATCGTCACCGAGGCCAAGCGCATGGGATTCACGCGGCTGAGTCTGGAGACCGGCGCGGCCGATTTCTTCCTGCCCGCCAGGAAGCTGTACGAGAAGTTCGGGTTCGTCCACTGCGAGCCGTTCGCCGACTACCGACCCGACCCGAACAGTACGTTCATGACGAGGGTCCTCTAAGAACCCCTGACGAAATGATGGCGTGACGGCGTCTGGTGTTGTGGCGGTTGAGCCGGCGAACCCGTCGAGACGGGCCTCGCGTTCGCTGGACCAGCGCTTTCGGCCCTGGAGCGTCTCGCGTTTGAAGGTCGCGTCGAAGGACTCGGCGAGCGTGCACGCGCGTACGGCCGAGGGCAGCCTGGGGTAGGCGACCCAGTGCCGGTTCCCCGAGCAGGTTGTCCGGCAGGGGTACGCCAGTCACGTCGGCGCCGGGCCGCCGTCACGCCGGAACGGGGCGATGATCCTCCGTACGGCCTCCGCGGCTCCCCAGTCGTCGTCGTCATGGGCGATGACGCTCAGGAGTTCCCGGAGATGGAAGAGGTCCATCCGGTCCCGCCAGCCGTCGTCGATCCCGGTGATCTCCTCGTACACGGCGAAGAAGCGGTCCGAGGCGGGCGGGCGCGGGGAGCACCACAGCATGCTGAGGTCGATTTCCGGCCAGTTGAAGGACACGGCGGGGTCGATGAGCACGGGCGCGCCGTCGGCGGTGGCGACGATGTTCTCCTGCCACAGATCGCCGTGGGTCAGGCACGGGGGCCGGTCCGGCACGAGCTCGGGCAGGGCCGCGCAGAGCCGCTCCAGGGCCTGCCGCTCCGCAGTGTCGAAGGCCGCCTCGACCAGGGGTTCCGACAGCCAGCGCAGGATGCGCCGCTCCGCGAGGAACGCGTGGCCGTCGCTGTCCCAGGTGTTGTCCTGGCGCAGCCGGCCCAGCCAGCCCGGACGGTGCCAGCCGAACCGCTCGGCGGTGGTGGAGGTGTGCAGGGCGGCGACCGTGTGGGCGAGTTGCTCCCAGAAACGCTCGTCGTCGCGGCGCGGTTGCATCTTCTCCAGCACGAGCAGCCGGGGTGAGGCGCACAGCACCTCCGGCGTGATCGCCCCGCCGGTTTCACGGAGCTCCGTCAGGCCGGCGGCTTCGACGGTGAAGATGTCCCGGTCCGGCCCGAGAAGTGTTTTCGCGAATACCTGGGAATCATCGTCGATGGTCACCAGCCCGGCAATTGCGACCACTCCGCCGGTGGCTTTCTCCACCTCTTTGGCCGCGTATCCCGCTTCATGGAGACGCTTGATGAGTATTTCTTCGTCAGACACCCGGAAATCACATCACATGGAGGCGAGCCTGTCCCGGGACGCAGCCGCCGCCCGGTTCGGCCAGCCCTGTACGGTCACCGTCTTGTTCCACCGGCTCGGTGACGTCCGCGCGCTGCTGGAGCTGCCCGGCGTCGGGTGGGTGGCTTCGCAATGACTCCGGGGGCGTCATCAGGCGGCAACGGGACGCAGATGATCTCTCCCCATGCCGAGCTCCAAGGAGCGACCGCACCGCTTCACCATGTGCTGATGACTCGTCAGTGAAGTCGGCATCGGGTCAGCATTCGTCCAGCCGAAGCTGCCCTCATGTGCCGAAGACCCGGGATTTCCCAGGTCAGCGTGCCCTTCCGCGGGGCTTCAGTGGTACTGCCGGCAGTGCCGGCGCGTGCAGTGGAGCTCCGTCGTACCCCTTCACCTCGCCGAATCGAACCCCCTTCGTCCAGTCCTCGCGAGCCTGTACGATCTCCTCCTGGGAGCGGGCGACGAAGTTCCACCACATGATGAGTTCCTCGGCGAAGGGCTCGCCGCCCAGGAGCATGAGGCCGGCGTCGGATTCGGCGCGGAGCGGGAGTTCGGAGCGGCCGCAGCCGAGGTAGAGCATCGAGCCGGGCAGGACGGGTACGCCGTCCACGTGGACCTCGCCGGACATCGCCAGGACGCCGTACTCGAAGTCGGGTTCCAGGGGCAGGCTGACGTCGGCGCCCCGGGTGAGAGCGAGGTCGGCGCCGACGAGCGGGGTGTAGGCCGTGCCGGGGGAGACGGCGCCGTCGAGGGTGCCGAGGAGCACCGTGGCGGTCAGGCCCGGTGCCGTGACCGTGGGCAGGTCGGCGTGGAACTCGAACACCGGGTCCGTGTGCCGGTGGGCATCGGGCAGCGCCACCCACAGCTGGGCGCCGTGCAGGAAGCGGGCGTGCGGGCGGGGGCTCTCCTCGGAGTGGCTGATCGCGCGCCCCGCGGTCATCAGGCCCAGCTGCCTGGGCCGGATCGTCTGGAGGCTGCCCGTGGAGTCACGGTGCAGCACCTCGCCCTCGTGCAGCCAGCTGACCGTCTGCAGCCCGATGTGGGGATGCGGCGGGACCTGCATGCCGGGCTCGTCGGCGATGTCGTCCGGGCCGTAGTGGTCGACGAAGGCCCACGCGCCGATCATGCGGCGGCCGAGGTTCGGCAGCAGTCTGCGCACCTCGGTCGCCTCCCCCAGCTTGACGTGACGGGGGCTCAGCAGTTCGCGGACGGGCTCGGCGACGACGAAGCCACGGCCACCGCAGACGGTGGGCACGGGCGCGCGGTCAAGGTTGCTCATACAGCCCAACTTAGCGGTGCGGGTGCCGGACCGGTGCACGCCCGCGGGCGCGATTCGCCGACGCCGTACGGCGGCCCCGCGCGGCGTCGGCCTTCCTCGGCACCCCCCGCCAGGTCAGTACACCTCCGCTCCGTCCTCCGCGGCCGCCACCGCCGCCGCGTGCCCGAACAGGCCGGGCAGCCCGCCGGTATGCACGAACACCGTCTTCTCGCCGGAACGTACGGAACCGTCGCGCACCGCCGCCGTCAGTCCGGCCAGGGCCCGCCCGGTGTACGTCGGGTCCAGCACGATCCCCTCGGTGCGCGCGGCCAGCCGCAGCGCCTCGGTCACCGGCTCCGTCAGCGCCGCGTACCCCGCGCCCACCTGGTCCCGCCGTACCCGCAGCCGCTCCGCCGTGACCTCTCGCGAAGTGAGCGGCGCCGCGAACTCCGCCACCGCCGCGGCCGGATCGGCGAGCGCGCCGACATCGACGCCGAGGACCGAGTCGGTGCCGAGGGCGGCGACCAGGCCCGCCATGGTGCCGCCCGAGCCGAGCGCGACCACCGCCGTCCGCAACTCCGGGACCTGGGCGCGCAGTTCCTCGCCGCAGCGCACATAACCCCGGGCACCCAGGGTCCCGGACCCGCCGAAGGGGATCAGCGCGGGGCGGCGCCCGTCCGCGCGCAGCCGGGCGCACACCTCGGCCGCGGCCGTGTCCAGGCCCGCCTGGTCCACGTCGCCCGCCCAGGCGAGCCGGGCCCCGAACAGCCCGTCCAGCGCGAGGTTCCCGGAGCGGGAGGCCCCGGCGGTGCCGCGCAGCACCAGGACGACGTCAAGGCCCAGCCGGGCGCCCGCGGCGGCGGTCAGCCGGGCGTGGTTGCTCTGCGCGGCGCCCGTGGTCACCAGCGTGTCCGCGCCCTCGGCGAGCGCCGCGCCCACCGTCCACTCCAGCTTGCGGATCTTGTTGCCGCCTCCGCCCAGACCGGTCAGGTCGTCCCGCTTGACCCACAGATCCTCCGGGCCGAGGCCCAGCGCGGCGGCCAGCCGGGGTGCCGGTTCGAGCGGGGTGGGGAAGGTGCCGAGCGGCACGGACGGGTGAGTCATGGGCGGATCCTCGGGGGAGGAGGGCGGGGGGCCCTCGGTACGGTGACGGCGGTACGGCGATCAGTCGATCACAGCGGGCCCCGTACGTCACTCCGCCACCGGCCGGCACCGCCCCGCCGCCCCTGTCTCACACCGGCAGCAGCCGCTCCACCAGCCCGCCGAGCTGCCGCGCCGTCCGGCACTCGTGCATCTCCACCAGCTCCGCGTACGCGGGGGCCGCCGAGTCCCCGGTGCCCCACTGGGCCACCGGCTCCGGGTTCAGCCAGTACACCCGCCGCGCCCGCCGGGCGATCTCGCGGACCGCGGGCAGGTTCGGGTCGCTCCGGTTGGTGCGGGCGTCGCCGAGGACGAACACGGTGCTGCGCGGGCCGACCGCGGCGCCGTACCGCTCGGCGAACTCGCCCAGCGCCATGCCGTAGTCGCTGCTGCCGTGCCAGCCGGTGAGCGTGGCCTCGTCGCGGATGCGGGCGCCGAGGCCCTCGGGGTCGGCGCGGCCGTGGTCGAGCAGGCCGGTCACCTCGTCCAGCCGGTTGACGAAGGCGAACACGCGGACCTTGCTGAACTGGTCGTGCAGCGCCTGCACCAGGAGCATCGTGAAGTCCGAGAAGCCCGCCACCGAGCCCGACACATCGCAGAGCAGGACCAGTTCGGGGCGCACCGGGCGGCGCCGGCGCAGCACCGGCCGCATCGGGACGCCGCCCGTGGACAGCGAGGAGCGCAGGGTGCGGCGCAGGTCGATGGTGCCGCGCGCGGCCCGGCGGCGGCGCGCGGCGAGCCGGGTGGCCAGCTTGCGCGCCAACGGCTGAACTGCTCTGCGCAGCTCGGCGAGTTGGTCCCGATTGGCGAACAGGAAGTCCACCCGGTCGGCCGTCGGCCGCACCCCGCGCCGCGCGATCTCGTCCCGCCCGCGCCGCTCGGCGACCCGGCGCCGCGCCTCCGCGCCGACCAGCCGCCGGAACTCCTCGATCCGGCGCCGGATCTCGTCGTCCAGCAGACGGTCGGTGAAGGTGGCACCGCCGCCCGCTCGGGCCCGTACGTCGGACCGCACCCGCGCCAACAGGGTCCCCGGACGCAGCCGTTCGAGGGTCTGGTACGCCGACCAGCCGTCCGACCCCGGTGAACTCCCGTACCCGCCAAGCCCGTCGACCGCCTGCGCCGCCAACTGGGCCATCAGAGCGCGGTCGTCGGCCGCGAGCGCCTCGGCCAGCCGGTCGCGCAGGGTCTCGCGGTCGAGGGGCCCGGCGTCCGGACCGCCCGTCCCGCGCGGGAAGTAGAGGTCGAAGACCGGGTCGAACACGGCGCGTTGGGCGGGGGCGCGCAGCAGGGTCGCGGCCAGCCCCTCGCGCAGCAGCTCCCGGTCCGCGAGCCCCAGCGCCTCGACCGCGCGGGCCGCGTCCACCGTCTCCCCGGTGCCGATCCGCACCCCGTGCGTGCGCAGTGCCCCGACCAGGCCGGTGATCCGCTCGGCGGGATCCGTCACAGCGCGTCCAGGTCGAGCTTGGCCGCGGCCTTCTGGATGTCCTCCTGGTGCTTGAGGATCACCCCGAGGCTGTCCCGGACGACCGTCTCGTCCAGGGTGTCCGCCCCCAGGGCCAGCAGGGTGCGCGCCCAGTCGACGGTCTCGGCGACGGACGGCGCCTTGCGCAGGTCCATCGCGCGCAGCGCCCCGACCACCCGTACGACCGACTCCGTCAGCGCCTCGGGAAGCGCCGGCACCTTCAGCCGTACGATCCGCCGCTCCAGCTCCTCCTCCGGGAAACCGATGTGCAGGAACAGGCAGCGGCGGCGCAGCGCCTCGGACAGCTCCCGGCCCGCGTTGGAGGTGAGGACCACGAACGGGCGGCGGGTCGCGGTGACCGTGCCCAGTTCCGGCACCGTGATCTGGAAGTCGCTGAGCACCTCCAGGAGCAGCCCCTCCATCTCGACGTCGGCCTTGTCGGTTTCGTCGATCAGGAGCACCGTCGGTTCCTCGCCGCGGATCGCGGTCAGCAGCGGGCGCGGGAGCAGGAACTCCTCGCTGAAGATGTCGGTGCGGGTCTCGTCCCAGCTCTCGTCCCGGCCCGCGCTGATGCGCAGCAACTGCTTGGCGTGGTTCCACTCGTACAGCGCGCGGGACTCGTCCACGCCCTCGTAGCACTGGAGCCGGACCAGGCGGGCGCCGGCCACCTGGGCGACGGCCTTGGCCAGCTCGGTCTTGCCGACCCCGGCGGGGCCCTCCACCAGCAGCGGCTTGCCCAGCCGGGCCGCGAGGAACACGGTGGTGGCGACCGCGGGCGAGGCGAGGTAGCCGGTCTCGGCGAGGCGGGCGGAGACGTCGTCGACGGACGTGAACAACGGGGTCCTCCGGCGGTCGGGGAGCAGCGTCCAGGTTCTGTTCAGGCGCCTATATCTAAGCGCTTGTTCAGTGCCGCTGTCACCTGCTGTCCGGGGCACGGTCGTAGGGCCCCCTCCAGGCCCCGCCGTCCCGGCCCGCGCCCGCTCCCTCGGACGGGGCGCACCACGGCGCGCCCGCCCGCTCCCTCGGACGGCCCACTACGGCGCGCGCGTCCGGTGGCCCGCCGGTGCAATGGACCCGTGACCGCGGCACCCGACGACTGCCTGGCGCGCAACGAGTGGATCTGCGGCGCCTATCTGAGCAGCCGCCGCCACATCCTGCTCGACGCGGTCGTCCAGCACCTCCAGCTGACCGCCCTGTCGGTCCTGATCGGCCTGGCCGTCGCGGTGCCGCTCGCGGTGCTGGCCCGCCGCTGGGGCTGGGCGGCCGGACCGGTACTCGCCGTCACGACGGTCCTCTACACCATCCCGTCCCTGGCGATGTTCTCCCTGCTCCTGCCCCTCTACGGCCTCTCGGCCACCCTGGTCGTCGCCGGACTGGTGCTCTACTCGCTCACCCTGCTGGTCCGCAACATCCTCGCGGGCCTGCGCGCGGTCCCGGAGGAGACCCGGCAGGCGGCGCGCGGCCTCGGCTACGGCCCGGTCCGGCTGCTGCTCACCGTCGAACTCCCCCTCGCCCTGCCCGCCGCGATGGCGGGGCTGCGCATCGCCACCGTCTCCGCGGTCTCCCTGGTCACGGTCGGCGCGATCGTCGGCTACGGCGGCCTCGGAAACCTCGTTTACGCGGGCATGAACACCTACTTCAAGGCCCAGGTGCTCACCGCGTCCGTGCTGTGCGTGCTGATCGCCATCGCGGCCGATCTGCTGCTGCTGGGCGTGCAGCGGCTGATCACGCCGTGGACGAGAGCGGCGCGCCGGTGAGCACGCTCGCCGCCACCTGGAACTGGCTCGCCGACCCCGCGCACTGGTCCGGCGACAACGGGGTGTGGCACCGGCTGCTCCAGCACCTCGTCCTCACCGTCGTCTGCCTCGTGCTCAGTTGTCTGATCGCGCTGCCCGTCGCGGTGGTCCTCGGCCACCTCGGCCGGGGCGGGGCCCTCGCCGTGAACATCTCCAACGTCGGCCGCGCCGTTCCCACCTTCGCCGTGCTCGTCCTGCTGCTCCTCACCCCGGTCGGCGACTGGGGCGAGGGCCCCACCGTCGTCGCCCTGGTGCTGTTCGCGGTGCCGCCGCTGCTCACCAACGCCTACGTCGGGATGCGCGAGGTCGACCGGGGCGTCGTCCAGGCGGCCCGGGGCATGGGGATGACCGGTCGGCAGCTGATGTTTCACGTGGAACTGCCCCTTTCACTCCCTTTGTTGCTGAACGGGGTGCGGATCGCGGCCGTACAGCTCGTCGCCACCGCGACGATCGCGGCGCTCGCGGGCGGCGGGGGCCTCGGCCGGATCATCACGGCGGGCTTCAACCTCGCGAGCACGCCCCAGGTGGTCGCCGGTGCCCTGCTTGTCGCGGTGTTCGCGCTCCTCGTGGAGGGCGTCTTCGAGACCGCCGAGCGGCTGGGACCGGCGTGGGCCCGGGGCGGGCGATGAGAAAGGCCCTGTGCGTGCTCGCGCTCTGCGCGCTCACCTCCTGCGCCGTCGGACCCTCCCTGGAGAAACGCGGCCAGGTCATCGGGCCGCCCGGGGACAGCCGTCACCTCACCATCGGCTCGGCCGGCTTCACCGAGAGCGATCTGCTCGCGCAGATGTACGCCCAGTTGCTGAACCGGGCCGGGTACACGACTTCGATCCTCACCGTCTCCAACCGGGAGCTGTACGAACCGGCTCTGGAGTCCGGCCAGATCGACGTGGTGCCCGAGTTCGCGGCCACCTTCGCGGACTGGCTGAACGCCAGGACCCAC
The DNA here is from genome assembly GCF_040706415.1 of Streptomyces sp. NPDC048106. NCBI lineage: Bacteria > Bacillati > Actinomycetota > Actinomycetes > Kitasatosporales > Streptomycetaceae > Streptomyces > Streptomyces sp. NPDC048106. The sequence continues at coordinate 52,983 of NZ_JBEZND010000002.1, read as the reverse complement.
GGCACCGGGGCGGAACCGGTCGGCTCGCCCGACCTCGGCACCACGATGAAGGCCCTGCGCGCGCTCGCCGCCCCCCGCGGGCTCACCGTCCTGCCGCCGGGCCGGGCCGTCGATCAGAACGCCTTCGCGGTGAGCGCCGCCTACGCCCGCCGCCACCGGCTGAGGACGCTCGGCGATCTCGGCGCGTCGGGCCTGAGGGTACGGCTGGCCGCGGGCGACGAATGCGTGCAACGGCCCTACTGCGCACCGGGGCTGCGGAAGGTGTACGGCATCGACGTCACCGGGGTCGACCCCAAGGGCGTCGGCACCACCCCGGCCAAGCGGGCGGTGCAGGAGGGCCGGGACCAGATGGTGCTGACGACCACCACCGACGCCACCCTCGACCAGTTCGGCCTGGTCCTGCTCGCCGACGACCGGCATCTGCAGAACGCCGACTACGTGGTCCCGGTCGTCAACCGTGCCCGTGCGGGCGGCCCCGCGGTGGCCAGGGCCCTCGGCCGCCTCGGCGACGTCCTCACCACCGGGGACCTGGCGGCCCTGAACGAGCGGGTCGACAGCTGGCGCCGGCTCCCCGCCGACGTGGCCCGCGCCTACCTCCGGGACAAGGGCCTGCTGTAGAGCGTGTGCCGAAAGTCCCGTCCGGCCCGCGTCACGCGTCCGACACGGAGTCGAAGGGCACCTGGGCGCGCGCCACGCCCCGCGCGTCCGCGTCCACCGAACGGCGCAGCGCCTCGTGCAGCTTCGCCGGGGTCAGCACGCCGAGGAAGCGCGCCCCGTCCAGCACCGCGACCCACCCGGCGTCGTACTGGAGCATCATCCCGAACGCCTGCTTCAGCGGCGCCCCGACCGGCACCCACGCGGTCATCCGGTGGGCGAGAGCCCCGACCGAGCCGCCCGCCGCGAGATCCTCGACGCCGACCCAGCCGCGAAGGTCGCCGTGCGCGTCCAGGACGACCGCCCAGCGCGCGCCCCGCTCCCGCAGCCGCTCCCGCGCCCGTGCGGCGGGCTCGTCCGGCCGGGCCACGGGCGGCTGCTGGAGGTCGTCCGGCTCGATCGCGGTCACCGAGAGCCGCTTCAGCCCCCGGTCCGCGCCCACGAAGGAAGCGACGTACGGCGTGGCGGGCGCCCCCAGCACCGCCCCCGGGGTGTCGAGCTGTTCGAGGCGTCCCTGTCCGTACACGGCGATGCGGTCGCCCAGCCGGACGGCCTCCTCGATGTCGTGGGTGACCAGCAGCACCGTCTTGCGCACCGCCGCCTGCATCCGCAGGAACTCGTCCTGCAACTGCTCGCGCACCACCGGGTCGACCGCGCCGAACGGCTCGTCCATCAGCAGCACCGGCGGATCCGCCGCGAGCGCCCGTGCCACACCGACCCGCTGCCGCTGCCCGCCGGACAACTGCTCGGGATAGCGCGGCCCGTACGTCTTCGGGTCCAGGCCGACCAGGTCCAGCAGCTCGGCGGCCCTGGCCCGTGCCTTCGCCCGTTTCCAGCCGAGCAGCGCGGGCACGGTCGCCGTGTTGTCCAGCACCGTGCGGTGCGGGAAGAGTCCCACCTGCTGGATGACGTATCCGATGCGGCGGCGCAGCCGCACCGGGTCGACGCCGGCGATGTCCTCGCCGGCGACGCGGATCCGCCCCGAGGTCGGCTCGATGAGCCGGTTCACCATCATCATGGTCGTGGTCTTGCCGCAGCCCGAGGGGCCGACCAGCGTCACCAGCTCGCCCTCGGCCACCTCGAAGGAGAGGTCGTCCACCGCCGTCGTACCGTCCGGGTAGCGTTTGGTGACGTGCTCGAACCGGATCATGCCCTCACGTTAGGGGCGGCTTCGGCACGACGCGCGGTGGGGGCGGCCGGCCGCCGTACCGGCGGTCATTCGTCCAGCAGGATCACTTCCAGGGTGCGCGGTCCGTGGACGCCCTCCACCCGGTCCAGTTCGATGTCGCTGGTGGCCGAGGGACCGGAGATCCAGGTCGACGGGCGGCCGGGGTCGAGGCGTTCGAGGGCCTGGGGCACCGAGGCCACCACCTGGCCGGGTACCCGGACCACGCAGATGTGGTGGTCGGGGATGAGCGAGATGCGGCGCCGGCCCTGGTCGGGGGAGCCGTCCAGGACGAGGGTGCCGGTCTCGGCGATCGCCACGGCGCAGCCCGTCACCACACTGCCGACCCGGTCCAGGCGCCGCGGGGTGAGCGCGGCCCGGTCGAGGATCCGTGCCGGGTCGGCGGCGGCCAGCCACCAGGGCGGCAGCCCGGGCGGCACCAGCACCTCCTGGGAGCCGCGCGCGGCCAGCAACCGCATGACCAGCAGCGGCAGTTCCTCCGCGGCGGTGCGGTGCACGACCGCCCGGTAGTCCGCGAGGTTCTCGGCCAGCAGCTCGACCGTCTCCTCGGCGCTCCGCTCGCCGTGCTCGCGCAGATAGTCCCGCGGCACGGCCTCCTCGTACGGCCGCTCGTCCGCGGGGACGTCGGCGAGCGCGCGCCGCACCCGGCCCAGGATCCGCTCCCTGCTGTTCACTTGGCGTCCTTTCCGCCGCGCGTGCGCTGCCACCAGTCGCGGAACGGCTCCGCGGGCAGCGTCGGCAGATCCCGGGTGCCGGACCACGCCCGTCCCGGGCCCGGCAGGGTACGGGGGTGCAGCCGGCGGGTGCCGGAGGCGAGCCGCTGGCCGGTGCGCAGGGCGCCCGGGTGCCCGAACGCCCAGGCAGCCGCGCGCATCGCGGCGCGCTCGGCCGCGTGCCCCTTGGCCGGGCGCAGCACCACCTTGTTGCCCCGCCGCACCGCGGGGCCGCCCTGGACGACCCGTTCGCGCAGGTGCACCAGCACCTCGGGGATGTCGATGGCGACCGGGCACACCTCGTAGCAGGCCCCGCACAGGCTCGACGCGTACGGCAGCGAGGCGTCGATCTCGCTCGCGGTGCCCCGGAGCTGAGGGGTGAGGATGGCGCCGATGGGGCCGGGGTAGACGGAGCCGTAGGCGTGTCCGCCGGCCCGCTCGTAGACGGGGCAGACGTTGAGGCAGGCCGAGCAGCGGATGCAGCGCAGCGCCTGGCGGCCGACCTGGTCGGCGAGGACGTCGGTGCGGCCGTTGTCGAGCAGCACGAGGTGGAAGGCGCGCGGGCCGTCCTGGCCGGTGGTCCCCGTCCAGGTGCTGGTGTAGGGGTTCATCCGTTCGGCGGTGGAGGAGCGGGGGAGGGTCTGGAGGAAGACCTCCAGGTCGCGCCAGGTGGGCACGACCTTCTCGATGCCGACGACCGAGATCAGCGTCTCCGGCAGGGTCAGGCACATCCGCCCGTTGCCCTCGGACTCCACCACGACCAGGGTGCCGGTCTCGGCGACCATGAAGTTGGCGCCGGAGACGCCGACCTTGGCCCGCAGGAACTTCTCCCGCAGGTGCAGCCGTGCCGCCTCGGCGAGGTCGGCGGGCGTGTCGGTCAGGTCCTCGGGCGCCGGGCGGCCCCAGGCACCCATCTCCCGGGCGAAGATGTCGCGGATCTCGCCGCGGTTGCGGTGGATGGCCGGGACGAGGATGTGCGAGGGGCGGTCCCTGCCCAACTGCACGATCAACTCGGCGAGATCGGTCTCGTAGGCACGGATGCCCTCGGCCTCCAGCGCCTCGTTGAGCCCGATCTCCTGGGTGGCCATCGACTTGACCTTGACGACCTCCGACTCGCCGGTCTCCTTGACCAGTCGGGTGACGATCCGGTTGGCCTCGTCGGCGTCGGCGGCCCAGTGGACCGTGCCGCCGGCCGCGGTCACCGACGCCTCCAACTGCTCCAGATAGCGGTCGAGATGGCGCAGCGTGTGGTCCTTGATCAGGCGGCCCGCCTCGCGCAGCTCGGCCCAGTCGGCCAACTCGGCGACCGCACCGGCCCGTTTGGCGCGGATGGTGTGGGTGGCGTGCCGCAGGTTCGCGCGCAGCGTGGGGTTGCCGACGGCGTCGCGCGCGGCCTCGGGAAACGCCGGCATGCCGACGAACGTGCTGCTCATACCGCCGGGTCCTCCTCCGTGCTCGCCAGGATCTCCGCGAGGTGGACGGGACGCATGCCCACCCGTAGCCGGCTCATGGTGCCGCCGATGTGCATCAGACAGGAGTTGTCGGCCGCGCACAGCACCTCGGCGCCCGTCGACTCGGCGTTGCGCACCTTGTCGGTGCCCATCGCCGCCGACACCGCGGCGTTCTTCACCGCGAAGGTGCCGCCGAACCCGCAGCACTCGTCCGCACCCGGCAACTCCACCAGGTCCAGCCCTTTGACGGCCGCCAGCAGCCGGCGCGGCCGGTCACCCAGGCGCAGGCCGCGCAGGCTGTGGCAGGTCGGGTGGTAGGTGACCGTGTGCGGATACCAGGCGCCCACGTCCGTCACGCCCAGCACGTCCACCAGGAACTCGGTCAGCTCGTACGTCTTCGGCACCACCGGCGCCACGGCGCGCGCGAGTGCGTTCCCGCGCCCCTCCGCCCTGGCCCGCTCGCCCATCCGGGGATACAGCTCGCGCACCATCGCCCCGCACGAGCCCGAGGGCGTCACGACCGCCTCGTACTCCCCGAACACCTCGGCGAAGCGCCGCGCCAGCGGCTCCGCCTCGTGCCGGTACCCGGTGTTGTAGTGCGCCTGTCCGCAGCACGTCTGCCCCATGGGGAAATCGACCTCGACCCCCAGCCTCGTGAGCAGCTTCACCACGGCTCTTCCGGTCTCCGGATAGAGCGTGTCGTTGACACACGTCAGGAACAGGGCGACACGCATCGCGGCTCCTCGGGGTCGGTCACGGGCCCATCGCAGCCTAGGGGGTGTCCGGCGGGTCTTGGCGCAGACGCGGGGTCAAAACCGTGCCGTGACTTCCCTCCACCAAGATCCGCCGGGCACCCCCTAATCGCCGCGCCGCGCCGGAGTGGACCGGACCCCGGCGCGCGGCGCGGGCCGTCCCGCGCGGAAGGCGGCGGGAACGGTCGCCGACGCTTCGGCGCGGGCCGCCGCGGGGAGACTGTCCCCTGTTCGTCTGGCGTCCCCGCCCATGTGCTGAACTTGACCCGTCCGTCCCACCGCCTCCCGGGAGACCCGTTGAGCACCAGCTACCGCCAGCCCGGCGTCGTCCTGACCGATCGCCGGTTCACCGTGCCCCTCGACCACGCCGAGCCGGGCGGCGAGAGCATCGAGTTGTACGCGCGGGAGGTGGTCGCGGGGGACAAGGCGGACAAGGAGCTGCCCTGGCTGCTGTATCTCCAGGGCGGTCCCGGCTTCGGGGCGAATCGTTTCGTCGGGCGGCAGGCGTGGCTCGGCCGGGCGCTCGACGAGTACCGGGTGCTGCTGCTCGACCAGCGCGGCACCGGCCGTTCCACGCCCGCCACCCGGCAGACGCTGCCGCTGCGCGGGGGACCGGCCGCGCAGGCCGACTACCTCGCCCGCTTCCGCGCCGACTCCATCGTGCGCGACTGCGAGGCCGTCCGGGCCGAGGTCACCGGCGGCGCGCCCTGGACCGTGCTCGGGCAGAGCTTCGGCGGGTTCTGCACGGTGTCGTACCTCTCGCTCGCCCCCGAGGGCCTGGACACCGCCCTGATCACCGGCGGGCTGCCCTCCCTCGACGCCCACGCCGAGGACGTCTACCGCGCCGCCTACCCCCGCGTCGAACGCAAGGTCACCGCGCACTACGCCCGGTATCCGCGAGACGTCGAGCGGGCCCGCCGGATCGCCGACCACCTGCTCACGCACGACGTGGTCCTGCCGAACGGCTACCGCCTCACCGTCGAGGCCTTCCAGTCCCTCGGCCTGATGCTCGGCACCAGCGACGGCAGCCACCGCCTCCACCACCTGCTGGAGGACGCCTTCGTCCGCACCCCGGCGGGACACGAGCTGGCGGACGCCTTCCAGGAACAGGTCCAGAACCTGCTGTCGTACGCGGGCCACCCCCTCTACGCCCTCGTCCACGAGGCGATCTACGGCCAGGACACCCGCCCCACCGCGTGGGCCGCCGAACGCGTGCGCGCCGAGTTCCCGCAGTTCGACGCGGCGAAGGCGCTCGCGGGCGACGCGCCGGTGCTGTTCACCGGCGAGACCGTCCACCCCTGGATGTTCGACACGGATCCCGCGCTGCGCCCGCTGCGCGAGACGGCCGAACTGCTCGCCGCCCGCACCGACTGGCCCGCGCTGTACGACCGCGACCGTCTCGCCGGCAACGAGGTCCCCGTCGCCGCGGCCGTCTACCACGACGACATGTACGTCGACGCCGGCCACTCGCTGCGGACGGCCGACGCCATCCGCGGGCTGCGCGCCTGGGTCACCAACGAGTACGAGCACGACGGGCTGCGCACCGGCGCGCCCCGGGTGCTGGACCGGCTCCTCGCGGTGGTCCGGGACGAGGCGTGACACAAGGGGTCCGGGCACCCGCGCCGGGCACCCGGACCCCGAGCCTCAGGCAGCGAGCGCGTGACCGGGGTGCAGGACGACCTTGGTGTAGCCCTCGATCCGCTTGTCGAACTTCTCGTACGCCTGCGGCGCCTGGTCCAGCGGCAGTTCATGGGAGACCACGAAGCCGGGCTTGGCCCGCCCGGCGATGATCAGATCGCGCAGTTGGCGGTTGTACCGCTTGACGTTGCACTGCCCGGTGCCCACCTTCTGGCCCTTCTCGAACATCCTGCCGATCGAGACCAGGAGCTGGCCGTGCTTGGCGTGCTCGTCGGGTCCGCCCGGGTCGGAGGGCACGTACAGACCCGGCACGCCGAGCCTGCCGGTCGCCCGCACCGTCTCCACCAGCGCGTTGAGCACGATGGCCGGTTCCTCGTGGTGGGTGTCGTCGTGCGCCTGGGCCTGGTAGCCGACGGCGTCCACGCCCTTGTCGGTGCCCTCGCCGTTCGTCTGCGCCCTGATCTGCTCGGCCGGGTCTTCCTTGGTGAAGTCGATGGGGATGGCCCCGATCTGCTCCGCCTTGGCCAGCCGCTCGGGCACCCGGTCCACCACGAACACCTTGGACGCGCCGCGCAGCAGTGCCGAGTAGGCGGACATCAGGCCCACCGGACCGGCGCCGTAGACGGCCACGCTCTCACCGGGGGACACCTGGGCCAGCTCGCAGCCGTGGTAGCCGGTCGGGAAGATGTCCGCGAGCAGCACGAACTCGGTCTCGAACTGTTCCCCCGGCGGCAGTTTCAGACAGTTGAAGTCGGCGAAGGGCACCCGCAGACGTTCGGCCTGACCGCCCTTGTACGGGCCCATGGCCACGTATCCGTACGCGCCGCCCGCGAAGCCGGGGTTCACCGTGAGGCAGAAGCCGGTCTCGCCGGCGAGGCAGTTCTTGCAGAATCCGCAGGCCACGTTGAACGGCATCACGACGCGGTCCCCCACGGACAGCGAGGTCACGCCGTCCCCGATCTCCTCGATCACCCCGAGGTTCTCGTGTCCGAAGACGATGCCCGGCTCGGCCGCCGTGCGGCCCTCGTACATGTGCAGGTCGGAGCCGCAGATCGCGCTCGACGTGACGCGTACGAGCACGTCGTTGGGGTGCTGGATCCGCGGGTCATCGACGTCCCGCACCGTCACGCTGAACGGCTTTTCGTAGACGACGGCTTTCACCTTGGGTCACCTCCGCGGGGAACGCTGGACGACGGCGGCGAGGTGGAGCCGGGGCCGGGGGAGCAGGCGTCGACCCGGGCCCTCGGTACGTGCCGGAGCCCCCGTGCGCGCGCTTCACCGCCCGTACTTCCAGGTAACTCCCGTACGGCGGGGGTCGCAACCCCGGCTCGGGGGGCCGGGATTCCGGCCGGACGGCCCCAGTAGGCTGTGCTCATGCCAGATCAGCCAGCCGGGTCTCCGGAACTGCGCGGGGACTGCGGCAACTGCTTCGGGCTGTGCTGCGTCGCCCTGCCCTTCGCCGCGTCCGCCGACTTCGCGCTCGACAAGCCCGCGGGCAGTCCGTGCCCCAACCTCGCCGACGACCACCGCTGCGGCATCCACGCCCGGCTGCGGGACAAGGGCTTCACCGGCTGCACGGTGTACGACTGCTTCGGCGCGGGCCAGAAGGTCTCGCGGCACACCTTCGACGGGCAGGACTGGCGTACGGCGCCCAAGGAGCAGGCCCGCCGGATGTTCGACGTGTTCCCCGTCGTACGACAGCTGCACGAGCTGCTCTGGTACCTGACCGAGGCGCTGTCCCTGCCGGCCGCCCGGCCCGTCCACGCCGATCTGCGCCGGGCGCTCGCGGAGACCGAGCGCCTCAGCCTGCGGCCCGCCGAGGAGCTGGCCGTGCTGGACGTCGCCGCGCACCGCCAGGAGATCAACGTCCTCCTCCTGCGCACCAGCGAACTGGTCCGCGCCGGGGCGGCCGACCGCAAGGGCGGGAAAGGCAGCAAGGGCGGGAAGGGCGGCAAGGGCGGGAAGGGCAAGGGCAAGGACCGGCGGGGCGCGGACCTGATGGGGGCCCGGCTGCGGGGCGCCGACCTGCGCGGGGCGACGCTGCGCGGTGCGTACCTCATCGCCGCCGACCTGACGGGCGCGGACCTGCGCGACGCCGACATGATCGGCGCCGACCTGCGCGACGCCGACCTGCGCGACGCGGACCTGACCGGCGCGTTCTTCCTCACCCAGCCCCAGCTCAACGCGGCGCGGGGGAACGCGGGCACGAGACTGCCGCGGTCGCTGAGCCGGCCGGCGCACTGGGCGTGAGCGGGGCACCGGCCGGGAGCTGACCCCTTACTCCGCCCGCCCCGGTGTCGTACGGCGTTCGAGCCGCAGGCGGAAGTCCTCCGGCATCAGGGTCAGGCGCTCGGTCACCGTCAGCCGGTAGGCGGGGTCCGCGTGGAAGGCGTAGCGGCGCAGGAGGAGGGCGAGGACCAGGGTGGCCTCGTGGAGCGCGAACTGGCGGCCGATGCAGGCGCGGAGCCCGGTGCCGAAGGGCTTGAAGGTGTGCGCGGGTCGGCCGCGGACCGCCTGGGGGCTGAAGCGGTCCGGGTCGAAGTCCTCCGCGTCGGCGCCCCAGACCTCCGGATCGCGGTGCAGCATGGGGGTGAGGACCAGCGCCCACGCGCCCCGGCGCATCGGGTGGTCCCCGGCCAGCACCGTGTCCACGCGTGCCTCGCGGGCGAAGGCGGGGGCGGTCGGCCACAGGCGGAGCGACTCGTCGAGGACCCGGCGCACGTAGCGCAGCTTGGCCACCTGGTCGTAGCCGGGACGCCCGGTGTCCCCCCAGACGCGGTCCACCTCGGCGCGCGCCTTCGCGGCGACGTCCGGGTGCCGGGCCAGGTAGTACAGGGCGAAGGAGAGCGCGCCGGAGGTGGTCTCGTGCCCGGCGACCAGGAAGGTGATGACCTGCCGGCGGACGTTCTCCGCGGACAGCCGCTCGCCGGTCACCGGGTGCTCCGTGGCCAGCATCCGGTCCAGCAGGTCCCCCTCGCCGCCGCCCGACCCGCGCCGCTCCTCGACCAGCGCGTCGACCGTACGGTTCAGAAGCGCCATGTCGGCCGCGTTGCGCCGGGCGGCGCCGCGCAGCAGGAGCGGTGCCAGCGGACCGGGCACGGCGTTGAGCCGCTGGGCGTAGGTCAGCGTGCCGATCATCGCCGTGACGAAGGGGTGCGGCCGGTCCCGCTCGAAGGAACCGAAGTCGTGCCCGAACCCGGTCCGCGCGATGGTCTCCAGGGTCAGCTTGGTCATGTCCCCGGGCACGTCCACCGCCCGCCCGGCGGCCAGTTCGCGGTCCCAGCTGTCGGTCAGCCGCCCGGCGACCGCCAGCATCATCCCGTGGTAGCCCTCCATCGCCTCCCGGCTGAACCCGGGCACCAGGACGTCGTGCGCCAGCTGCCAGTTGGGCTCGTGGTTGTACGCGGTGAACAGCCCGTCCCCGGCGATCGGCCGGAGGTTGGCCACGCCCAGCCCGACGTGCTTGGCGAACCGGGACTCGTCGGCGAGGTCGGCGGCCGGAGCCGCCCCCCACACCACGACGATCTCCTTGTTGAAGATCCGGCGCCGGAAGACCGGTCCCAGCCGGCGCGCGAAGCGCATCGAGTCCTGGACGGGCTTGCGCCGGTCGACGCCCACCACATCGCCGAGCAGCGGCAGCCGGTGCGGCGGATGCGGGATCCGGTCGAGCTCGGGCCAGCCCAGCTCGGCACTCCGGAAACCCTTCGGCAGCGCCGGAGCCGCCGCATCCGTGGACCCCGCGGTCCGGGAACCCTCCGCCGTCTCCGCCATGACGCCGATCTCCCTTGAACAGGCGGGGCGTCGAGCCCGCCGGCGCCTGTTGTACGTGGATTCAATAACGGTCCTCAGTGTGATCCGCTTGTTGAACCGACGTCAAGTAAAGTGACGCCATGCCCGCGAACCAGGGGGAACGCGTCCGGCGCCGACTCAGCACCGGCGAACGCCGTGAGCAACTGCTGTCGGTCGGCGCGCGACTGTTCTCGGAGAGTCCGTACGACGACGTGTGGATCGAGCGGGTCGCCGACCTCGCCGGGGTCTCCCGGGGGCTCCTGTACCACTACTTCCCGACCAAGCGGGATTTCTTCGCGGCGGTCGTGGAGCGCGAGAGCGAGCGGATGCTGCGCATGACGGCGGCCGAGCCGGGCGTGCCGGCGCGCGAGCAACTGACCGCGGGGCTCGACACCTACCTCGGCTACGTCCAGGCCCACGCCCACGGCTTCCGCGCCTTCCACCGCGCCGACGCCGCCGGCGACCAGGCCGTACGCCGGGTCTACCAGCGGGCGCTCGCCGCGCAGGAGAAGCAGATCCTGGCCGCCCTCGCGGCCGACCCCGAGTTCGGGCCCCTCTTCGAGCGCGCCCCGCTGCCGCGTGTCGCCGTGCGCGGCTGGCTCGCCTTCACCACCGCCGTCTGCCTGGAGTGGCTGCGCGACGGCGAGCTGAGCCGGGAACAGGTGCGCGACCTGTGCGCGCGGGCCCTGCTGGGCGCCATCGCCTGAGGCGCGGGAGTGCGCGCCTCGCGGCCTACGCTTCGCGGGCGCTACAGCGGCAGGGCGCAGACGGCGACGGGCGAGGCGAACGGCTCGCCCGCGGGCCGCAGTTCACCGCGGTCGGCGTCGACGTGGAAGACGGTGACCGTGCCGGAGCGCTGGTTCGCCGCGAACAGCAGCCGGCCGTCCGGAGAGAACGCGATCTGCCGTGGGAAGTCCCCGCGCACCGGCACCGTGCCGAGCAGTCGCAGCCCGGCCCCGCCGGCCTCGACCGCGTACCGGGCGAGGCTGTTGTCGCCGCGGTTGGCGAGAAAGGCGTACCGGCCGTTCGCCGTGACCAGGAGCTGCGCCGGGTAGTTGGTGACGTCCCCGGAGGCGCCGGTGGACTGCGGCTCGCCGATCGTCAGCCGGCCGGTGGCGGGATCGTAGGCGCAGACGACGACCGTGTCGTCCACCTCGTTGGCCAGATAGGCGTGCCGCCCGCCCGGATGGAAGGTCAGATGGCGGGGCCCCGCGCCGGACCGGGTGTGCGCCCGGCCCACCTCGGTGAGCGTGCCCTTCGTGGCGTGCAGGCGGTAGGTGTACACGGTGTCGGTGCCGAGGTCGACCGCGAGCAGATGGCGGCCGTCGGGCCCGGCGAGGAACTGGTGCGCGTGCGGCCCCTCCTGGCCGGGGCCGGGCGGCGGGGAGGTGTGGGTGACCAGGGCGGTGCGCTCGCCCAGGGCGCCCGAGGCGTCGATCGGATGCACGGCGACGCTGCCGGACCCGTAGTTCGCGCTGAGCAGCCACCGCCCGGACGGGTGCACCGACAGATGGCAGGGGCCCGCGCCGCCGGTGCTCCGCGTGCCGAGGACGCGCCGGTCGCCGAGCCGTACGGCCGTCACCCCGCCGTCCTGGCGCTCGTCCACCGCGTACAGCGTCCGGCCGTCCGGGTGAACGGTGAGATACGACGGGTCGGGGACCCCGGTGAGCGTGCCGGAGCCGGTGATCAGCCCCGACTCCGGGTCGTACGACGCGAGCCCGATGCCGGTGCCGCCGCCCGGGGCGGAGGTGTAGGTGCCCAGGTACAGCGGGCGGGGCCCGGCGGAACGGCCGGCGGGCGCACGGCCCGGGGCGCCGGCCGGCGCGGCGCCCGGGGGAGGGGCGGCCGGTGACGGCACCGCCACCACGGCGGCCGCACCCGCCCCCATCCCGATGAACCGGCGTCGGCTCCAGCGGCCGCCCGCCCCTGCCCGCGTGCCCATTCGCCCACCTCGGATCGCCCCGGTCATGAACAGTCACCCTCGCCCGAGCCGGCCCCTCAAGGCAAACCCGGTCCCGCCCGCTCACGAGGTGCGGTCGCCGAACCCCGTACGGCGCCACAGCTCCTCCTGTACGCCGAGCCGCTCGCGCAGCCGGGTTATCCGGGGCAGCTTGGCGCGCTGCTCGCGGGAGACCCGGTCCAGCTCCTCCAGCAGGCGTTCGGTGCGGTGCTCGGTGTCCAGCTCGTCGATCATCCGGGTCGTCTCGGTCAGCACGGCGCCCAGCAGCTGCCAGTGCGCCCAGTCCTTGCGGATCTCCTCGCGAAGCTGCTCGGCCAGCCGGTCGCGGGTGCCGGCCGCGGTGTGCAGCTCGGCCGTCAGCCGGGACTCCGCGGACTCGGCGTCCGCGCTGAGATGGGCGGTCACCAGGACCGCGAAGCTGACCACCGCGTCGCCGATCTGGGACAGCAGCTCCTCCACGGTCGCCCCGACCCTGGGCGGGAACAGGTAGTCGGAGTCGCGGGCCTTCGCCAGGTCGGTGAAGGAACGGGCCAGTACCCGCAGCACCACCGTGCAGATCTCCAGCGTGTCCAGACCGGTGCGCAGCACCACCCGGTGCAGCAGGCCCTCCTTGACCCGCGGATTGAGCCGCAGGCTGTCCTCGGCCTGCCGCAGCGACGCGTCGACCTCGGCGATGTACTGGTCGAGCCGGCGCGCCTCGTGCAGCCGCTCGGCCGCCCGCTCCCAGGGGATGCGGTCCGCGGCCTCCTCACCCATCCGCAGCATCAACTGCCGCACCCGGCGCGCCAGGTCCTCGACCGACTGGCCCGCCTTGTCCACCCACACCGGCGGCGGCAGCAGCAGGTTGCAGGCGGTGCCGACGACCGCGCCGATCAGTGTCTCCACGATCCGCGCCCAGGCGGTGAACCCGACCGTGGTCACCCCGAGCACCAGCATGGCGCTGATCGCCACCTCGGCGACGTACTCGTCCACCCGTACCAGATGGCCGACGCCCAGCGAGGCCACGATCAGCAGCGCGAGGCTCCACCAGGTCAGGCCCACCAGCACACTGAAGGCGATGGCGACCAGGACGCCGGCCACCACCGAGTTCACCCGGCGGATGCCGTTGGTGAGCGTGGCGTAGAACGTCACCTGGACGACCAGCAGCGCGGTCAGGGGCGCGGTCAGCGGGGCCGGCTCGGGACTCAGCCGGAGCGCGATCACATAGGCGATCGTCGCCGCCGCGGCCGACCGCAGCGTCTGGACGACCACCGGCTCCCGGCGGCGCTTGGCCAGGCGCAGCAGTCCCTCGGTCCCCTTGCGTACGTCGTGCATCCTTTGGCCTGTTCCCCTTCCTCGGGTGCGTCGAACGTGCCGGTTCGAGGGGGGCCGGGGCAGGAGGAGCGGGTTGGGCCATACGGCGGGGGCGCCGGCCGGGGGCGGGTGGCGGCGGGGCCGGGGCCCGGGACGGCTCAGTCGTACAGCTTGTCGAGGAACGCGGACAGATTGCCCGTGGTCCGAACGATCTGCTCCTCCACCGTCAGGCTCTCCTCGATCCGCATCCCGGAGTCGGGGACCTTCCTGCCGCGCACGTACAGGGAGCAGGCCAGGTCCGTGCACATGTACAGGCCGACCGAGTTGCCCTCGCGGCCCGCGGTGCCCGCCTTGCGCGCGGTCATCAGGGACACCCCGCCGCCGCGGTGCGTGGTCAGGCACAGGGAGCACATGCTGCGGTGCAGGAAACCGTGCTGGGAGGAGGGGAAGCGCAGGGCGACCCCGACGAGCCCGTCCGCCCGCTCGGTGACCAGGTAGCTGCGGTCGGGGGCGCCCGGATCCCGCCAGCCGAGGAAGTCGAGCTGGTCCCATGGCCGTTCCTCAAGGTCCCGCGGCACGGCCAGTCGCTTGGCCTCACCCTTCGAGCAGTTCACGAAAGAGCCGCGGATGTCCTGCTCGGTGAGCGATCTCATGGAAATTCCTTCGTCGTGCGTGTGCCGGACCCGGAGGATGGGTCCCTGAGCAGCCTAGATATCCCACGGGAGGGCGAGCCAATGGATTTCCCCGACGGGCTTCCGGCACGGGCCCGGCGCGCGCTGCGGCACGTGGCCGCCCACGCGTCCGGGCCGCCGCTGGCCCCCGGCCCGCGCATCACCCTCAACTTCCACCCGGACCGCCACTCGGGCGGGCTGTCGATCCTCACCTCGCTCGCCCGGGACGGCGCCTACCACTCGCAGTTCGTCACCGGCACCGGCAACGGAGGGCTCACCGCGCACCGGGGCGGCGACCGGTGGCGCTGGGAGAGCCGGATCTTCGGAGGCGTGTACGACGACGCCGACCCCGTGGAGCGGCCGGTGTACGGCGCGCTGGACTTCCGCCGCCAAGTGGTGGGCGCCGCACCTCGGTTCGGTTCCTCGCACTTACGGCTCACCGCGCCGGTCACGGCCCGCGCCACCTTCTGCTACCCGGACAGCGCGGCCGAACCGACGGCCTTCGGCGTGGCCGGCGCGATGCCGCTGATCGCCCTCGCCGAGGCGGACGAGCGGGACGCGCTCGACGACTACATCGAGAGCCACGTGCACGGGGGAGTCCTGCTCGCCCGGGACATCGAGGCACTGGTCCTGGACGCGAGCTACCGCGGCACCCCCGTGGAGACGGCGGCCCGGCGCCTCCCGTTCCCCGTGGAATGGCACCCCGGCTACGTCCTCACCGTCGACCGGCTCCGCCACCATGCCGGCTACCGGGGCCCCGAGTACGCCGCCCTCGGCGCCCGCGTCGCCTCGGCGGGCGTCCTGACCCCCCGTCTCCTCGGCGACGCCGCCCGCACCGGCCGCTACGACCTTCAGCACCTGAAGATGGTCTGGCACACCCTGGCCCGCTTCGGTGCCCCGGCGGGCGCGGGCACCTCCGAGACGAGCGCGGCGGCGGCGTCCTGAGCGAAGCCGCCGACGTACCGGAAATCCGTTTGCCGCTCCCGGGCCGACGCGGTTGACTTCGCCGGGCCGCCGACCGGCTCGGCAGGCGGCGTTCGCACGTCGCCGTCAGGCGCTGCCCCGTCGTGAGCGGCAGTGGGCCCAGGTACCCCCCGCTTCTCTTCTCCAAGGAGATCTCTTGTCCGTCCGCGTCACCGCGCTGACCGATCCCGAAGCCGACTCCTCCGGCCGCCGCCTGGCATGGCTGGCGTCCGGCGCCGACGGCGTCCCCGTCGGGTCGGCGTTCCTCCGTCTGTTCGCCCGGACCGGGCAGGACCACCTCGCCGAGCTGGAACTGCACGTCCATCCCGCCGAGCGGCGCCGGCGGACCGGCTCCCTCCTGCTGCGGGCGGCCGTGGCCGCCGCGCGCGCCGACGGCCGGAGGTCCATGATCACCCAGGCGGAGGCCGGCTCTCCCGGCGAGGAGTTCCTGGCGGCCCGGGACTTCCGCAAGGTCCTGACCCTGACCTACACCCGGCTCCCGCTGGCCGACGCGGACACCGAGGCCCTCACCGGGATCATCGAACGGCCGCATCCCGGGTACCGGCTGGCGTCCTGGGAGGGCACGGTCCCCGACGAACTCGCCGAGACCTTCGTCCTGTCACGTCACGCCATGGACGACACGCCGATGGGCAGCACCGATATCGGCACGATCACCTGGGACCTGGAGCGGGTCCGGGACGCCGCGGCGGCCGTGGCCAAGCGAGGCGACCTCCTGCACACCGTGGTCGCGATCAGCGAGAGTGACGGCGCGATCGTCGGCTTCACCGAACTGGTCGTCCCCGGCAGCGGCCAGGGGGACGCGCAGCACTACGGCACCGGAGTGCTCCCGGAGCACCGCGGGCACGGCCTGGGCCGGTGGATGAAGGCCGCCTCGATCCTTCAGGCCCGCGAGCGGTACCCCGAACTCGGCGGCCTGCTCACCGACACCGCCGACAACAATCCCTACATGAGCCGCATCAACGACTCGTTCGGCTACATACCGACGCATACCACGTACGAGTTCCAGTTGGACCTCTGAGCCCCGCCCCGCCCGGCGGACCACGGGGCGCGACCGTCCCTTAGCTCACAGCATGAACTAAGGGTTGGTGGAAAGTCGCGTTCCGGTCGCCCGAAGGAGTATGTTGCAGGTCGGGCATGGTTCGTGAAAGGAGCCGCATGGCGGGGCGGAACGGGCGCACGGTGCGTGACCTCCGGCGGGGCAACCGTACCGCCGTACTCCAGCGGCTGTACTTCGACGGCCCGCTGAGCCGCTTCGAGCTGGGCCCGGCCACCGGTCTCAGCTCCGGTTCGGTCAGCAACGTGGTCGCCGACCTGGCCGCCGACGGACTGGTCGAGGAGGCCGGCAGCGTCGACTCCGACGGCGGCCGGCCCCGAACCCTGCTGCGCGTCGCCCCGGACAGCGGACAGATGATCGGCGTCGACGTCGGCGAAACCCGCGTCCGGGTCGAGCTGTTCGACCTCGCCCTAACCGAACTGGCCCGCACCGAACGGCCCTTGACCCCGCAGCGCTACGACGCCGACGTCATCGCCGGGCACATCCGCGACGGGGTCGCCGAGGTCCTCGCCGCCCAAGCCGCCGATCCCGAACGGCTGTTGGGCGTCGGCGTCGGCGTCCCCGGCATCGTCGAGCACACCGCCGACCGGGGCGCCGTCGTGCACGGGCAGACCATCGGCTGGGACGCGGTCCCGCTGGAGCAGCTGCTCCGGTCCGCCGCCGGACTGCCGCGGGCGGTGCGGTACTTCATAGAGAACGGCGCCAAGACCCTCGGCCAGGCCGAGATGTGGTTCGGCGCGGGCCGGGGCGCCCGCAACGCGGCCGTCGTGCTGTTCGGCTCCGGTGTCGGCGCCTGTCTGGTGACCCCCGAGGTGGAACGCGGACGGGCCGTCGAGTGGGGCCATCTGACGGTACGGGTCCGCGGGCGCCGCTGCCGCTGCGGTGCCCCGGGCTGCCTGGAGGCGTACGCGGGCGCCGAGTCGCTGCTCGCCCGCTGGCGCGAGGCGGGCGGGTGCCCGCCGGCCGACGCCGACGAGGAGACCGCGCTCACCGCCATGCTCGCCGCCGCCTACCCGGCGGAGGGCGGCACGGCGGACCCGGTGGCGCTGGCGGTGCTGGAGGAGACCGCCGAATACCTGGGGGCGGGCCTGTCCGACCTGATCAACCTCTTCCAGCCCGAGCGGATCATCGTCGGCGGCTGGGCCGGACTCCAGCTCGGCTCCCGGTTCCTGCCCGCCGTACGCCGGCACGCGACGACGTACGCCCTGCGCCACCCCGCCGACAAGGTCACCATCGAACTCGGCCGCCTCGGTCCGGACGCCGTGACCGTCGGCGCGGCGATCCTTCCCCTGGCCGACTTCTTCGCCGGCGGCGGCCACCGCCCCGCCCCGGCCCCCGAGACCCCGCTGCCCGCCTGGCGGACGGCGCTGCGGGAGCGGACGCCGGGCGGGTAACCCACCGCGGCCGTCAGTCGGGCGACTCGTCCGGACCCGGGTGCTCCGGGTGCACGGTGCCCGTGCGCGGCGCGCCGCGGGGGCCGGCGCCGGCCTCGTCGGTGTCGGGCACGCCGTCCTCGTCCGGGCTTTCGCCCGAGGCGCCCGGCGAGCCGTCCGCGGGGACCTCCCAGGGGTCGTCGGACTGGGTCTGCTGGTCGGGCATGTCCCTGGGCACCGGGTCCGGGGACCTGCCGGGTTCCTGTTCGCGCTGTGCGGCCATGATGTTCTCGCCTTCCTCCCCGTTCAGCCCACTTTGCTGCCGTGCAGCGGCGCGGTGTCCAGTCCGCTGCCCCGCTGCAGCCCGTCCAGGAACTCCTCCAGCACCTCCGTCGCCGTCCACCGGGGCTGCCAGCCCAGCTCCTGGTGCGCTCGCGCGCAGTCCATCAGGGGCAGCCGCAGCACCGCGTCGAACAGGTGCGGCGAGGCCGGCAGCAGACGCAGGCTCCAGGCCGTGGCGATGGCCGAGCGGGCGGCCGTACGGGGCAGCCGTACCGGGCGGGCGCCCAGCAGGGTGCCGAGGACCGCGGCGTCGAGCGGGGGGTCGGCGGCGAGGTTGAAGGCGCCGCGGGCCGTCTCCGAGTGCACCGCGAGCCGGTAGGCCTCGGCGGCGTCGTCGGTGTGCAGGGCCTGGACGCGCAGCCCGGGGATGTCCGGCAGGAACGGCAGCAGTTCGGGCCGGGCCAGCGGGCCGGGCAGGAAGCGTCCCGCGAAGATCCGGCGCTGCTCGCTCGCCGACTCCCGCTTGAACAGGAACGCCGGCCGCATCCGCACCACCCGCACCTCCGGGTGGTCGCGCTCGAACACGTCCAGGGTGCGTTCCAGATACGCCTTCTCCCGGCAGTACGCCGCGTCCGGCCAGCCGTGCGTCGGCCAGGACTCGTCCACCGCGTGGTCCTTGGGCCCCGGCGAGTACGCCCCCACGGACGAGGCGTGCACAAGGACCGGCACCCGGGCCGCGGCGACCGCCTCGAACACCCGGATGCTGCCGAGCACGTTGGTCCGCCACGTGGTCGCCGGATCGTGCGTCGGCTGGAACGCCCACGCCAGATGGACCACCGCGTCCGCGCCCGCGAACCGCTCGGCGAGGTCCGGGTCCGCCCGGTCCGACGAGAGGTCGACGGCGGACCACTCGGTCCTCGGCGGCGACCACTCGGGCCTACGGCGCGCGATGCCCCGTACCGAGGCGATCCCGGGGTCCTGGGAGAGCAGGCGCACCACGCTCGTTCCGACATTTCCGGTGGCCCCGGTGACCACCACCGTGCTGCCCGCTGAGCTGCTCACCTTCGGCTCCTTCCGTCCTCGGGCGAAGGTCCCGCGACGACCGGCCGGGTACCCGGGCGACCGGCCCGCACACGCATGCCACCCACCCGGACACACGTGCTTGACGTGCCGGGTAATCGACCCCGGGGTCCGTTCCGGGCACGATCGGGATCACCGGCCGGCCGAGGTCCGTGGGCCCGCCGGTGCATCCGAGCCGCATCCCGAGGAGGACCCCCATGCCGTACTACGAGAGCCCTGTCGACGGCACCCGGCTGCACTACGCCGACCACGGTCCCGCCTCCGGCGCCGTCGCCGTCTTCGTCGCGAGCGCCTATCTGGGCCACGAGATGTGGGAGCACCAGATGCTGCCGCTCGCGGAGGCCGGATACCGCTGTGTGGGCCTGGACCGGCGCGGTCACGGGCGCTCGGACGACGTCTGGCGGGGGTACGACCTCGACACCCTCGCCGACGACCTCCAGGGGCTGCTCGACCATCTCGGCCTGCGCGAGGTCACCCTGATCGGGCACTCCGTCGGCACCGCCGAGGTGGTGCGCTGTCTGACCCGGCACGGCTCGGACCGGGTGGCCGGGGCCGTCCTGGTCTGCGGCGTCAGTCCCGGGATCCTGCGTTCCGAGCGGCTGCCCGACGGCGTGGATCCGGCGCTCGCGCGCGCCGACGACGAGCTCTTCCGGCGCGACCGGCCCGCGTGGTTCGCCCGTTCCGCGGACGCGTTCTTCGCCGTCTCCAGCGCGGGAAACGAGGTCTCGGACGCCTATGTCAGCCGTCTCATCGACCGCTGCCTGAGGGCCACGCCCCGCGCCTCCACCGGCCTTCGGGCCCTGGTGACCGGCCTCGACCTCACCGACGAGCTGCCCGCCGTGGACGTACCGGTGCTCGTCGTGCACGGCACCCACGACACCTCCGCGCCCCTGGCCCACACGGGCGAGCGGCTGGCCCGGCTGGTGCCGGGCGCCGCGCTGAAGGTGTACGACAGGGGCGGCCACGGCCTGTTCTTCACGCACGCGGAACGGCTCACCGCGGATCTGCGGGAGTTCCTCGGCACGGTCGGGGCCACGGCGGCCACCGCCGGGGTCTGACGGCCGCCGGGCGCGGCGGTGAGCCCCGCGCGGGCCCGGGCGCACGTGGAAAGCCCCGGCCGTGACGGGGGGACGCACGGCCGGGGCGGTCTGAGGTGGGTGCGAACGGCGGTCGCCTCTCGGCGAGACGCTCCACAGGGCTTCAGCCGAACGATCGTCCCTGTGTGCAGAAGGTGAGGCCCGGGGACACTGTCCCGTCCGTACCCACGGATGGTTCAACGGGCGAGGGTCCTCCGCTGTTCCACCACCCTCCGTGAGCTGCGCCACACGGCGGAACGCTCAGGTCAGCGGGCTGGTGTCCAGACGGGCGAGCAGGTCGGCGGGGTCCGCGTAGACCGCCTGCGCACCGGCCTCCTCCAGATCGGCCCGGGGGATCCCGCCGCACAGCACCCCCACGCACCGCACCCCCGCCTTGGCGCCCGCCCGCATGTCCCACACCGTGTCCCCGACGAACACCGCCCGCGAGGCCGGCACCCCGGCCAGCTCCAGCGCGTGTTCCACCGGCTCCGCGGCGGGCTTGCCCTCCCGCACGTCCTCGCTGCTCGCGGTGGCCTCGATGGCGTCGTCCGCGTCGATCGCCCGGCGCAGCGCGCCCAGCTCCGAACCGCTCGCCGAGGTGGCGAGGACCACCGTCCAGCCGTCGTGGCGCAGCCGTCGCAGCAGCTCGCCGGCGCCCGGCAGGGCGGGGAGCCGGTCGAAGTACTGGCCGTACAGCGCCTTGTGCGCGGCGCCGAGTGCGGCGTCCTCGTCGCGGTCGCGGTCCTCGCCGAGCAGGTGCGCGACCAGGTCCGACGAACCGAGGCCGACGGCCCGGTGCACGGCGTGCATGGGGACGGTGTGACCGGCCTGCCGGAAGGCCTCCCACCAGGTGACGACGTGCAGGTGATTGGTGTCGACGAGGGTCCCGTCGACATCGAAGACGGCGGCGCGCTGTTCCATCCCGGCCCTCTCTCTGGCTCCGGCTCTCCCGATCCGGTCCCGGGTACCACGTCAGGCCCCCGCCACGCGCGCGGGCACCCGCCCCTCGCGCGTCCACTCCAGCAGCTCCGGCGCCGACCACGTGGTGACCACCCGCTCGGCAGGCACCCCGCACTCCTCGGCACGGGCGCAGCCCAGGATCTGCCAGTCGAGCTGGCCGGGCGCGTGCGCGTCGGTGTCGACGGCGAAGAGCGTCCCCGCGGCCACGGCCCGGCGCAGCAGCCGGCGCGGCGGGTCCAGCCGCTCGGGGCGGCTGTTGATCTCCACGGCCGTGCCGGACTCGGCACAGGCGGCGAACACCTCGTCCGCGTCGAACTCCGACTCCGGGCGTCCCCGTCCGGTGACCAGGCGCCCGGTGCAGTGCCCGAGGACGTCGGCGTGCGGATCGCGTACGGCGGCGACCATGCGGCGGGTCATGGCGCGGGCGTCCATCCGCAGCTTGGAGTGCACCGAGACGACGACCACGTCCAGCCGCTCCAGCAGCTCCGGCTCCTGGTCCAGCGAGCCGTCGTCCAGGATGTCGCACTCGATCCCGGTGAGCAGCCGGAACGGCGCCCAGCGCGCGTTCAGCTCCGCCACCACGTCCAGTTGTTCGCGCAGCCGCTCCGGGGACAGGCCCCGGGCCACGGTCAGCCGTGGCGAATGATCGGTCAGGACGGTCCACTCGTGCCCGAGCGCGGCCGCCGCCCGCCCCATCTCCTCGATCGGGCTGCCCCCGTCGGACCAGTCCGAGTGGGTGTGGCAGTCCCCCCGCAGCAAGTCCCGGAGCGCGGCCCCCGGGCCCTCGCGTCCGGCGCTGCCACCCTCCTCCTCCAGCTTGCGCAGATACCCCGGCACCGCCCCGTCCAGCGCCTCCCGCACCACCTGTGCCGTCTTCGGCCCGACCCCCTTCAGCCCCTCCAGCGACCCGTCCGCCACCCGCGCCGCCACCTCCTCGGGGGTCAGCTCCCCGATCACCCGGGCCGCCGTCCGAAACGCCCGCACCCGGTAGCCGGGCGCCAGCGCACGCTCCAGCAGGAAGGCGATCCGCTCCAGGGCGGCGACGGGTTCCATAGGACCAAGGCTCGCACCGGCACTTCGCGGGGGCGCGGGGAACCGTGTGACCGGCCGGGGCCCACCCGTGCCCGGCCCGTGTCGTTTGCCCGCCCGGCCCCCGGGTACTGCGGTGACTCGTCCGAGCCCCTTACCCACCCCCTTCGAGGAGGCAGGCCATGTCCCCGACGCCGGCCGGGCGCCGCACGGCGCTCGTCACGGGTGCGGACTCCGGCATCGGCCGGGCCACCGCCGTACGGCTGGCCGAGGCGGGCCTGGACGTCGGCATCACCTGGCACACGGACGAGAAGGGCGCCGAGGAGACGGCGGAGGAGGTCCGCGCGAAGGGCCGCCGCGCCGCCGTCGCCCGGCTGGACCTCACCCGCCTGCCAGCGGCGGCGGACACCGTGGACGAGCTGTGTGCCGTGCTCGGCCGGCTCGACGTGGTCGTCGGCAACGCGGGTACGGGCACCATGACCCCGTATCTCGACCTGTCCCTGGAGGACGTCCGCCGCGTCCTGGACGTCGACCTCGTCGGCCCCTTCCTGTGCGGGCAGCGTGCGGCCCGGCACATGATCCGGCAGGGGGACGGCGGCCGGATCGTCCATGTCACGTCCGTGCACGAGCACCAGCCGCGGGTCGGCGCCGCCCCCTACTGCGCGGCCAAGGGCGGCCTCGGGCTGCTCACCCAGGTGATGGCGCTGGAGCTGGCCGAGTACGGCATCACGGTGAACGCGGTGGCGCCGGGGGAGATCGCCACGCCGATGACCGGGCAGGAGGACACCGACGTGCACACCGTGCGCCGGCCCGGCGTGCCGCTCGGGCGGCCGGGGGACGCCCGCGAGGTGGCCGCTGTGATCGCCTTCCTCGCGAGCCCCGACGCCTCCTACGTCACCGGTGCCTCCTGGAGCGTGGACGGCGGCATGCTCCGCATGGGGCCGCAGGCCGGCTCCCACCTGACCAGCGACGACTGGCGGCGGCCCTGACCGGACGGCGTCCGCCGACCCGTCGCGGGGCGTTCCGTCCTAACCTGAGTTGCATGACCGAACAAGCAGCCCCCCACATCTCCCGGCCACGGGTCATGGTGCTGGGCCTGAGCCCGGGGAAGCCGGGTGAGGCGCCCTTCAGGATCGTGGAGATCGACGGCGAGGTGAGCGGCGCGGCCAGGACCGTCACCGATGTCCTGGAGGTCGCCGCCGCCTGCGGGATCACGATCCACGACCTCGACGATCCGGACGTGGTCCGCTGGGTCGGCGGCGGCAAGTACACCTGGAAGCTGCACTGAGCCGTCGGCTCAGCCGACCGTCCACTTCTGGTTGGCGCCACCCGTGCAGGACCAGATCTGCAACCGCGTCCCGTTGGCCGAGTTGTTCCCGGTGACGTCGAGACACTTGTTCGCCTGCGGGTTGACGATGTCGTGCGCGCCCGTGACGGTCCACTTCTGGTTGGTGCCGCCGGTGCAGTCCCACAGCTGGACGGTCGAGCCGTCCGCCGTGCCCCTGTCCGTCACGTCCAGGCACTTGCCGAGCGCCCGTATCGTGCCGTCCGAACCGACCGTCCAGGACTGCGCGGCGGTGCCGTTGCAGTCGTAGAGCTGGACCGGGGTGCCGTTCGCGGAGTTCGCGCCGGCCACGTCCACGCACTTGCCGGCCAGCCCCCGGATCGGGACCCCCGCCGCGCCGGCGCCGGTCGTCACGGAGACCGAGTCCACCACCAGTTGCGCTGGGAACTGGGTGCTGCCGTCCGGGTCACCGGGCCAGTAGCCGCCGACCGCGAGGTTCAGGATCAGGAAGAACGGCCGGTCGTTGTACACCCAGGTTTTGCCGCCCAGGTCGGCCGGGGTGCGCCGCTCGTAGACGGTGCCGTCGACCGACCAGGTGATCGAGTCGGGCGCCCAGTCCACGGCGAAGGTGTGGAAGCCGTCCGCGAAGGCCTGCCCGTTCGGCAGGCTGTAGGCGGCGCCGATGCCGCCCGAGCCGGAGTAGCCGGGCCCGTGGATGGTGCCGTGCACGGTCGACGGCTCGAAGCCGACGTTCTCCATCACGTCGATCTCGCCCGAGTCCGGCCAGTTCACCGGTGTGCCGAGCATCCAGAACGCGGGCCACATGCCCTGCCCGCGCGGGATCTTCATCCGCGCCTCGACATGCCCGTACTGCGCGGTGAACTTGCCGGCCGTGTTCAGCCGCGCCGAGGTGTACTGGCAACTGCCGTACCAGCACTGGTATCCGGCCGGGTTCTCCTTCCTGGCCGTGATCACCAGGTGGCCCTGGCCGTCCAGGGCCGCGTTGTTCGTGCCCGAGGTGTAGTACTCCCGCTCGTGGTTGTTGACGTTGTCCCCGGTCTCCTGGGTCCACTTCGAGGAGTCGACCGCCGAGCCCGCGGGCCCGTCGAAGGTGTCGGAGAAGGTGGTCACGGCCGCGGCGGGGGCGGCCGCGGTGGGGGCGGCCCGGTCGGCGGGGCGCGCGTGCGCGGGGCCGACGGCTGCCGCGCCGACCAGCGCGGCGGACAGGGCGGCGAACAGACATCTGCGGAGCAGGCGGGGGGAGGCCATGGCTCTCCGATCGGTGGGGGGACTTCCGGATGGAGCGATGCCTCTTGATTTAAGGAGTGAGATAAGGGGGCGTCAAGGTCTTGGTACAGACCAGTTGCCGAGGGGTCCGCGCCTCCGCCGGTTTCCGTTCACGCTCCCGGGGCACTCCGCCCGCGGACCAGCGCGCCGCCACTCCGCCCGGGCTTCGGCGGTGCTTGGATGCACCGAGCGGACGGCGAAGCGGGCATATAGCTGCAAACCATAAAAAAGAGGAAAAGAACGGGAAAAGAGGAGGCGGTGGATGGAGCGGCGTGCGACACCTCGTGCGGCCCTCCTCGTCGCCGGTGAACTCCTCGCCTGGTGGGCCGCCTTGGCCCTGCTCTGGCTGGTGCTGATCACCACCGTCGACACCCTGGAGCGGATCGTGGGCGCGAGCGTCGCCGCCGTGGGCGCGCTGCTCGCGCGGGCCGGCCGACGGGCGGTGACCTGGCGGTGAACGGCTGGATCGTCGCGGCGACCGTCGACCTGGGCGGGGGAGGGGCGGCCGCCCTGTGGGGCGTGACCACCGGCCCGACCGCCCGCCGCGTCATCGCCCAGAACCTCACCACCGCCGCCCTCTGCCCGGCCCTGCTGCTGCTCGCCCAGGGGTACGACCGTCCGGCCTACGTCGACCTCGCGCTGCTGCTCGCCCTCCTCGGACCCGTCGGCACCCTGGTCTTCGCCCGGCTGCTCCACGAGGACCTGGAGGGCCGGCGGCCGAGCGCCTGGGGGCTCACCTACGCGGTGGCCGGGGTGGGCGCCGCGGTCGTGATCGCGGTGTGCGCGGCCACCGGGCCGGGGCGGGCCATGGTGAAGCTGCTGGTGATCGGCGCGCTGCTGATCGGCGGCAACCTGATCGCCTCCCGGGCGCTGTCCGGCGGCTTCCGGGGGGTGCGGGGTGGCTGATCCGGGGCGGGACGGTGCCCTGCGGGTCGCGGGAGGTGCCGTGTGGACGACGCCCTGATCCTCGTGGCCCTGCTCCTCGTCGCCGCCGGCGCCACCGCCGCCGTCTCCCAGCGCGACCCCGCACGGCAGGCGCTCGTGCTGTCCGTGCTCGGGGTGCTGCTGGCCGTGCTGTTCACCGTGCTCCAGGCCCCCGACGTCGGCCTGTCCCAGCTCGCGGTCGGGGCCGTCCTCACCCCGCTGCTGATCATGCTGTCGGTCCGCAAGATCCGGCGGCGCGGCCGGGACCGGGACGGCGCGCGATGAGCCGGCGGCTGCGGCTGTGGCTGCTGGCCTTGGGCGGCGCCGGTCTCGCCGCCCTGCTGGCCGCCGCCTGCCTCGACCTGCCCGGCTTCGGCGGCCGTCGTCACCCCTACGGCACCCGCGCCGTGCACGCCTCCCTCGCCCGGCACACCGCCAACACCATCGCCTCCGTCAACTTCGACCAGCGCGCCTACGACACCCTCGGCGAGATCAGCATCCTGTTCGCCGCCGTCCTCGGCTGCGTGGTGCTGCTGCGCCAGGCCCGCGACGAACACCGGGAGCGGCCCCAACCCGCCGAGGTGGCCCGGCCGGTACGGCGCTACGCCCTCCTCACGGTCCCCGTCGCCCTGGTGTGCGGCCTCTACGTCGTCGCCCACGGCCAGCTCAGCCCCGGCGGCGGCTTCCAGGGCGGCGTGGTCGCCGCGACCGCCCTGCACCTGCTGTACCTCGGGGCCGACTACGGCGCGCTGGAACGCGTCCGCCCCCTCGGCGTCTTCGAGACCACCGACGCCCTGTCCGTCAGCGCCTACCTGGTGTTGGGCCTCGCCGGGGTCCTGGCAGGCACCGCGTTCCTCGCCAACACGCTGCTGCCGTACGGCACGTTCAACACGCTGTCCTCGGGGGGCACCGTCCCGCTGCTGAACGCGGCCGTCGGCATGGAGGTGGCGAGCGCGGTCGTCGTCCTGCTCGCCAACTTCCTGGACCAGGCCGTCGAGATCGAGGAGGAGAACGGAGGATGAGCACCCTGATGCAGGTGCTGCCGTACCTGGTCGCCGTCTACGTCTTCCTGACGGGCTGCTACGGCCTCGCCACCAGCCGCGATCTGATCCATGCCGTCGGCTGCCTGTCCGTGTGCCAGGTCTCCACCTACGTCCTGCTGCTGGCGGTCGGCTACCGCTCCGGCGGCACCGCGCCCGTCTTCTCGGACATCAAGCCCGGCGCCCGGCCGGTGGTCGACCCGGTGGTGCAGGCCCTCACCCTCACCGACATCGTCGTCGGCGCCACCGTCACCGCGCTGCTGCTCGCCCTGGTCCTCCAGATCGTCAAGCGGCACGGCACCGCCGACCCGGACGAGCTGCGGGAGCTGCGCGGCTGATGAGCCATCTGCTTCCGCTCCTCGTCGCGGTGCCGCTGCTCGGGGCCGCCCTGCTCGTCGCCGCCGGCCGGAGGCTGCCGCGCCGCGCCGCCGAGCTGACCGGCCTCGCCGTCTCCGCCGCGACGGCCGCGCTCGCCCTCCTGCTGCTGACGCACTCCTCGCCGCCGATGGTGGAATGGGTCGGCGGCTGGGTGCCCGTCGGCGGGGAGAGCGTCGGCATCGAGGTGATCGGGGACGGCCCCTCGCTCGGCATGGCGGCCCTCGTCTCCCTGCTCACCCTCTCCGCGCTCGCCTACTCCTGGCGCTACTTCGACGAACCGCCGCGCGGCCACGCCGGTTCGTTCCCCGCGCTGATACTGGTCTTCCAGGGCGCCATGTGCGGATTCGCCCTCGCCGGCGACCTGTTCAACGCCTTCGTGTTCTTCGAGCTGATGAGCGTGGTGGCGTACGCGCTGACCGGCTACCGCATCGACGAGGCCAAGGCCGTCCAGGGCGCGTTGACCTTCGGCGTCGTCAACTCCCTTGGCGCGTACGGCATGCTGACCGGCATCGCCCTGCTCTACGCCCGGACCGGCGAACTGTCGATGGCCGGGATCGGCCGGAGCCTGGCCGGTCCGGCCGGGCACGGCCGGCCGGACGCGCTGGTCCTCGCCGCCTTCGTGCTGGTGCTGACCGGACTGCTGGTGAAGGCGGCCGCCGTGCCCTTCCACTTCTGGCTCCCCGACGCCCACGCCGTCGCCCCCACCCCGGTGTGCATGCTGCTGTCCGGAGTGATGGTCGAACTCGGCGTGTACGGCGTCTGGCGCGTCTACGGCACCGTCTTCGCCGGGCCCGGCGGCATCCCGGCCGCCGGCCTGACCCGCGCCCTGCTGACGCTCGGCGTCCTCACGGCAGTGACCGGCGCCGTCATGTGCTGGTACCAGCGGCACATCAAACGGCTGCTCGCCTTCTCCACCATCGCGCACACCGGTCTGTTCCTCGTCGCCGTCGGCGTCCTCACCCCCGAGGGCGACGACGGGGCCGCCCTGTACATCATCGGGCACGCCGGGGTGAAGGCCGCCCTGTTCGCCTGCACGGGCGCGCTGCTGGACCGGTTCGGCAGCGTGGACGAGCACGCGCTGCACGGCCGGGCGGGCCGGCTGCGGGCGACCGCCGTGCTGTTCGCCCTCGGCGGACTCGCCCTCGCGGGCCTGCCGCCCTTCGGCACCGGGCTCGGCAAGGCGGTCAGCGAGGAGGCGGTCGGCGGGCCGCTCACCGTGGTGTTCGTGGCCGTCTCCGCGGTCACGGCGGGCGCGGTGCTGCGGGTCACGGCCCGGGTGTTCCTCGGCCTCGGACCGCCCCCGGAAGACACCGACCCGTACGAGACCAGCGGCTCGGCGGAGGAGCCCGAGACGTCCGGGCTGCTCGGCCGGGTCCCGGACACCATGACGACCGTCCCGGCCGTGCTGCTCGCGGCCGCGCTCGCCGTGGGCACCGTGCCCGGCTTCGGTGAACTCGTGGCCCGTTCGGTCAACGAGGCGGGCTGGGGCGGCGCCCGGGCCTCGGCCGGGTGGACACCGCACGGCGTGCTGCTCGGGCTGGTCTCCACCGCCCTCGCCGTGGGTCTCGCCACCGCCGCCGTCACCCGGCGGCGACGGCCGGCCGCCCCCGGGTGGACGGCGCCGCTGCGCCACCTCCAGTCCGGGCACGTCGGCGATTACGTCGCCTGGCTGCTGGTGGGCGCGACCGTGCTGGCGGCGCTGGCCCTGCCCGGGGTGCCAGTAGCATGAGCGCGGCAGCCGGAATGATCATGCGAGGAGCAGATCGTGCGAGACATCGCCGTCTTCAGTGGCAGTGCCCACCCCGAACTGGCCGAGGAGGTCTGCGCCCATCTGGGGGTGCCACTGAGCCCGACGCGGATCAGCCGGTTCGCCAACGACTGCCTGGAGGTGCAGCTCCAGGCCAACTGCCGGGAACGGGACGTCTTCCTGATCCAGCCGCTGGTCAGGCCGGTGCAGGAGCACCTGGTCGAACTGCTGCTGATGTGCGACGCGGCCCGGGGTGCCTCCGCCTCCCGGATCACCGTGGTCATGCCGCACTACTCCTACGCCCGCTCCGACAAGAAGGACGCGCCCCGCATCTCCATCGGCGGACGCCTGGTCGCCGACCTGATGGTGGCGGCGGGCGCGAGCCGGGTCCTCGCCATGACCCTGCACTCCCCGCAGGTGCACGGCTTCTTCTCGGTGCCGGTGGACCATCTGCACGCCCTGCGCGAACTGGCCGCGCACTTCCGGCAGTACGACCTGTCGCGCACCACGGTGGTCTCCCCGGACCTCGGCAACGCCAAGGAGGCCGCCGCCTTCGCCCGGCTCATCGGCGCGCAGGTGGCGGCCGGTGCCAAGCAGCGCTACGCGGACGACAAGGTGAGCATCAGCTCCGTCATCGGCGAGATCGCCGGGCGGGACGTCATCGTGCTGGACGACGAGATCGCCAAGGGCAGCACCGTGCTCGAACTCCTTGACCGGCTACGCGAGTTGGGTCCCCGGTCGATCCGCGTGGCGTGCACGCACGGGCTGTTCGCGGCCGGTGCGCTCAAGCGGCTCGGCGAGCAGCCGGACGTGCTGGAGATCGTCTGCACCAACACCGTGCCGGTCCCCGCCGACGAGCACACCGACAAGCTGCGCGTCCTGTCCATCGCCCCGGCCCTCGCCGAGGCGGTGCGCCGCATCCACGACGGGGAGTCCGTCAGCGCCCTCTTCGAGGGGGCCTGAGCCCCCTCACCACGAGCCGGACGCCGCCCCGGCCTCCGCCAGGGCCGCGTCCGGTGTGGCATGCGGCGGCAGCAGCCGGGACAGGCCCGTCACCCGCAGGACGCGCAGGGTCAGCGGGTGGGTGCACACCAGGTGCAGCCGCCCGCCGTGCGCCAGGACCCGGGCCCGCGCCCGGTAGAGCAGGCGCAGCCCCGAGCAGTCGAAGAACTCCACGGGCCGCAGGTCGAGCACGACCTGGGCGCCGGGGCGGCCGGTGATCCGGTCCAGGAGCGGGAGGATCTCCGCCGCCGCGATGATGTCGATCTCGCCCCGGAACTCCAGGACGGTGTGCGCACGGTATGTGTACACGCGCAGATGCCGGGTGAGGGACACGGGTTCCCGTCGCACCTCGGCATCACCTCCCACCCGCGCCCGGACGTCGGATCTCCGACCGTCAAGTTACCCTCGATGGAAGGAATTTGAGCATGTTCGATTGACATATGTCTTCGGGTTTGACGCGTGTTCGCGGGCCGCTCAGTCGACCAGCAGCACCAGCTTCCCCGTGGTGTGCCCGGTCTCCCCCTGTTCGTGCGCCTTCGCGGCGTCGGCCAGCGGGTACGTCCCGGCGATCGTCGCCTTCAGCTTCCCCGACTCCACGAGTTCCGCGATCGACCGCATTCCGGCCCGGTCGGCGTCCACCAGCATCCGTACCGCCCGTACGCCGAGCCGCTCGGCCTCGTCGTACAGGTCGCCGGAGCCCACCGGCAGGATCGACACCAGGATTCCGCCCGGCCGCAGCGTCCGCAGGGAGCGCAGGGCCGTCTCGCCGCCGATGGTGTCCAGGACGACGTCCACGTCCCGCACCGTCTCCGTGACGTCGGTGGAGCGGTAGTCGACGGGCTCGTCCACGCCGATCTCCCGCAGGAAGTCGTGCTTGGCCGCGCTCGCCGTGCCGATCACGTACGCGCCGTGGGCCTTGGCGATCTGCACGGCCACGTGCCCGACCCCGCCGGCCGCCGCGTGGATCAGCACCCGCTGTCCCTCACGCAGGCCGGCCCGCTCGGTCAGCGCCTGCCAGGCGGTCAGCGACACCAGCGGCAGCGCGCCCGCCTGGGTGTGGTCGATCGAGGCCGGCTTGTGCCACAGGGCGCGCACGGGGGCGATCACGTACTCGGCGTGCGAGCCGTGTCCGAAGGGGTAGGGCAGCATGCCGAACACCTCGTCGCCGGGCCGGAACTCGGCCACGCCGACCCCGGTCGCGGCGACCTCGCCGGAGACGTCCCAGCCGAGCACGAACGGCGGTTCGCCCAGGAAGTGGCCGGTCGCCCGGTGCTTCCAGTCGGTGGGGTTCACCCCGGCGGCCCGCACCCGGACCAGCACCTCGTTCGGCCGCGGCTCCGGCCGCTCCAGCCGTACTTCCTTCAACACCTCGGGACCGCCGAGGACGTCCTGGCGGATGGCTCGCATGGTGGTCACATCGTTCATGATCCCCCAGCCTGCCACGCCGTGCCCGTCGGCGAAAAACGACACCATGACGGAGTTCCGAACGTTCGGGCCCGCCCCCGCGTCCAGGAGTCGTAAGGATCCGGGAAGGACGGGGAGCTCGAACATGCGCAGAGTGTCGGTCGCGGTGGTGCTGGCGGCGACGGTGACGGCCATGACGGTGGCGGGGTGCGACGGCCCGGGGTCCGTGGCGGACCCCGGGCCGGGCCTGGTGGTGCGGGGGACCCCGCCCGCGACGCCCTACCCCGGACCGCTCCGCCTCCCCGCCGAGAAGGCCCGCGACGGCAGCTCACAGACGCCGCGGGCGGTCTCCGGGGCGGCCGGCCGGGCGCTGGAGTGCGACGGGGACGTCTTCGACGGCAGCGGGTCCGAGGACGGCTGGAGCGCGTCCGAGGGCGGCGCCACCCCCGAGGAGGGGCTCGCGCTCTACTTCGACATGGCGAAGCCGGAGCTGCCCGCCTACGGCTACCGCGTGGAGCGCCGGGAGCGTGGCCGGGTGCTGTACTCCTTCGACGTCGGCGGCCGCACCAAGGTGGCCGTCGTGGTGGCCGAGGACCAGCCGAACCGGCCCGGCTGGGGACCGGAGACCAGCGCCTCCTGCGACCCGGCCGAACTGCCCCAGAGCTTCACGGCCACCACCGAGTGGGAGATCTGGACCGGCCGCGACGGCCGCAGGGTGCCGGTGACCCGGCTCAGCAGCTCGCCCGGACCGGACCACTGCGGCTGGGCGTCCGCCCGCTTCCTCGACCTCGGCGGCCGGATCTACGCCCGCGACCCCGAGGGCGTCCTCGCCCGCGACGGCCTCCTCGCCGCGCCGTACCGGGGCCGGCTGCGCGCCCTGCCCGCCGAGGCGTACGACACCGGGTACCGCTACCGCGACCAGCGGCTGTGGCTCACCCCCGGCCGGGCTACGGCCTACGTCCGCACGCCCCGCGGGGTGGAGGCGTGGCCCCGTCTGAAGGCGGGGGTCAACTGCCAGTGAGGTCCCGGCGCCGGCGGGAGACGCGCCGTCGGGGACACGCCCCGTGCGCGGGCACGGCCCCGGCGGCACACTGGAGCGCACTCGCACCCGACAGGAGGCCGAACGCGATGACCCCGCCGCCCGCCCGCACCGCCGAACAGCGCAAGAAGGACACCCTGCACCGGCTGGTCCACGACGAAGACGCCTGGGTGGCCACGGCCGGCCCCGACGGCGGCGCGCCCTACCTCGTGCCGCTGTCGTTCGTCTGGGACGGTGCCCTCCTGCTGTTCGCCACCCCGGCCGACAGCCCCACCGGCCGCAACCTCGTCGACAGCGGCCGGGTCCGGCTCGGCATCGGGCCGACCCGGGACGTCGTCCTCGTGGACGGCAGCGTGCAGGCGGTGACCCCGGAGGACCTGCCCGAGGAGGACGCCGAGGTCTTCGCCGGCAAGACCGGCTTCGACCCCCGGCAGCTCGCCACCCGCTACCTGTACTTCCGGGTGCTCCCCGAGCGCATCCAGGCCTGGCGGGAGGCGAACGAGCTCGACGGGCGGGACCTCATGCGCGACGGCCGGTGGCTGCTCGCCGACTGACCCCGGCCGGGCACGCGGCCGGCGCCCTCAGTGCCGGCCGCGGCCGCCCCCCTCGCCGCCGTGGTGCGGTTCGTCCTCCTTGCCCTCGGCCACCGGCCACACCCCCGTGGAGCGCGCGATGGCCTTGGCGCCGGTGCGGTTCACGGCGCTGCGCACCACCGCGAAGATCGCGCCCTGGAGGGCGGCGGCCAGCAGGATCTCGCCGAGGCGGCGGTCCTCGTCCAGGGCGGTGGGCGCGTCGTCCTCGTGCCGCATCGCCTTCCACGCCTGCTTGAAGGCGAGACCGGCGACCGCGCCGCTCACCCAGCTCAGCGCGAAACCGATCGGCTGGTAGACGAAGGGGAGCTTGTTCTTCTTCGACTTGGACATGGACGACTCCTTGCTCGTCAGGGGGTTCCTCATGCGGGCCGGCCCGCGGGGGCCACCCGTTCGCCCGCGGGCACCGGGCCCGGGGGCGTGCCGTCGCCGAACGGCCGGCCGCCCAGCTCCTCGCGGTGGTGCGGGCTCAGCCAGGACGCGAGGTCCGGACCGAGCGGCACGATGCCGGTCGGGTTGATCCCGGTGTGCACCTGGTAGTAGTGCCGTTTGATGTGGTCGAAGTCGACGGTGTCGCCGAACCCCGGCGTCTGGAACAGGTCCCGGGCGTACGCCCACAGCACCGGGTCCTCCGCCAGTTTCCAGCGGTTGCACTTGAAGTGGCCGTGGTAGACCGGGTCGAACCGGACCAGCGTGGTGAACAGCCGGATGTCCGCCTCCGTGAGGGTGTCGCCGACCAGGTACCGCTGTCCGGCCAGCCGCTCGGCGAGCAGCGCCAGCCGCCGGAAGACGCCCGCGCACGCCTTCTCGTACTCCTTCTGGCCGGTGGCGAACCCGGCCCGGTACACGCCGTTGTTGACGTCCTCGTACACCTCGGCCATCACCGTGTCGATCTCGTCGCGCCGGTCCGCCGGATACAGGTCGGGGGCGCCGGCGCGGTGCAGAGCCGTCCACTCGGTGGCGAGGTCCAGGGTGAGCTGCTGGTAGTCGTTGGTGACCAGCCGTCC
The DNA here is from genome assembly GCF_040706415.1 of Streptomyces sp. NPDC048106. Taxonomy (NCBI): domain Bacteria; kingdom Bacillati; phylum Actinomycetota; class Actinomycetes; order Kitasatosporales; family Streptomycetaceae; genus Streptomyces; species Streptomyces sp. NPDC048106. Next base: position 19,335 of record NZ_JBEZND010000002.1, on the reverse strand, counting down.
GCTGGGCACGTCCACCACGGCGGGCACGCTCACCCCGCCCGGATAGCCGGTCTCCCGGCGGTCGTACGCCTCGCTGAGGTACCGGATGCCGAGCACCGGGTCCCGGCCGTCCGGATCCAGCGTGAACCGCCAGCTGCGGTCGTCCTGGATCGGGTCGGCGACCGCCATCGGCAGCGCGTCCTCCAGGCCCAGCAGCCGGCGGGAGACCACCGCCCGGCTGGCCCAGGGGCACGCGCGGGACACCACCAGCCGGTAGCGCCCGGCCTCCACCGGCCAGCCGTCCCGGCCGTCCGCCGTGATCCGGTCCTGGAAGTGGCTGCGCGAACGGCTGAACGTCTTGTGGCCGTAGGCGCGGTTGCCGTCACCGCCCATGTCTCCTCCTCGACCCCGGGTCTCGGACGCTCATCGCCGGGTCCCCGGAGCACCGACTTCTCCGTCAGAGCACCGACTTCCCCGTTTCCGGGCGTGCGCACGGTGTGATTCCCCCGGCCCCGGGCAGTCGGCCTCCGTGAGCGGAACATCACCGGAACGACAGGAGGAGCACCAGGCCGCCCCGGCGAGCGCCCGCACCGACCGGCGCACCCGGGTCACCGTCCTCGTCGCCCTCGCCGCCAATCTGCTGATCGCCGTCGCCAAGGCCGTGGGCGGCGCCGTCGCGGGGTCGCCCGCGCTGCTGTCGGAGGCGGCGCACTCGGTCGCCGACTCCCTCAACGAGGTCTTCCTGCTGGCCGCCCTGCGCCGCAGCCGCCGCCCCGCCGACGCCCGGCACCCCTTCGGCTACGGCAAGGAGCGCTTCTTCTGGTCGCTGCTCGCGGCCGTCGGCATCTTCGTGATGGGCGGCTGCTTCTCCTTCTTCCAGGGCTTCGAGGCCCTGCGCCAGGGCACCCGGGAGACCTCCCGCGGCTATGTGACGGGCCTGATCGTGCTGGGCGTGGCGCTGCTCGCCGAGGGCGTCTCGCTGCTGCGCGCCCTGCACCAGGTGCGCCGCCGGGGCGGCCGGGCGGCGCTGCGCGATCCGGCGCTGCGCACCGTCGTCGCCGAGGACGGCACGGCGGTGCTCGGCGTGCTGTTCGCGATCGCCGGGATGGCCCTGCACATGGTCACCGGGCAGGTCGTCTGGGAGGCGTCCGCCTCGCTCGCCATCGGGGTCCTGCTGGTGTACGTCGCCTACCGGCTCGGCCGCGAGGCCCGCGACCAGCTCATCGGACAGGCCGCCGACCCGGAGCTCAGCGGCCGCATCCGCGCGCTGCTGCGGGCGCAGCCGGAGATCGACAGCGTGGAGGCGCTGTTCACCATGAAACTGGGCCTCGACTCCACCCTGGTGGCCGCCCGCATCGACCTCGCGCCGGGGCTGGACAGCGAACGCGTCGAGGAGGTCGCCGACCGCGTCAAACGCTCGCTGGCCGCGACCTTCCCGGCCGCCGACCAGATCTTCCTCGACGTCACCGACGGCCCGGCCGCCGAGGCACGGCAGAGCCCCGCCGCGACGGGGGAACGCGGCGGGGCCTGACGGCACGACTGCCCGCCCTGGAGGCGGTTCACACCTGTCGGGCGGAACTTCCGGCCGGGAGACCGGTCAGCTTCCCCCGACGGGCTCCAGCACGAACACCGGGATCTCCCGGTCGGTCTTGCGCTGGTACTCCGCGTACGGCGGGAACGCGGCCACCGCCCGCTCCCACCACTGGGCCTTCTCGTCCCCGGTGACCTCACGCGCCCGCATGTCCTGCCGCACCGGGCCGTCCTGCAGCTCGACGCGCGGATCGGCCTTGACGTTGAAGTACCACACCGGGTGCTTCGGCGCGCCGCCCTGCGAGGCGACCACCGCGTAAGAGCCCTCGTGCGCCACCCGCATCAGCGGCGTCTTGCGGATCTTTCCGCTCTTCGCGCCCCGGGTCGTCAGGACGATGACCGGCAGCCCGGTGTCGAGCAGGGTGTTGCCCTTCGTCCCGCCGGAACTCTCGTACAACTCCACCTGCTCGCGCACCCACTGCTCCGGACTCGGCTCGTACTCACCCTCAAGAGGCATGGGATCCGTCCCCTTCGTCGCTCCGACGCATGCGCCGGCACCGCTTTCGACACCGGTGCCCGCATGCTTCATCCGTACCGTGCTTCCCCGCCCCGTCGCGATCATTACCCCGGACGTCATCGCGTCACCCCACCGGTCTTGGCACAGTGGTCGCCGTCCGAGACCGACATCGATTCCGGGAGCGCCCGCCATGACGACCGACCCCGCCCCCAGCACCCGCGCCACCGTCAGCGAACTCCTCGCCAGGATCGGCGCGGGCGACCCCGGCCGGATCGCCGAGCTGTACGCCGACGACTGCGACTGGCGCTTCGACTGGCCCGAGGAGGAGCACGGCCGCCCGGACACCCCCTGGATCCGGCACCGCGCCACCCGGGCCGACGCGGCCGCCCACTTCCGGGAACTGGGTGCCCACCACGTGCCCGGGGAGGCGGACACCGTCGTGGAGCGCGTCCTGGTCGACGGCGAGGACGCGGTCGTCCTCGGCGTCATACGGCAGACGGCGGCACCGACCGGCCGCTCCTACGCCGCCCGGTTCGCCCTGCACCTCACGGTCCGCGACGGCGTCGTCGTACGCCACCACGTGTACGAGGACAGCCTCGCCGTGGCCCGCGCCTTCGCCCCGCGCGAGGAGTGAGCGGCTGGCCGGAACCGGTTGCCCATACCTGGGCGAAAGGGGTGGATCGGGAGGATCCTTGAAATGGCTGAACTTGTCGTCGACCCATAGATGCCCGAGGCATCTAATGAAGATCGGCACGACGCACCTCTTCGTCTGCGAGGTCTTTCCATGACGGAACTGACGGACATCACCGGCCCCATCCCGGCCGACCCCGTCGCCTTCCCCCAGGACCGCACCTGTCCCTACCACCCACCGACCGGATACGCCCCGCTGCGCGAGCAGCGGCCCCTCGCCCGCGTCACCCTGTACGACGGACGCCAGGTCTGGCTGGTCACCGGGCACACCACCGCCCGCGCGCTGCTCGCCGACCCCCGGCTGTCCAGCGACCGCCGCCGCCCCGGATTCCCGATGCCCTCGGCGCGCTTCGCGGGAGTCCGCGACCGCCGGGTGGCCCTGCTCGGCCAGGACGACCCCGAGCACCAGCGGCAGCGGCGGATGATGATCCCGTCGTTCACCGTCAAGCGCGCCGCCGGACTGCGCCCCGCCATCCAGCGGATCGTGGACGGACTGCTGGACGCGATGACCGACCAGGGCCCGCCCGCCGAGCTGGTCTCCGCCTTCGCGCTGCCCGTGCCGTCGATGGTGATCTGCGACCTGCTCGGCGTGCCCTACGCCGATCACGAGTTCTTCGAGGAGCAGTCCCGGCGGCTGCTGCGCGGCCCGGTCGCCGAGGACACCCAGGCCGCCCGCGCCCGCCTGGAGGAGTACCTCGGGGACCTCGTCGACGCCAAGGCCCGGCAGTCCGAGCCCGGCGACGGCGTCCTCGACGGCCTCGTCCACGAGCAGCTCCGCCAGGGCACGCTGGACCGCGCCGACGTCGTCTCGCTCGCCGTGATCCTGCTGGTCGCGGGCCATGAGACCACGGCCAACATGATCTCCCTCGGCACCTTCACCCTCCTGCGCAACCCCGGCCGGCTGGCCGAGCTGCGGGCCGATCCGGCGCTGCTGCCCGCCGCCGTCGAGGAGCTGATGCGGATGCTGTCCATCGCCGACGGGCTGGTGCGGGTGGCCCTTGAGGACATCGAGACCGACGGCACCACCATCCGGGCCGGCGAGGGCGTCTTCTTCTCCACCTCGGTGATCAACCGGGACCCCGGCCAGTACGACGACCCCGACGCCCTGGACTTCCACCGCCCCGCCCGCCACCACCTGGCGTTCGGCTTCGGCATCCACCAGTGCCTGGGCCAGAACCTGGCCCGCGCGGAGCTGGAGATCGCCCTCGGGGCGCTGTTCGCCCGGCTGCCGGGACTGCGGCTCGCCGCACCGGCCGAGGAGATCCCCTTCAAACCCGGCGACACGATCCAGGGGATGCTGGAACTCCCCGTGACCTGGTAAGAGGCTCACCTCATGCACATCGAGATCGACAGGAACGTCTGTATCGGCGCGGGCCAGTGCGCGCTGACCGCGCCGGGCGTGTTCACCCAGGACGACGACGGGTTCAGCATGCTGGTCCCCGGCCGCGAGGACGGCGCGGGCGACCCGAATGTCCGCGAGGCGGCGCGGGCGTGCCCGGTGGGCGCGATCACCGTGACCGAACCGGCCCCGGCGGACGCGCCGGCGGACTGACCGGGGAGCGGCCGGGCGGCGGCGGTGCGAGCCGCCGCCCGGCCTGCTCACGGCACACGGCCGGACGGTGGCCGGTCGATAGGCTCCCCGGATGACCGAACACACCGGGACACCCGAGAAGCCGTTCCTGTACGTCGTCGTCTGCGCGGCCGGAATCGCCGCCGGCGTCGGCGAGTTGATCGCGGCCGCGCAGGAACGGGGCTGGGAGGTCGGGGTCTTCGCCACGCCGGTCGCGATGGGCGGCTTCTTCGACACCGCGGCGGTCGAGGCCCGTACCGGCAGGATCGTCCGGTCGGCGTGGCGTTCCCCGGCCGATCCGCGCCCGTTCCCGGCGCCGGACGCCGTGGTGGTCGCGCCGGCCACCTTCAACACCGTCAACAAGTGGGCGGCGGGCATCGCGGACACCCTCGTCCTCGGCACCCTGTGCGAGGCCGCGGGCCTCGGCGTGCCGATCGCCGTGCTGCCCTGCGTGGCCGACGCGCTGGCCACCCACCCCGCCTACCAGGACAGCCTGGCCAGGCTGCGCGGGATGGGCGTCCGCTTCGGCGACCCGTACTCCGGCGAGCCGGGCCCGGACGGCGGCCGCCCGGAATTCCGGTGGACGACGGCCCTGGACCTGCTGGAGCGGCGCGGCTGAACCGGCATGGGCTCCAGGCAGCCGCAGGAGGGCCGAATCAGCTTTCGAAACTTTCGAGCGGATAGCCGCCTGTCGGTCCGTCAGATGCGCGAGTCCTGACCTGACTCGGAAGATTTCAGCGGGTGGATCGCTAGAACATGCCTCTGAGCAGTAACAATGTTCTGGCGGGTGAATTCTGGCGGACAGAAAGATTTCGAAACTTCTACCGAAACTGTTGACACTCGTCGGGCGCCGTCCAGACTGTTCGCCATCGCCGGTGCCCGTCGCCGGCGGTCCGGACCGCACGCCGGTCCGGCTCCCGGTCGCGGCTCTCTCGGCGACCGGGCATGTCATGCCCATGTCACCACTGGCCGTCCTCGGCCGGTGATGACCCGGGCCTGGCGCACCGCAGGCCCTCCACACCCGCACAAGGAGGAAACACCCCCCATGAGCACGCTGACCCACGAGATGGGCCGCAGACGCGGCCTCGTGGCCGCCATCCTCGGGCTCGTCCTCACGGCGGCGGCGGCCCTGGCCGCCTTCGCGTCGCCCGGCTCGGCCCAGGCCGCCACGACGATCACCTCGAACAGCACCGGCACCAACAACGGCTACTTCTACTCGTTCTGGGAGCAGTCCAGCGGCGCCACCATGACCCTGGGCTCGGGCAGCAACTACAGCCTGACCTGGAACACGGCCTCGCAGAACGTCGTCGCCGGCACCGGCTGGAACCCGGGCAACCAGACCAACCCCGTCTCGTACTCGGGCACGTGGAACTGCAACGGCAACTGCTACCTGTCGCTGTACGGCTGGTTCCAGAACCCGCTGGTCGAGTGGTACATCGTCGACAACTACGGCAATTACAACCCGAGTTCGGGCGCCACCAAGCTGGGCTCGGTCAGCAGTGACGGCAGCACGTACGACCTGTACAAGACGACCCGCGTCAACGCCCCGTCGATCGAGGGCGACAGCTCGACGTTCGACCAGTACTGGGCGGTCCGCCAGGCGAAGCGCACCGGCGGCACCATCACCGTGTCGAACATCTTCAACGCCTGGAAGAACCTCGGCCTGAAGATGGGCACCGCGAACTACGAGATCCTGGCCACCGAGGGCTACCAGAGCAGCGGCAGTTCCAACATCACCGTCACCAGCGGCGACGGTGGCGGCACCACCACGCCTCCCACCACCCCGCCTCCCACCACCACCCCGCCGCCGAGCGGCGGCAGCGGTTGCACCGCGACCTTCAGCAACACCTCCGACTGGGGCTCCGGCTTCACCAGTTCGGTGGCGGTCAAGAACAACGGCTCCTCCAGCATCAACGGCTGGACCGTCAAGCTGACCTTCCCCGGCAACCAGACGGTCACCAGCCTCTGGAACGGCAGCTACACCCAGTCCGGCAACACGGTCACCGTGAAGAACGCGAGCAGCAACGGCACGATCGCCGCCGGCGCCAGCACCACCTTCGGGTTCAACGCCAACTACTCGGGCAGCAACGGCGCTCCGACGGTGTCCTGCACCGTCGGCTGAGCAACCGCCTTACCGCAGCCCGAAGTCGACCCGCCGCTGAACCGGTCCTGACCGGCGTGGCGGTCCGGCGGCGGGGCGGGGCGCGGCCTGGCAGTCGATGGCGAGTCTCTCGCCTCGTGCGGCCGGGCCGCGCTACCGCTTGGGTCCGTCCGGTCGTGACCGAGGGGGTGCGATCGGACGGCTCACCGCGACCCTCGGTCCCTTTTCAGACGCAGGTCAGTCGCGGCCCCTCCAGCATGCCGCCGGTGTAGAGGGTCTGGCCGTCCGGCATCCAGTAGCCGAGCTTGGAGACCACCGTGGAGCAGGTGGCGCCGACGGTGACGCGGACCACGACCTGGTCCGGGTGGCCGGGCTGAAGCCCGGTCAGCGCGCAGTCCAGGGAGTAGGGCAGCCGGGTCTTCGACGGGTACCGGCCCACCAGCGGGTTGACGCAGCGGGTGTCGGAGGTGGTGATCCGGACGCCGCTGCCCGCCTCGCCGATCAGCCCGAACCGGGCGCTGTCATCGCCCTCCGTGCTGTCCCGGCGCACCGTGTAGGTCAGGGTGGTGGTGCTGTCGCGGCGCAGCGTCGTCCGGTCGACGGTGATGGCGTGGGTGGGCCGGGGCTTGGGCGCGGTCAGCGTGAGGGTGGCCCGCACCTGGCCCGTGAGGTCCACCGCGGCGGGCGCGGACCGGACCCGCACGGTGGCCGTGATGTCGTACGTCCCGGGCCCCGGGTAGTCGCCCGATCCGGGCAGCGGGCCGCCGGCCACGCTCTTCCCGGCGCGCCTGGCGGTCCAGGTGCCGCTTGTCCGGCAGCTGTAGCGCACCCGGGTGCCGGCGCGGCCGCAGGAGGCCGGGGCGGAGACGGTGAACTGCGGGGTGCCGCTGCCCGCGCACAGGCTGACCAGTGCGTGCTGTCCGTGCTCGCCGCGCAGCGTCCCGGCGACCGCGCACAGGGTGGCCGGCTCCTCGGCCTCCGGGACCGGGGCCGCGGCCGGGTTGCCCCGGGCGGGGGTCGCGAGGGCCAGGGGCAGCAGCGCCGCTCCGGTCAGTGCTCTCAGAGTGGTCTGACGGGTCGGCACCGTGTTCCTCCCGGGCGGCCATGACCGGCGGGGCACCGGTCGCCTGCCGTCGAGGATCGTCCGACGGTACGACCACCCCCCGCCTCCCACGCCGGAAGGTCACCTGGCGGCAGCAACAAAACCGCCCGGGCGGCTCCCGGTGACCTGGGCGATACCGACCGGCGGCTCCCGGTCCTCCGCCGCCTCCACGCCTGGTCCGTCCGGTGGCGCGGGCACGGCCGGAGGGTCTTTCGTGACCGCTGAACTCGGGTTCGGCGCAGGCGACTTAGGCGCCCGGGACCTACCGCGCACGTCCCTTGACGTGCTCACCTGTGAGCGCTAACAATGATGCCCATCACGGATCGGAGACTCATGTCGCAGACCGCTGGCCGCACCGGCCCCCGCAAGGCACCCACGATGGCGGACGTCGCGCAACTCGCGGGCGTGTCGCACCAGACGGTGTCGCGGGTGCTGAGCAACCACCCCAATGTGCGCGAGTCGACCCGGGCGGACGTGCTCAGGGCGATCGGGCAACTGGGGTACCGGCGGAACTCGTCGGCCCGGGCGCTGGTCACCCGGCGCACGCTCACCCTGGGGGTGGTGGCCTGCAATCCGACGCTCTTCGGCCCCTCCAGCACGCTGTTCGGCCTGGAGAAGGCCGCGCGCGACGAGGGATACATGGTCTCGACGGTCACCCTGCGCCGCTACTCGGCCGCCGCCCTGCGGGAGGCGATCGACTACCTCAGCGACTGGGGGGTGGAGGGCATCGTGGTGATCGTCCCGCACCGCGAGGCGGTCAGCGCGCTGGCCGAACTGCGGCTGCCCTTCCCCGTGGTGACCGTGGAGGGCGGGCACAGTCTGCCGATCCCGGTGGTCTCGGTGGACCAGTGGCTCGGGGCGCGGATGGCGACGAGCCATCTGCTGGCCGCCGGCCACCGCACGGTCTGGCACGTCGCGGGCCCGCCGAGCTGGCTGGAGGCGGAGGCGCGGGCCAACGGCTGGCGCTCGGTGCTGGAGGAGGCCGGCGCCGTCGTACCGCCGCCGATCCAGGGCGACTGGACCCCGCTGTCCGGCTACCGGGCCGGGCAGGAACTGGCCGGCCGGGTGACCGCGGGAGCGGCGGGCCGCAGCTCCCCGGAGGTGACCGCCGTCTTCGTCGCCAACGACCAGATGGCACTGGGGGTGTTGCGCGCCTTCCGCGAGGCCGGCCTGTCGGTCCCCGGCCAGGTGGCCATAGCGGGGTTCGACGACATCCCCGAGGCCGAGTTCTTCACCCCGCCGCTCACCACCGTCCGGCAGGACTTCGCCGCGGTCGGCCAGGCGAGCATCCGGCTGCTGATCAGCCGACTGGAGTCCGGCACCACCCAGGACGACGACGAGCGCGTGGTGATCGAGCCGCGGCTGATCGTCCGCGGCAGCAGCACCCCTTCCTGACGGCGCTCCACGACCCTTCGACACCCGGGCGACCCGCTCGGTGGACGCACCGCACCCGCGGCGCGGAAAACGGCGGCGCCCGGCGCGGTACGCGACCCGCCCGGGCCACGACTGGAGGAGACCTTGACCACCGACCCCCCCGCGGTCACCCTCGGCATCGACTTCGGCACCCTCTCCGGACGGGCCCTGGTCGTGGCTGTCGAGGACGGCACGGAACTGGGCAGCGCGGTACACGAGTACGCCCACGGCGTGGTCGACCGGGAGCTGCCCGGCGGAGCCCCGCTGCCGCCCGACTGGGCGCTCCAGATCCCCCAGGACTGGCGTGACGTGCTGCGCCTCGCCGTACCGCGAGCGCTCGCGGACGCCGGAGTCAGTCCCGAGCAGGTCGTGGGCGTCGCCACCGACTTCACCGCCTGCACCGTGCTCCCCGCCACCTGGGACGGCACCCCGCTGTGCGAGCTGCCGGAGTACGGGGACCGCCCCCACGCCTACCCCAAGCTGTGGCGCCACCACGCCGCCCAGCCGGAGGCCGACCTCATCGTCGAGAACGCGCGGCGGACCGGGCAGCCGTGGCTGGCCCGCTACGGCGGCCGGATCTCCAGCGAGTGGCAGTACGCCAAGGCGCTGCAGGTGCTGCGCGAGGACCCGGACGTCTACGCCGCCGCCGACCGCTGGATCGAGGCGGCCGACTGGATCGTGTGGCAGCTCACCGGCGCCGAGAGCCGCAACCCGTGCACCACCGGCTACAAGGGCATCCACCAGGACGGCCGTTACCCGGACGAGGAGTTCCTGGCCGGGCTGCACCCCGGCTTCACCGGCTTCACCGCCAAACTGGAACACCCGCTGACCCCGCTCGGCGCCCCCGCCGGCCGGCTCACCGCCGGGGCCGCCGCACTCACCGGACTGCGCGAGGGCACGGTCGTGGCCGCGGGCAACGTGGACGCACACGTCACCAGCGCCGCCGCCCAGGCCCTCGATCCGGGCCGGATGCTCGCCATCATGGGCACCTCCACCTGCCACATCCTCAACTCCGACGTCCTCGCCGAGGTCCCGGGCATGTGCGGGGTGGTGCGGGACGGGGTGGTGCCGGGGCTGTGGGGGTACGAGGCCGGGCAGAGCGGCGTCGGCGACATCCTGGCCTGGGCCGTGCGCAACGCCGTGCCGGAGGAGTACGCGGTCGAGGCCCGCCGGCGGGGGATCGGCGTGCACGAGCTGCTGACGGAGCGCGCTGCGGCCCAACCGGTGGGCGGGCACGGTCTGCTGGCGCTGGACTGGCACAGCGGCAACCGCTCGGTGCTGGTCGACCACCACCTGTCCGGGCTGATCCTGGGTCTCACCCTCGACACCCGGCCCGAGGACGTCTACCGGGCCCTGGTCGAGGCCACCGCCTTCGGCACCCGCACCATCGTCGACGCGTTCGAGGCGGCGGGCGTCCCGGTGACCGACTTCACGGCGGCCGGCGGGCTGCTGAAGAACCGCTTCCTCATGCAGGTCTACAGTGACGTGCTCAATCGTCCCGTCCACGTGCTCGCCTCCGCGCAGGGGCCGGCTCTGGGCGCCGCGATCCACGCCGCCGTCGCCGCCGGCGCCTACCCGGACATCCGTACCGCCTCCGCCGCGATGGGCCGCCGCGAGGAGAACGCCTACACCCCGGACCCGGCCCGGGCCGCCGCCTACGACCGCCTCCACACCGAGTACCGCGCGCTGCACGACCACTTCGGGCGCGGCGGCAACGACGTGATGCACCGGCTGCGAGCGCTGCGCTCGGCCGCCTTGTCCTCGTAAACCCAAAAATGTGAGCGCTCACAGCGCGGCTCGCACCCTGACGGCGAGCGCTCACCGCATTCCCGGCCCGTCCCGCTCCTCCCTCTTCCCGAGAACGCCGAGGTCGCCATGGTCATGAACGCAGGGTCCCTCTCCCCGGGCACCGCCACCGCGGTCGCCGCACTGCGCGAGGAGCTCAGCGAGCTCCATCAGGAGCTGGTCCGCTACCAACTCGTGGTGTGGACCGGCGGGAACGTGTCCGGGCGCGTCCCGGGGGAGGACCTGTTCGTCATCAAGCCCAGCGGTGTCCCCTACGAGCGGCTGACCCCGCAGTCCATGGTCGTCTGCGACCTGGACGGGCGGGTGGTCGACGGCGGGGGACTCAAGCCGTCCTCCGACACCGCCGCGCACGCCTACGTCTACCGGCACATGCCCGAAGTGGGCGGCATCGTCCACACCCACTCCACCTACGCCTGCGCGTGGGCGGCCCGCGGCGAACCGGTGCCCTGCGTGCTGACCGCCATGGCCGACGAGTTCGGCGCCGAGATCCCCGTCGGCCCCTTCGCGGTGATCGGCGACGACTCGATCGGCCGCGGCATCGTGGAGACCCTGGCCGGGCACCGCTCGCCCGCCGTACTGATGCGCAACCACGGGCCGTTCACCATCGGCCCGAACCCGCGCGCCGCCGTGAAGGCCGCCGTGATGTGCGAGGACGTCGCCCGCAGCGTGCACATCTCGCACCAGCTCGGCCGGCCGCTGCCGATCGACCCCGAAGCCGTCGACCGGCTCCACGACCGTTACCGCAACGCCTACGGCCAACCCGGCACATCCGCTCAGTGAGGAGCCGTCAGACCATGACACCGCCCGCCGCCTCCGAGGTCTGGTTCGTCACCGGCAGCCAGGGGCTCTACGGGGAGGAAACCCTCCGCCAGGTCGCCGAGCAGTCCCGGTCCGTCAGCGACCGGCTCGCCGCCGTACCCGGCGCCCCCGTCCGCATCGTCTGGAAGCCCGTGCTCACCGACTCCGCGGCCATCCTCTCCCTCGTCCTGGCGGCCAACGCCGATCCGGCCTGCGTCGGCCTCATCGCCTGGATGCACACCTTCTCGCCGGCCAAGATGTGGATCTCCGGCCTCGACATGCTCCGCAAGCCGCTGCTCCACCTGCACACCCAGGCCGGCGCCGAACTCCCGTGGTCCACCATCGACATGGACTTCATGAACCTCAACCAGGCCGCCCACGGTGACCGGGAGTTCGGGTACGTCCAGGCGCGGCTGGGAGTGGCCCGCAAGACCGTCGCGGGCCATGTCTCCGACCCGGTGACCGGCCCCCGCGTCCACGCCTGGATGCGCGCCGCCCTCGGGTACGACGCGCTGCGCAGGCTGCGGCTGGCCCGGTTCGGCGACAACATGCGCGACGTCGCCGTGACCGAGGGCGACAAGGTCGAGGCGCAGCTGCGGTTCGGCGTCTCGGTCAACACCTACGGCGTCACCGACCTGGTCGAAGCCGTCGACTCGGTGACGGACGCGGCCGTCGGCACCCTGGTCAAGGAGTACGCCGACGCCTACCGGATGGCCCCCGAACTGGCCGGCGGCGGTGGGCGGCACGACGCCCTGCGGTACGCCGCCCGCATCGAGCTGGGCCTGCGCGACTTCCTCACCGACGGCGGGTTCGGGGCCTTCACCACCAACTTCGAGGACCTGGGCGGCCTTCGGCAGCTGCCCGGCATCGCGGTGCAGCGGCTGATGGCCGACGGGTACGGGTTCGGTGCCGAGGGGGACTGGAAGACCTCCGCGCTGCTGGCCGCCCTCAAGGCGGCCGGCACCGGCCGCCCCGGGGGCACCTCGTTCATGGAGGACTACACCTACCACCTGGTCCCCGGCGAGCAGCTCATCCTCGGCGCCCACATGCTGGAGGTGTGCCCCAGCATCGCCGCGGGGCAGCCCAGTTGCGAGATCCATCCCCTTGGCATCGGCGGGCGCGAGGACCCGGTCCGGCTGGTCTTCGACGCCGAGCCCGGCCCGGCCGCGGTGGTCGGCCTGGTCGACGTCGGCGACCGGTTCCGGCTGGTCGCCAACCGGATCGACGTCGTCCCGCCGCCCGAGCCGCTGCCCCGCCTCCCGGTGGCACGGGCCGTCTGGCGTCCGGTGCCCGACTTCGGGACCGCGACCGAGGCATGGCTGACCGCGGGCGGCCCGCACCACACCGTGCTGACCTCGGCGGTGGGCACGGAGGAACTGGCCGACTTCGCGGACATGCTCCGCACCGAGCTGCTGCTCATCGACGAGAGCACCGACACGCGGCAGTTCAGCAAGGAGATCCGCTGGAACCAGGCGTACTACCGGCTCGCCGGCGGCCTGTGAGCCCGAGCCGGCCCTCTTGCCCGAGCACCGGCTCGCGGACCGCCGCCCTCAGGGGGACGGACGTGCGCCGCCTGTCCGGAGCCGTAGCCGCACGCAGCCCTGCGCGCAGCCGCCGTACGCGCCGCTGCGGGCGGGCGCTGGGGGCATGTGACGGCGGGCTCTGGGGTGCTGCCTGACGGACCGCCAGGCAGCACCCTGGCGTATCGGAACTGACTGTTCGTCAGCATGCTCGACGGGTGGTCAACTCGCCTTTGAGCAAGTCGAGTCGGTGATGGTCGCGGGGGCCGGACGGGCGGTGCGGAGTGGCGTCGTTTTTCTTCGGTGTAACACCTTGACGTCGCAGCGGTGAACGCTAACAATCTCTGGCAAGCAAGGGAGCACGGACAGGACCGCAATGCCGGCGACGGCGTCCGGCGGCGCCCGGTGAACGGGGCGTGGGAGGAATTCCTCCCGCTCCGGCCGTGGCGGTGCGGCCCTGTGGTGAAAGACCCGTCCGGCCCGGCCTGCGGCCGGAAAGGGCGTGCTCCGGTGGGGCCCGTACGTCGGCGGAAGGTCCCGGCGGCCGGGGCGGGGGCCGGCGCGGGCAGATTCCCGTCGGCCGAATGTTAGCGCTAACAGGCCGCAAGGCCTCTTCTGTAGAGGATGTCGAACATGCGTGGTGTGCGGTCCGCCCGGCGGTCGGGTACGAGACGGGGCGTCGGCCTGGCGGCGCGGCCGGTGCGCTGGGGAGTCGCCGGGGCCGCCGCCGTGGCGCTGCTGGCGACCGGAGGGTGCAGCAAGAGCGGCGCCGGCGGCGGCTCCTCCTCGGGATCGGGGTCAGGCGCCGGGTCGAGCGCGTCGGCCTCCTCGTCCGGGGTGACGATCAAGGGCGACATCGCTTTCAACGACGCGAAACTCGCCCAACTCGACGCCGCCCTGAAGGCCGCCCTCGCCGGCAAGGACGTGTCGAAGCAGGACCTGGCGATGGTGGTGAACGTCGCGGTGGACTACTGGAACGCCGGAAAAGTGGGGTTCAACAAGGGTCTGTCCTCGCTCGGTGTCAAGGGCACGTACCAGGCCCCGGCCAACGGGCGGCTGGACCAGCAGCTGTCGATCATCCAGACGCTCCGGGGCCAGGGGATCACCGGCCTGAGCGTGTCCGCGATCGACCCGACCGCCATCAAGGCGCCGATCAGCTCGGCGAACAAGGCCGGCATCCCGGTGGTGGCGATCGACTCGCCGCTGCCCAAGGAGGACGGCGCCGCCCTCTACCTCGGCACGCCCAACTACCAGGCCGGGCAGAAGGCCGGCGAGGCGATGAAGCAGGCGCTCGGCGGCAAGGGCCAAGTGGTCGTCCTGGTCGGCTCGTTGACCACGTCCAACGCCGTGGAGCGGATCGCCGGGTTCGAGGACGCCCTCAAGGGGTCCGGCGTGAAGGTGGTGCAGAAACTGAGCGACGGGATGGACGCCTCCAAGGCCCTGTCCAACGCGCAGACCGTCATCCAGACCAACCCGAACGTCAACGGGCTGTACGGCGTGTACTCCTATGACGGCCCGTCCGCGGGACAGGCGGTGAAGGCGGCCGGGAAGACCGGCAAGGTGAAGATCATCTCCGATGACAGCGACCCGCAGACGCTGAAGTTCATCCAGTCCGGCGTCATCCAGGCCACCGTGCTCCAGCAGCCGTACCAGCAGGGGTACACCGGCGCGTACCTGCTGGCCGCGCTGACGGTGCTGGGCAAGGACGCCACGATGAAGATCGTCCAGCCCTACCTGGAGTCGGACGGGACGACCCTCAGCTCCGGGGTGGGCCTGGTGACCCAGTCCAACCTCGCGGACTACCAGGCCAAGCTGAAGCAGCTGGGCATCGGCTGATGGCCGCCGGCACGGAGACCGCCGCCTCCCTGCGCGAGGTCACCAAGGTGTACGGGCCGGTGAAGGTGCTGGACATCCCCCGGCTGGACCTGGCGCGCGGGCAGATCGTCGCTGTCGTGGGGGAGAACGGGGCCGGCAAGTCCACGCTGATGGGCGTGCTGTCCGGCACCGTCACCCCCAGCACCGGGACCATCGAGGTGGCCGGCCGGCCGCTGACCCCGGGCCGGCCCGACCACGCCCGCGAACTCGGGGTGGCGCTGGTCGCCCAGGAGTTCCCGCTCGTGGGCCGGTTGAGCGTGGCGGAGAACCTGCTGCTCGGCCGCCGCCCGGCGCGGGCGGGCGGCGGACCGCTCGGCCGGGTCGTCGTCGACCGCTCGGCGACCCGGGCCGAGGCCCGGGCGCTGCTGGCCGAGGTCGGCATCGAGCAGGTGGACGTGGACCGGCCGGTGGAGCGGTACCCGGTGCCGGTGCGGCAGATGATCGAGATCGCCAAGGCGTGGGGCCACCACCCGGTGGTGCTCATCCTCGACGAGCCCACCTCCTCGCTCGGCCCGGTCGAGACCGAGCGAGTGCTGGACCTGGCCCGGCGGCACGCCGCCGCCGGGGGAGCGGTGCTGTTCATCGGCCACCGCCTGGACGAGGTACGGGCCATCGCCGACCGCGTCGTCGTGCTGCGCGGCGGCCGGCTGGTGGCCGACCTCTCCCCGGACGAGGCGACCGAGGAGCGGATGATCCGGGAGATGGTCGGCAGCGAGCTCGCCCGGGCCGACCTCGCGCCGCCCTCCTCCACCGAGCGGGCCACGACCCTGTCCGTGCGCGGCCTGACGGCGGACGGTCTGGGCCCGGTCGACCTCGACGTGCGGGCCGGCGAGATCGTGGGCGTGGCCGGACTCATGGGCTCCGGCCGCAGCCGGCTGCTCCACACCGTCATGGGCGCCCAGCCGCGGACCGCGGGCGAGGTCGTCCTCGACGGAGCGGACTTCCGGCCCCGCCACCCGGCCGACGCCGTCGAGGCCGGCATCGGACTGGTGCCCGAGGACCGCAAGGTGCAGTCGCTGCTGCCGGCGCACTCGGTGCGGTGGAACGTCACCCTGGCCACGCTGCGCCGGATCAGCCGGCGAGGGGTGCTGTGGCCGCGCCGGGACAAGGAGCACGCGGCGCGCATCGTCGAGGACCTGGGAGTGCGGCTGCGCAGCCAGGAGCAGCCGATCTCCGACCTGTCCGGCGGCAACCAGCAGAAGGCGGTCTTCGGGCGCTGGCTGGCCGCCCGGCCCAAGCTGCTGCTGCTCGACGAACCCACCCGCGGGGTGGACGTGGGCGCCAAGGCGGAGATCTACGCGCTGATCGACGAGGCCGCACAGGACGGCCTCGCCGTCCTCGTCGCCTCCTCGGAGCTAGAGGAACTGCTGTGGATCTGCCACCGGATCGTGGTGATGGCCCACGGCAGGATCGTCGCCGACCTCCCGCGCGACCGGTTCGGCAAGGAAGTGATCATGACGGCGGCGGCCGGGACGCAGCCCGCCGCGGCCCCCCAGGGGAAGGCAAGCACATGAACACCAGTACGGCCGCAGTGCCGGCCGCGGCGGTGGCCGACGACAAGGGACGCCGGCCGTTCGTCCGGCTGCTGCTGGAGACACCCGAGGTCGGGGTGGTGGCCGCCTGCGTCGTCGTGTTCGTCGCGCTGGCGCTGGACAAGTCCTCCTTCGCCGGCGCGGTCAACCTCCAGGGCATGGGCTTCGACCTGGCGCAGTACGGGCTGATCGCGATCGGCGAGTCGCTGGTGATCCTCACCGGCGGCATCGACCTGTCCGTGGGCGCGCTGCTGGGCACCAGCGTCATCCTGATGTCCTGGTTCAACGTCCGGGCCGGATTTCCCCCGGTGGTGGCGATCCTGCTGACACTGCTGATCGCCGGCGCCGTCGGCCTGATACACGGACTCGCCGTCACCCGGCTGAAGATGGCCCCGTTCGTGGTGACCCTGGTGACCTACACCGTCGCGCAGGGCGTCACCCTGGCCATCACCTCGGGCACGTCGATCACCGGCGTCGGCGGCACGTTCAGCGACCTGGGCCAGACGTACGTGGCGCAGGTGCCGCTCCCGCTCATCCTGTTCGTGGTCGTCGCGGTGATCGCCTGGTTCTTCCTGGAACGCACCTACGCCGGCCGGCAGGTCTACGCCGTCGGCGGCAACCCGGAGGCGGCCCGGCTGGCCGGCATCCGCGGTGACCGGCGCATCGTGTCCATGTACGTCACCAGCTCGCTGCTGTCGGCGTTCGCCGGGATCCTCGTGCTCGGCCGGATGGGGGTCGGCTCCGCCAGCGGCGTCGGCGTCGGCTGGGAGCTGTCGGCGATCGCCGCCGCGGTGATCGGCGGCGTCAGCCTGGTCGGTGGGCAGGGCCGGATCATCGGCATCGTCGCGGGCACCATCCTGCTCGAACTCATCAACAACGGTCTGACGACCCTTCAGATCAACCCCAACTACACCAACATCGTGCTCGGTTGCGTGCTCGCCCTGGCCATCACCGCCGACCGCCTGCGCGCTCGCGGCGTCGCCCGCCGCGGCTGAGCCGCCGTCCCCGAGCCCGCCCAGGGCGGCGTCCGGCACGCCCGCGACCGGTCCTCCTGCCACCCCCAGAACGTGCCGTCCGGCGGCCCCTGACGGCCGCCGGGCCGGCACTCCATGCCCGAGCACCGGCCCGGGACCCCCACATCCCCCCTTGAAGGAGGACACCCGTGTCCGCACCCGCACCGTCACGCCTGCTCCGCAGGCTCAGAAAATGGGCGCTGTCCACCGCCGCCGCCGGAGCGCTCGTCGCCGGCGTCCTCGTCGGCGGCGCCCAGACCTCCCAGGCCGCCGGATCGCTGCCCTGCGACCTCTACGCCTCCGGCGGCACCCCCTGTGTGGCCGCCCACAGCACCACCCGCGCGCTGTACTCCTCGTACAACGGCGCGCTCTACCAGGTCCGGCGCGCCTCCGACAACACCACCAAGGACATCGGAGTGCTGAGCGCCGGCGGATACGCCAACGCCGCGGCGCAGGACTCCTTCTGTTCCGGCACCACGTGCGTCATCACCGTCATCTACGACCAGTCCGGCAAGGGCAACAACCTCACCCAGGCCCCCGGCGGCGGCGCGGCCGGCGGTCCGGACAACCTGGCCAACGCCACCGCGGCCCCGACCACGGTCGGCGGCCACGAGGCGTACGGCGTCTTCGTGGCCCCCGGCACGGGCTACCGCAACGACCACACCTCCGGGATCGCCACCGGTGACGCGGCCGAGGGGATGTACGCCGTCCTGGACGGCACGCACTACAACGGCGGCTGCTGCTTCGACTACGGCAACGCCGAGACGAGCAACAACGACACCGGCAACGGTCACATGGAGGCCATCTACTTCGGCAACATCAAGGTCTGGGGCTACGGCTCGGGCAACGGGCCGTGGATCATGGCGGATCTGGAGAACGGCCTGTTCTCCGGCGTCAACGCCGGCTACAACGCCAACGACCCCAGCGTCAGCAACAGGTATCAGACCGCCATCGTCAAGGGCGGCCCGAACCAGTGGGCCATCCGGGGCGGCAACGCGGCGTCCGGAGGCCTGTCGACCTACTACAGCGGCGCGCGCCCCAACGTCTCGGGCTACAACCCCATGCACAAGGAGGGGGCGATCATCCTGGGCATCGGCGGCGACAACAGCAAGGGTGCGGCGGGAACGTTCTACGAGGGCGTGATGACCTCGGGCTACCCCTCCGACGCCACCGAGAACGCCGTACAGGCCAACATCACCTCCGTCGGCTACGGCAACGGCTCGTCCACCGGCTCGGGTTCACTGACCCCCGGCTCGAAGATCTCGCTGCGGGCCACCACCTCCTGCTGCACCTCCGACTACATCCAGCACGACGCTGCGGACAGCAACGTGGTGATCGCCCCGGTCACCTCCTCCAGCACCGCCACCGACAAGGGCGACGCGACCTGGGTGGTGCGGGCCGGCCTGGCCAACAGCTCCTGCGTGTCCTTCGAGTCCGCCAACGACTCGGGCCAGTACCTGCGCCACAGCAACTTCAAACTCCAGCTCAACACCAACGACGGCACCTCGCAGTTCGCGCAGGACGCCACCTTCTGCCCGCAGACCGGGCACAACGGGCAGGGGTACTCCTTCCAGTCCGTCAACTACACCGACAAGTACCTGCGCCATTTCAACTACACCGTCTACCTCGCGAGCAACGGCGGCTCCAACACGTGGGACAGTGCCACGTCCTGGAGCGACGACACCAGCTGGGTGGTGGGCTCGCCCTGGGCGTGACCGGCACCGCCTGACACCCACCGCACGGGTGCCGCCCACTCCGGGGCGGCACCCGTGCCTGTTACCGCGGTCCATGCTCCTAGTAGTGCTTTGTTAGGTCGTGTCGTAGGGCTGCCATGGGGTGGGTTGTCGGCAGGTGGGGCAAGTGCCGGTCCAGGTGGCCAGCAGGTGCTG